>SKQS01000134.1 GCA_007118895.1 Wenzhouxiangella sp.
CGCTGGGGTTATGGCTGGAAGATGGGCCCGTTCGAGCAGTGGCAGGCCGCCGGCTGGCGCAGGGTCGCCTGCCTGATCGAGGATGATATCGAGTCGGGCAAGGCCGAGGTCGACGTCGTCCTTCCGAAATGGGTCGGCGATGTCGACGGCGTGCACGGACCGGGCGGCTCCTATTCGGGCGCTACCAACCAGGTCAGTCCGCGACCGGACCTGGCCGTCTACCAGCGCCAGTACCAGCCTGTACGACTGGTTGGAGAAAGCAGCCATGATGGCCAGACCGTGCATGAAACCGACGCCATTCGGCTGTGGACCCTGCGCGATGATGTGCTGATCGCCAGCCTGAAGACCAAGATGGGCGTGATCGACAATGGCGTGGTCGAGGGCCTGAACGCCGCCCTGGACAAGGCCGAAGCCGAATTCGACGGCCTGGTGATCTGGCAGCCCAGGGGCCCCTTCTCGGCAGGCGCCAATCTGAAAGCCGCGGCCGAAGCCATCCAGCGCGGTGATTTTGACAGCGTGCGGGCGCTGGTCAGTGGCTTCCAGGCGGCAAACCTGCGCCTGCGCTATGCCGCCGTGCCATCGGTTGCCGCCGTGCGTGGCCTGGCACTGGGCGGAGGCCTGGAGCTGGCGATGCACGCCAGCCGTCGTGTCGCCCACCTGGAAAGCTACATGGGCCTGGTCGAGGCCGGCGTCGGGCTGCTGCCCGGCGGCGGCGGCCTGGCAACGCTGGCCATGCAGATCAACGCCGATACCGCGGCCGGCGATACCTACCCGCTGCTGGAAAAGCGCTACAAGCAGGTTGCCATGGGTCAGGTCTCCGGCTCGGCACTGGAAGCGAAGGAAATGGGCTACCTGCGACCGGAAGACCTGGTCGTGATGCATGAACACGAGCTGCTGCACGCCGCCCACGGCGTGGTCCGCGCCCTGACCGCAGCCGGCTACCGACCGGACCTGGCCGGACGAACCATTCCGGCTGCCGGCGATGTTGGCGTGGCAACGCTGAAGATGCTGCTGGTCAACATGCTGGAAGGCCATTTCATCTCCGAGCATGATTTCGAGATCGGCAGCCGCATCGCCACCGTGATCTGCGGCGGCGAAATCGACCGCGGCACCCCAGTCAACGAAGACTGGCTGCATCACCTGGAGCGCGAGCATTTTCTGGAGCTGTGCGCGATGGAAAAAACGCAGGAGCGCATCGCCCACATGTTGAAGACGGGCAAGCCGCTCAGGAACTGAGCGGCGGGTAGAAGGGCAGAGGTGAGAGGGGAAGAAGGAAAATCCATCCCCCAACCCTCTACCCTTCTACCCTTCTACCCCTCTACCCAGACCAAATCAACCGAATGCAAGGAACCAACCATGAGTGACGCCTACATCGTTTCCGCCGTCCGAACCCCCGTTGCCCGGGCGTTCAAGGGTGGCTTTCGCAATTTCCGCCCGGATGATCTGCTCGCCCACGCCCTGAAATCCGCCCTGGCCGAGGTGCCGGACCTGGATCCGGCCCGGGTCGAGGACGTGATCGTCGGCTGCGCCATGCCCGAGGCCGAGCAAGGCATGAACGTGGCCCGCATCGGCGTACTGCTGGCCGGCCTGCCTGACAACGTACCGGGCGTGACCGTCAACCGCTTCTGCTCATCCGGCCTGCAGACCATTGCCATGGCTGCCGATCGCATCCGCCTGGGCGAAGCCGACGTGATGATTGCCGCCGGCACCGAAACCATGACCATGGTGCCGATGATGGGCCACAAGGTGGCGATGAACCCCAAGGCCTTTGACGACGAAAACGTCGCCATTGCCTACGGCATGGGCATTACCGCCGAAAAAGTGGCCAGCGAGTGGAAAGTCATCCGCGAAGACCAGGACCAGTTTGCTTACCAGAGTCACCAGAAGGCGATTGCCGCCATTGATGGCGGCGAATTCACCGAGATTCGCCCGGTCACCGTGACCAGCCGCGTACCCGGTCCGGATGGTACCGTCCAGGTGCGCGAATCGGTTGTCGACACCGACGAGGGGCCGCGCCGAGACACCACACCGGAAGCGCTGGGTAAGCTCAGGACCGTATTCGACGCCAAGGGCACGGTTACGGCTGGTACCAGCTCGCAAATGTCCGATGGCGCCGGAGCCCTGATCCTGGTCTCCGAGCGCGTGGTCAAGGAGCTCAACCTCGAGCCACTGGCCGTGTTCCGCGGTTTCTCGGTCGCCGGCGTGCGCCCGGAAGTCATGGGCATCGGTCCGATCGAGGCCATTCCGAAGGTCTGCAAGCAGACCGGGATCGCCAAGGATGAGATCGACTGGATCGAACTCAACGAAGCCTTCGCCGCCCAGGCACTGGCGGTAATGCGCACCGTGGAGCTGGATCCTTCCCGGGTCAACCCGCTGGGCGGCGCAATTGCGCTTGGGCACCCGCTAGGCGCCACCGGCGCCATTCTTGCCGCAAAACTGATTCACGGTCTGCAACGTCGCGAGCAGCGCTACGGCATGGTGACGATGTGCATCGGCACTGGCATGGGAGCGGCCGGCCTGTTCGAGCGGGTATGAATAAAAAAGTGAGGCGGCGCGGGAGTTGCGCCGCCTCGACCCCCACCGGGGTTGTGGCCCCGGCTTGCGCCCTTACCAGCAAAAGGGCGATGCTTCCAATTCCACTGCAAACCCTCGACTGTCATTTTCCTTGATGGGAAAAGAATCGGAAATGGCCAATCGGCTCGGCATCGTGTAGGAAATCTGCTCGTCAGCTTGTAGGAAATCTGCCATCTCGGCGCGGACGGCCGCGCCAGTCACGCAGCCGATCGGCAAGCTGCAATTGCCAATAGCGAGCCTGGACCGCGGCCCTGCCCGCCAGTCCGCCAGCCCAGACCGCCCCCCAGCGCTGAAATGCTTCCAGCCGTTCTCGGCAGCCAGTCAGGGCCTCGGCCATGATTTCTCCGCCCAACGTGGTAACGGCCATGCCGTGACCCCCAAAGGCCAGCGCGGCGCCCAGGCCGTCGGGGGCCAGGTGCAGAATCGGCATCTGGTGCCGCGCATAGCTCATCCAGCCGCCCCAGGCGTAATCGAAACCCACTCCCGCCAGCTCGGGAAACACCTTGCTGATGTCACGTCGCATCAGCCGCTCGATCGCAGAGGGGGTGCGATCAGCCATGGATATACGCCCGCCCCACAGCAGTCTTCCGTCGGGCAACGGGCGATAGTAGTCAAAGGCAAAACGGGTGTCATAAACCGCTACGGGGACCGGAATGCGGGAGGTCAGTCGTTGCCCGAGCGGTTGAGTGACCACGATATAGGTGCCGACCGGCTGAATCGCACCTTGCAGCCTGCGGTTTAACCGGAGATCGTAGCCTCCAGTAGTCAGGATGACCCGTTCGGCGCGCACGCTTCCCTTGTCGCACCTTGCCTCCCAGCCATCATCGGTGCGCGATAGCGCGCTGACCGGACTGTGGCCGTACACCATCACGCCGGCATTCTCGAGCTGCCGGACCATACCGAACAGGTATGCCAGCGGCTGGAAATGAAAACTGTCCGGCTCGCGCAGACCGCCTCCGTAGCGATCCGAACGGACCAGCTCGGCCAGCTGACGACGGTCCAGGAATTCCAGTTCGAATTGCAGTTCCTCGGCCAGGCGCCTGCGCATTGCCAGCAGCCGACGATCATCGCCGAACCAGTCTGCCAGCACCACCCCACTTTCGCCCATTCGACAATCCAGCTGCCAGCGCGCGATCCGCTCGGCCAACAGCCGCACGCCATCGCGCGTCCAGTGGTGCAGCCGGCGAGCCCGATCCCTGCCGAGCTGGGACAGCAGACGCTCGTTGGCCAGTGAATAGCCGGCGAACACGAAGCCGCCATTACGCCCGGATGCGCCGTTTCCCGGCTCACCGGCCTCGATCACGATGACGTCGCGATCCCCGCGCTCGACCAGACTCTGGGCGGTGCTCAGGCCTCCCAGGCCAGCGCCGATGATCAGCGTGCGACACTGCTTCTGGCCAATCAGACGAGCGATGGCAGGCGCATCACTGCCAACCTGGTCGCGGTACCAGGTCTGCCGATGGAACCTAGCGCCGATCGGTGTCATCGAACAAGTTCCTGCCGAGCCCGGTTCACGGGGGCAAGACGCCGCTCGATGCTAAAATCATGGATATTCAAGACACACCGGTTTACTGACATGGGCAAATCAACCAAGTACGAAGCGAAGATTCCTGACGAAAACGGCATTATCCACTACAGCGAGGATGAACACGCGGTGTGGGCGGAGCTGTACCAGCGTCAGATCAAAATCATCGAAGGCCGGGTCTGCAAGGAATTCATGGACGGCCTGGAGATGTTGAAGCTGCCTGAGAACCGCATTCCCCAACCCGGGGAGATCTCCGAAGTGCTGATGGAGCGAACCGGATGGCAGGTAGCGCCGGTGCCGGCATTGATCAACTTCGATGACTTCTTTCGTCTGCTTTCCGAGCGCCGCTTCCCCGCTGCCTCTTTCATTCGCAGCCGCGAGGAAATGGACTACCTCCAGGAGCCGGACATTTTCCACGAGATTTTCGGCCACACGACCATGCTGACCCACCAGGCTTTCGCCGACTTCACCGAGGCCTATGGCAAGGCCGGGATGCGGGCCTCCAAGGCCGAGCGCGTGCTGCTGGCCAGGCTTTACTGGTTTACCGTCGAATTCGGTCTTCTCCAGACCGCAAGCGGACTGAAAATCTATGGTGGCGGGATTGCGTCATCACCCGGAGAGACCGTCTATGCCCTGGAAAGCGATGAACCGATTCGCCGCCCTTTCGATCCCGTCGATGCCCTGCGCACCCCGTATCGCATCGATATCTACCAGACCGTCTACTACGTACTGGATCGCATGGATGACCTGTTCGGCCTGGCTCAGCAGGATCTGCATGCCCTGATCCGCACCGCCCGGACGCTGGGCGAGTTCACCCCAACCTATCCACCCAAGCAAAAGGAGGCCGCCTGATCATGTCCGATGCCCTTACCGAAAAGAAATGCACGCCCTGTGAGGGAGGCACCGATCCACTCAAGCGCGATCGAGTAGACACCCTGCTGGCCCAGGTTGCCGGCTGGCAGCTGTCCGAGAACGGCAAGGCCATTCATCGGCGCTTCGAGTTCAAGGGTTTCTACAAGACCATGGCCTTCATCAACGCCATGGCCTGGATCGCCAACAAGGAAGCCCACCATCCGGACTTCGAGGCCGGCTACAACTACTGCCTGGTCACCTTCACCACCCACGCCATAGACGGCCTGTCGGAGAACGACTTCATCTGTGCCGCCAAGGTAAACGAGCTGCTGGATGAGTAAGCCCGCCGCGCGGAATGCCCCGGTATCGGAGCTGACCGATGAACTGGCAGCGGCAGTGGCAGCCGTCAACGAAGTCATACTGGACAAGGCCGAGGCCGTCGATCTGGCCTTCTGCGCCTTGCTGGCCGGCGGCCACCTGCTGATCGAGGATTTACCCGGTGTCGGCAAGACCACGATGGCGCACGCCATGGCAATCGCCCTGGGCGGCAGCTGGCAACGCATCCAGTTCACCAGCGACATGCTGCCGGCAGACATCACCGGCGTTTCGGTTTACCGGCGCGATGAGGAACAGTTCGAGTTCCACCACGGGCCGGTCTTTGCCAACGTCGTCCTGGCCGATGAGATCAACCGGGCCACACCGCGCACCCAGTCGGCGTTACTCGAGGCCATGGCCGAAGGGCAAGTGACCGTCGACGGCAAGACCCATGCGCTGCCAGCCCCGTTCTTCGTCATCGCCACCCAGAACCCTACCGACCTGGTCGGCACCTACCCGCTTCCCGACTCACAGCTCGACCGCTTCCTGTTGCGCACCCGACTCGGTTACCCGTCGGCCGAGGAAGAGCGGCAGCTGCTGATCCAGCGTGACCGCCGCGACCTGCTGGCCGAAATGAAACCGATCCTGGATCCAGCGCGGCTGGCAGAGCTGATCGCGATAGCGCGCAACGTGCATCTGTCTGAACCGGTACTCGATTACATCCAGGCCCTGGTCGAAGGCAGCCGCAACCATGCCGCCGTGGTCAATGGTCTGTCACCTCGTGCCGCCCTGGCGCTGGCGCAGTCGGCGCGCGCCCATGCCCTGATCCAGGGCCAGGATTTCTGCCTGCCGGACAACGTGCGCACGGTGTTTCCGGCGCTTGCCGGACACCGCCTGCAGACCCTGCCGGAAAGCGGCATCGGTGGTGATGCCGTGGTCCAGGAGATCATTGACGCCACCGCGGTTGCCTGATCCATGTCGATTTCAGCGACCGGTCGTCTTCGCGGGCTGCTGGATGACTGGATTCGGCGGCGCGGCCCGGTAACTCCGCCGCTCACCCTGCGCTATCGGCAAATCTACATCCTGCCGACAGGATTCGGCTGGCTGCTCGGATTGCTGATGTCAGCGATGCTGATCGGCAGTCTCAACTTCAACAACAACATGGGCCTGCTGACAACATTCCTGGTGGCTGGCCTGGCCGTCAACTCCATGTTGCTGGCCTACCGCAATCTCGAGGGCCTTGCCATCCGGCACTGCGCTGCCCGCCCGGTATTCGCCGGTCAGCAGCTGGCGCTCAGGATCGATATTTCCGATACCTCCAACCGGAGCCGCCCCGGCCTGAAATTCATTCGCCCCGAAGGCACTGGCGAAACGGCGACTGCTGCAGCCCATCAGGCCAGTGTCAGGCTGACGCTGCCAACCGCACGACGTGGCTGGATGAAGCTCGGCAGGATTCGGCTGGAGACCACCCATCCGCTAGGCCTGTTCCGCGCCTGGTCCTGGTTCTGGCCGGAGCGACGTTTCCTGGTCTGGCCCACACCGACCAGTCCGGCCCCGCCGCTGCCGCGTGACGGCGGTCGCCAGACCGGACGACTGAGCAAGCCGCGGCCGGACGGTGAGGAGTTTCACAGCCTCAGACCCTGGCGGGTCGGCGATCCGCTGCACCGGATTGCCTGGAAGTCCAGCCAGCGCCATCAGACCCTGCTGTCGCGTGAATTCCAGCAGGAACAGGCCGAGGTAATCCACCTCGAGCTGGCGCGCGCGCCCGGCGCCGATCTGGAGCGCCGAATCAGCATTGTCACGGCGTGGGTACTGCAGGCCGACGCCGAGGGCCTGAAGTGGGTACTGGATACCGGCGCCGAGCGCTTCGGGCCGGAACGCGGCCAGGACCATCTGCACCGATGTCTGCGGGCGCTGGCCGGGTTTGGACAAGGCTGATGGTCAAACCCGTACAAGCTCATCCGCCGGCAGAGGCCGTGGCCTGGACCGTTCTGGCCTTCCTGGCCGCCGCGCTACCGCACCTGCTGGCGATGCCCGGCTGGCTGATGCTGGTGATCCTGGTACTGGCAATCTGGCGGGTAGGTGCCGCCTGGCAGAACTGGCAACCCCCGCCGGCATGGCTGCGGCTGGGGATCACCCTGGCCCTGCTTGGCCTGGTGGTGATCTTCTACGGCGGCCTGTGGGGTCGACGGGCGGCGACCGGGCTGCTGTGCATGATGCTGGCAGCCAAGATGATGGAGATGTTCCGCCTGCGGGATTTGCGCCTGGTGGCCTCGATGTGCTTTTTCCTGATTGCCACCCAGTTCCTGTTCAGTGAGAGGCTGGTCTACCTGGCCTACCTGGCCGGCGCTTTCTGGGTAGCAACCGCAGCGCTGCTGCTGATCCAGCGGGTCGACAGCGCCCAACCCAAGCCAGCTTCGGCAAGCTGGACCAGGTCGACCCTGCGTCCGGTAACCCTGCTGATCGTTGCTGCCGTTCCGCTGGCACTGGCCCTGTTCGTCACCTTCCCGAGGCTGGCGCAGCCACTTTGGGGCCTGCCGGATGAGGTCATGGACGGCCGTACCGGACTGTCGGACTCGATGTCGCCGGGCAGCATCGCCAATCTGTATGCCGACGAATCTGCCGCATTTCGAGTTGAATTTGACGGTCCGATGCCGCCGCCTGCCGAACGCTACTGGCGCGGACCGGTATTCTGGAATTTCGATGGTCACACCTGGAGCCGGTCCTTTTTCTCGACCAGTCCGGCCACGGTGATGCCGGAGGCCGGCACACGGAGCTGGGACTACCGGGTTCAGCTCGAGCCACACGAGCAGCGCTGGCTGTTCTCCCTGGACTATCCGGTCGAGTATCCGCGCGGGGCCCGGGTGACAGCGGACTACCAGATGATCAGCAGGCGAGCCATCACCACCCTGACCCAGTACGAGGTATCCAGCAACCCGGACTTCATCGACACCCCGGATCTGCCGCAAACACTTCACAACCTGGCCACCCGGCTGCCTGACGACCGTAACCCACGCACCCTGGCGCTGGCTGCCGAGTGGCGTGAGCGCTACCCGGACGATCAGCAGCTGATTGATGCGATTCTGCGCTGGTTCAACGAGGAGGCTTTCTTTTACAGCCTCGAGACCTCACCGATGGGCCGCAACAGCGTGGACGAATTCCTGTTCGACCTGCGCACCGGCTACTGCGAGCATTACGCTTCGGCATTTGCGGTGATGATGCGCGCCGCAGGGGTGCCGGCACGCATCGTTACCGGTTACCAGGGCGGCTGGTGGAGCACCACCGCCCGCTATCTGCTGGTACGCCAGTCAGATGCCCATGCCTGGGTCGAGGTCTGGCTGCCCGAACAGGGCTGGACCCGGGTGGATCCTACTGCAGCGGTATCCCCGAGCCGGATTCGCGAAGGTTCGCGAGTGGCCATCGACCAGCCAAGACACCTGCTGGACTGGGACTGGGTCCAGGACCTGCGCAATCGCTATGACCGGGTTCAGCACCTGTGGAACAACTGGGTGTTGGGCTTTGACGCCAGCAGACAGCGCCAGTTTCTGGGCGGGCTGGGCCTGGGCGAACCGGGGCTGATGATGATTGGCCTGACCATGGTGCTTTCGGCCATGCTGGTCGTAGGACTTGTCGCCCTGTTGCTGCTCCGCCGGCCCAGGGCTCGCCCGCGCAGCCAGGCCGAGCGACTGTGGCAGCAGCTACTGGCCCGCCTGCGCCGACGCGGTCTGGCCTGCAGCCCAACCGAAACGCCACTGGAATTCAGCCAGCGGGTGAGCCATGCCCTGCCCAACCAGTCAGGCGAATTCGACCGGCTGACCTGGCTGTACTGCCGGCTGCATTACGGTACTGGCCAGCATCAGGACTTGCTTCCGGAGTTCACCCGCCGAGTCGAGGCCTTCAAGCCCTGAGCCTGCCTTGTTCACTCTGCAAATAAGGCAGGCTGGGGGCTGACGAATCAAGCAATCTGGGTGAACAAGCAGTTACTAGAAACGTCTAATCATGTATAACTCAAGCGAGGTGCGTTTGCATGCATGTCACAGCCTTGAAAGCGCTTACGGCAATTACCGGGCTGCTCGCCCTGGCCGGCTGTGCGACCATTCCGGCGCCACTGGCCGGCGACTTTCCGGACTTCCTGCCTGAACAGGCCACCGAGCGTTCGATCGGGGGCAACGTGCGCTGGGGCGGCGTGATCGTCGATGCCGAGCCCCTGGCAGACCGCACCTGCGTGGAGGTTCTTTCCCACCAGCTCGACCGCAACAAGCGCCCGGTGCGCAGTGACCGCTCATACGGACGGTTCCTGGCCTGTCGTTCCGGATTTCTCGACCCGGTCGTGTTCAGCCGTGGCCGAGACATCACGGTGATCGGCCGTATAGAGGACCTGGTGGAAGGCGAGATCGGCGAATACCGATACCGCTACCCACGCCTGGATGCCGAGGTGATCTACTTGTGGCCGGAAGTGGTCGAACGCTACTATCACGATCCATGGCCCTGGTACGGACCGTGGTATTACCACCCGTTTCATCACCCCTACCATCTCCCCTACCGAACCCGGGTATCGGGCACCATCATCATTCGCCGCTGACTACGCCGTTATCTGTTTTTTGATACAGTACCGCCATGGAACTATCGCCGCGGCAGTCGGAAATACTGGACTACATCATTCGCTTCATTCGGGAGGAAGGCTGGCCACCGACCCGGGCAGAGATTACCGAGTATTTCGGCTTTGCCTCCCCCAACGCTGCCCAATGTCACCTCAAGGCGCTGGCAGGCAAGGGCGCAATCCGAATCGAGAGCGGCACCGCGCGCGGCATTGTTCCGTTGTGCGGCCCTGGCGACGACGGCTCAGCCGATCCGACCACAGCGCTTTCCCTGCCGCTGATAGGCCAGGTTGCCGCCGGCAGCCCGATCCTGGCGATAGAAAACCGTGAAGAGCAGGTCTCGGTACCTCGCAACCTGTTCCGGCCGGTGCCCGACTATCTGCTGCGGGTGCGCGGAGAGAGCATGATCGACGCCGGCATCGAGGATGGCGATCTGCTGGCCGTTCAGCGCACTGCCACCGCCAGCCACGGCCAGATCGTCGTCGTGCGTATCGGTGATGAAGTCACCGTCAAACGCCTGCGCCGCCGTGGTCGCGGCGTATGGCTGGAAGCGGCCAATCCCGAGTTTGCCGACCGCCAGCTCACCGCCGCCGACGGCGCGGTAATCGAAGGCCGCGCCGTCGGCGTCATTCGCCGGCTTTAGCAGCCCTATTTCGGCAAGGCTGTTCGTTGCAAGCCCTGTCAGGAACGGTTTTTCAGGTCCGCACAGACTGGTTGTATTCGCTGACTGCGCGAAGGATCTGCCGGCAGGTCAGCTGACCGATCAGCCTGCCCTGGTCAACCACCGGACGTCTGCGGTGACCCTTGGAGATCATGTCCATGGCCACGTCAACGATATTGTCGTGCAGCTCGCAACACTGTACTTCGGCAGTCATCGCATCACTAACAGTGCCGATATCGTAGGTGTTGTTGTAGGTCGCAGAAATCACGGCCCGCAGGCAGTCTATCTCCGACAGCACGCCGACCAGGATGTCTTCCCTGTCGACCACGCATGCTCCGGATACGTGATTACGAGTGATGATCTCAGCGGCCCTGACCAGGCTGTCATCGGCATAAACCTTGATCGGCTTCCGATTCATGTAGTCACCGATGTGAAGTGATCGCAGCATGAATGCATCCTCCCTGGTAGTTAATGGTGGGCAGCATCGCGACTCGACGCTATCGGCTCGCAATTCCCTGACCCGAGCAGTTTACTAACACCTGCGAGAAATAACACGCTCGGAACTCCGTACGCGTTTGCTCAATGCCAATATCAAGCGAATTCAGCTGACGGATCAAAAATTACCGGTTGCACTACTCCGGAATAATTAGGTACGATGAATATCGTGCTACAAAAAACGTAGAAAACCGTGACCCGATTTGAATCCAGTCTGATGCTCTTGATGTTGTTCGGAGCAAGCCTTCTTGTGCTCTCGGCCTGCGGCGGCTCAAGTTCGACTCAGCCCGTTCCGGAGACATCGCCGCCAGCACCGGAACAGACACCATTCGAGGTACGCGTCGCCATACTGAACAGTGAACTTGCGCCGCTGGACAGCACGCTACCGGGCCCTGCCACCGACGACCTGTTGCCGCTGTCTCGCCTGGCCGCGGCTCGGGTAATCGGCATGGGCGAGGCAACCCACGGCACGCGCGAGTTCTTTCATCTCAAGCACAAGATCTTCCGCTGGCTGGTCGAGGAGCATGGAGCCACGGTATTCGCGATCGAGTCGGACATCGCAGAGGGCTACTTCCTGGATCAGTACGTGCAGACCGGGGAAGGTGATCTGGAATCCATGATGCTTGAGCGCATGCACTACTGGACCTGGTACACCGAGGAGGTAAGAGACCTCATTCAGTGGATGGCCGATTACAACGCCGCCAACCCGGACGCCGAGCCCTTGCGCTACATCGGTATAGACTGCCAGACGGTAGGAATGCAGCCGGAAGCGATGATGGAGCTGATCAACGTGGCCTCTCCCGAGCTCTCGGAGCAAGTCGAGGCGGCGATCAGCCCGCTGGATGTGGGCATGTACGAGGCCTGGCCCTTTTATCAGGAAATGCCACAACAGGAATACGACCAGATCCGGGCGCAGCTGCTGGATCTTCAGGCTACGCTGGCCGCGAATAGGGATGAATTGGTCGCCGGTGCCACGCTGCAGGACTACCACATGCTGATGTATCTGCTCAAGAGCCTGATCGATGGCCATCGGTCCACCTTCGACGACTTCAATGTGCCCGACTTGCAGCCCAGATCGGAAGCCCGGGAGCGCTGCATGACCGACAACGTGCAGTTGATCGAAGATCTGGCAGGGCCAGGTGTTCGGGTCGGGCTGTGGGCTCACAACGGCCATGTGGCCGCCACGCCTTATTTCCAGGGCTGGCCGACCATGGGCAGCCACCTGCGCGAGGAGCTGGGCAATGAATACCAGGTCATCGGCTTTTCCTTCAGCCACGGGGATTTCATGGCCCAGCGGTCGGGCGTGGGCCTGCTGCAACAGTCCATCCCGCTACCGCCGCTGCCCGGCTCGATCACCGAGCTGCTTCATGCAGCCGACAGCGAACAGTACATTCTTGATGTCGGGGGCATCCCCGGATCGCAGCTGCTCGACTGGCTCCGTGAAAGCCAGCTGTTTCTGTTTGTTGGCAGTGTCTTCGATCCTGCTCACGATATACAGAACTACTACTACGACGTGACGCTATCTCCCATGTTCGACGCGATCATTCATATTGATGAGTCCACCGCGGCTGTTCCGTTGCCAATGCCTTGATGTCCCGATACTTCACTGACCCTCAGGCGGCTGCTCGGCGCAGTCGGTCGACTACAGCGGCCCATGACAGTGTCTCTGGCGGCCGCTGGACCAGGATACAGCCAGCATCCAGGGCATCGAGCTCGCGCAAGGCTGCATACAGCCCCCTGGCATAGGCGACGGGATCATCCGGCAGCACTCGCCAGCAGGCGAAACCGCCTGGGTCAACGGTGCCGGCCAGCGCCAGCACTGCGGCATCGGGCCGTGGCCGGATCAGGCCATCGGCAGAAACCAGCAGCAGAGGAGTTTTCGGGGCGTAGTGAGAGGCCAGGCGGCCGGAAGCCCTCGGACCTTCATCCCGCCCCGCGGTGTCTGGCGTTGCTCCCAGTACCTCGGCGAGCTGTTCGGCACCAATCATGCCCGGTCTGAGAACACGCGGGAACTCGCCGCTTAAATCGATGATGGTCGACTCCACGCCGACGGTGCACGGTCCACCATCGATTATGGCGGCTACCGTTTCTTCCCCATGGAATTCATCGACGACATGATCGGCAGTGGTCGGGCTGATATGCCCGAAACGGTTGGCCGACGGTGCGGCAATGGCGCGGCCGAAGCGCTCCAGCAGCTTCAGCGTCACCGGGTGACCGGGCACCCTTAAGCCCACGGTCGACTGCCCGCCGGTCAGGGTTTCCGAAACACCGGCTTTTTTCTTCAATACCAGCGTCAACGGCCCCGGCCAGAAGCGGCCAGCCAGCCGACGGGCAGCTTCGGGGATTTCCACGGCCCAGTCGTCCAGGGCATCGATACCCGGCAAGTGGACGATCAGCGGATGATCAGCGGGACGGCCCTTGGCGACAAAGATCCGGCGCACGGCATCGACGTTGCCCGCATCGGCTGCCAGGCCGTAAACCGTTTCGGTAGGCACGGCGACCAGCAGGCCCTGTTCGAGCAGCGCTGCGGCCCGGGCCAGGTCGACATCATCAGTGCCCAGCCGAATCATCGACCGGGCCGTTCAGGGCGAGGTCGGCAACCCCCATCCGGGCAAGGCATACGCCGGACCGGTGTCATCGGCGTCCCAGGGTGAAAGCATCCCGGTCGGCCAGAAACGGCAGGCTTCGACGCAGCTCATCCAGGGCAGCGAAGTCCAGCTCGACCATGACGGTCTGCTCGGTATCGTCCAGTTCGACCAGGCACTCACCCAACCCGCTCCAGGCCGAGGAGGCGCCGGGATAAACCACCTGGTTGCCATCGGTACCGGTGCAATTGACGCCGATCACGAAGGCCTGGTTTTCGATCGCCCTGGCCTTGAGCAGACTGCGCCAGGCATCCACCCGCGCCGCCGGCCAGTTGGCAACGAAAAGCTGCACGTCGAAACGATCATCGTTGCGACACCACACCGGAAAGCGCAGGTCATAGCAGACCTGCAGATCGAAGCGCCGAGCACGAAAATCGACCTCGACCCTTCGGTTGCCCGACCGGTAGCGCTCGCCCTCCCCGCCATGGCCGAACAGGTGGGCCTTGTCGTAGTAGTCGATGCGACCGTCGGGCTGCACGAACAGGAAGCGATTGTGCAGCCGGCCGTCGTCGTCCAGGGCCAGGCTGCCGGCAATTGCCGCGTCATGGCTTTCTGCCTGCTCGACCATCCACTGAACGCTTTCGCCATCCATGGTTTCGATCAGGCCCTGATCGCCCAGAAAGCCGGTGGCAAAGGTCTCCGGCAGCAGGTACAGATCAGCGCCCGGCATCCCGGCGATCATCGCCCCCAGATGCTCGCGGTTGGCCGCCGGCTGGCGCCAGCGCAGATCAGCCTGGACCAGCGCGATTTTCACCGTATCGCTCACCCTTCGGCCTCGGGCCTGAGGTAAGGAAACAGCAGCACATCGCGGATCGATGGTGAGTCGGTCAGTAGCATCACCAGCCGGTCGATACCAATCCCCTCACCGGCGGTCGGCGGCATGCCGTACTCCAGCGCGCGCACGTAGTCATGGTCGTAGTGCATGGCCTCGGCGTCGCCGGCCTCGCGCTCGGCGACCTGGGCACTAAAGCGCTCGGCCTGGTCCTCGGGATCGTTGAGCTCGGAGAAACCATTGGCAATTTCACGACCGGCAATGAACAGCTCGAAGCGATCGGCGATCTCGGGATCCTCATCGTTACGCCGCGACAGCGGCGAGACCTCGACCGGGTAGCCGGTGATGAAGGTGGGCTGAACCAGCTTCGGCTCGACCAGCACGTCGAACAGCTCCATCAGCAGCCGTCCCCAGCCCCAGCCCTGCTCGAAGGAGATATCGCGGGCACTGCACAGTGCGCGCAGACGATCGCGGTTGCGCAGGCTGACCAGGTCTTCGTCGGGAATCTGTTCGGCCACTGCCTCCAGTACCGACAGGCGACGGAAGCGACCGAAATCAATCGGCTGGCCCTGGTAGTCGACGACCAGGCCGTCCTGGTCCGGCAGCTCAGCGACCACCTTGGTGAGCATGCGCTCGGTCAGGTCCATCAGATCGTTGAAGTCGGCGTGCGCCCAGTAGAACTCCAGCATGGTGAACTCGGGGTTGTGCCGGGTGGACACGCCCTCGTTGCGGAAATTGCGGTTGATCTCATAGACCCGCTCCAAACCACCGACCACCAGCCGCTTCAGGTGCAGCTCCGGGGCTACCCGCAGGTACAGATCCAGGTCCAGCGCGTTGTGGTGAGTGACGAACGGCCGGGCGGTGGCGCCGCCGGGAATGTGGTGCATCATCGGTGTCTCGACCTCGAGAAAGCCGCGCCGGTCAAGAAAGCCGCGAATCGCCCGGATGACCTGTGATCGACGCACGAAGGTCTCGCGCACCTGCGGGTTGACGATCAGGTCGACATAGCGCCGCCGGTAGCGGGTTTCCTGGTCGGTCAGCCCATGCCACTTTTCCGGCAGCGGGCGCAGCGACTTGGCCAGTAGCTCGAGTTTATCGGCCGACAGCGACAGCTCGCCGGTGCGGGTGCGCATCAGGCTGCCCTCGGCGCCGACGATATCGCCGATATCCCAGCCCTTGAAGGCCTGGTAGACCCCTTGAGGCAGGTCATCGCGGCGCAGGTAGAGCTGAATGCGCTCACCCGAGCCGTCCTGGATATGGACGAAACTGGCCTTGCCCATGATTCGCCGGCTCATCATCCTGCCGGCCAGGGCAAAGCGTTCGCCCGATTCGGCCAGCGCCTGCTGGGTCCAGTGCTGCTCGTCGCCGAAGCGAGCATGCAGCTCATCAGCCGTGATCGAGGGACGAAAATGATTGGGATAGGCCGGTCCGGCCTCCCGCAGCGCCTTGAGCTTGGCCCGCCGCTCGGCGATCAGCCGGTTCTCGTCGGCTTCGATTACTTGTTCTGGCTTGCTGTCGGTCACGGGATTGTCTCTCTTGTCTTGCATCCTGTCCTTCATCGGCTGGTGTTACTGCAAACCGGCCTTGAGCTGGGCGGCAACGAATTCGTCCAGGTCGCCGTCCAGCACCTTCTGGGTGTCGCTGCGCTCCACGCCGGTGCGCAGGTCCTTGATCCGCGACTGGTCTAGCACGTAGTTGCGTATCTGGCTGCCCCAGCCGATATCGGCCTTCTCCTCCTCGGCCGCCTGGGCCTTCTCCTGCTGTTTTTTCAGCTCAAGCTCATAGAGCTTGGCGCGCAGCTGGCCCATCGCCCGGTCCTTGTTCTTGTGCTGGGAGCGGTCGGTCTGGCACTGGACAACGATGCCGGTCGGCTCATGGGTAATGCGCACGGCCGATTCGGTGCGGTTGACGTGCTGACCACCGGCGCCCGAGGCGCGGTAAACATCGATGCGCAGATCCGACGGATCGATATCGATCTCGATCGAGTCATCGACTTCAGGCGCAACAAACACGCTGGCAAACGAGGTATGGCGCCGGTTGCCGGAGTCGAACGGCGACTTGCGCACCAGCCGGTGGATGCCGGTCTCGGTGCGGCACCAGCCGAAGGCATAGTCGCCCTCGATGCGGATGGTTGCCGATTTGATGCCGGCCACTTCGCCGGCGGAGACCTCGATCAGCTCGCTCTTCCAGCCGCGCTGCTCGGCCCAGCGCAGGTACATGCGCAGCAGCATCTCGGCCCAGTCCTGTGCCTCAGTGCCGCCGGATCCGGCCTGGATGTCGATAAAGCAGGGCCGGTTGTCCATCTCGCCTGAAAACATTCTTTCGAATTCGAGATCGGCCACCTGGCGCTCGATGCGCTTGAGGTCCTCGCCGACGCTTTTCAGAGTGTCCTCATCGTCCTCGGCCAGCGCCATGTCCAGCAGCTCCCCGGCATCGCGCACGCCGTCGATCACCGCCCGCTGGGCCAGCACCGAGCGCTCCAGGCCGGCCCGCTCGCGCCCCAGTTGCTGGGCCTTGTCGGGATCGTCCCAGATCGAGGGGTCCTCCATCTCGCGGGTGACTTCCTCCAGTCGTTCTACCCGGCTTTCGTAGTCAAAGATACCTCCTGAGCGCAGCCACGCGGCGCTCCAGGTCATCGAGCAGGTTCTTCAGCGCTGTCTGTTCCACCTTGAGATATCTCCATGCCGTTGATGTCAAACGCGCTATTGTATCGACTGATCACAAGCGGTGAACCACTGATGAGCAAATCCGCCTTCAAGCGCGCCCTGGCCCGACTCGACCAGGCCGCCGAGCACGTCGAAATACCCGAGGAGACCTTCATCCGCCTGCATCACCCGCGCGCGGTGCTCAGCGTGGCCGTGCCGGTGCGCCGGGATGACGGTAGTCTGGAAATCTTCACCGGCTACCGCGTCCACCACAGCGATCTGCTGGGCCCATGCAAGGGCGGCTTGCGCTACCACCCCGATGTCGACCTGGAGGAAGTCAAGGCGCTGGCATTCTGGATGACCTGCAAGTGCGCGGTCATGGACCTGCCCTACGGCGGCGCCAAGGGTGGGGTCACCGTGGACCCGCGAAAGCTGTCGATGATGGAAATCGAGCGCCTGAGCCGCGGCCTGATCCGCCAGATTGCCGACTTCATCGGCCCGGAGGTCGATATCCCGGCGCCGGATGTCTACACCAACGAGCGCATCATGGGCTGGATGATGGACGAGTACTCGCAGGTGGTGCGGCGGCGCACCCCGGCGGTGATCACCGGCAAGCCGGTCGCCCTGGGCGGCAGCCTGGGCCGCAGCACCGCCACCGGACGCGGTGGCTGGGTGTGCCTGCGCGAGCTGGGCAAGGAGTACGACTGGCAGCCGGAGAAGACCCGCATCGCCATCCAGGGCTTCGGCAATGCCGGCCAGGCCATTGCCCGGCTGCTGCACGAAGACGGCTTCAGGGTCGTGGCCGTCAGCGACTCCAAGGGTGCGATCTTCAATGACGACGGGCTGGATATCCCGTCGGTGATCGAGCACAAGAACCGTCACAGCGAGCTGGAGGCAGTCTACTGTGACGGATCGGTGTGCGAGACACACGATGCCGAGCAGCTCAGCAACGAGGAGCTGCTCGAGCTCGGTGTCGACGTGCTGGTCCCGGCGGCCATGGATGACGTGATTACCGCCGACAACGCCTCGAAGATCAAGGCCCGCGTGATCATCGAGCTGGCCAACGGACCGACCACCGCCGAGGCCGACGACATCCTCACCGACAACGACGTGCTGGTGATCCCGGACATTCTGGCCAACGCCGGCGGCGTCACTGTCAGCTACTTCGAGTGGGTTCAGAACCGCCGCGGCGAGCAATGGAGCGAGTCAGAAGTCCATGAGCGCCTGGACAAACGCATGGCTGCCCAGTTCGGCAAGGTGATGGCGCTGGCCGATGAGCATAAGGTCAGCGCGCGGCTGGCCGCCTACATGCTGGCGCTCAAGCGCCTGGGCGCGGCCGCCGAGGCGCTGGGCACCGCCCACGAGTTCAATGGCGGGAGTGGAGGCTAGCCTCCCTCCCCAACCTTCGAGATATGGGCTTAAGGAGCCTCCTTAATCCCACCCATCCACCGGCAGGATTAGCAGGATGTGCCGCGGCCGTTCGGTGCGGCGATAGTTCGACAGCACGTTCTGGCCCTGGTCATCGGTCAGGAAACCGTTGCTGTACTGCTGGACGCCAAAGCTGATCACCGGCTGCCCGAGAAAACCAGTTCCGTCGGCAGCGGTCAACCATTGATTGGGGTCACCAAAGTAGAGCCTGGCCGTTCCCTCCAAGAACTGGACATCCACGTCATCCCCCCCCAGAGCAAAATTGTGGCGGATAACGGCGGGATGCCCGAGGATGGAGGAATCCACAACCAGATCAAGACTTTCGTAAACGGAATTGAATGGCAAGCTCTGAAGTACGAGAGCAGGCGGCATGCGACACTCCGGACCCAGCAGCGGAGGAACCCCCCCAAAATCTCCAAAACAAGGTACAGGGAGGAAGTACTCACCGCTCCTGGCCCACACACCAAACAGCATAGACGAGTCACCAACCGCAAAGCCATCGACCTCGTCTTCGTAGCGCTTCAGCGGGCGGTGGATAATCCACTCGAACTCCGCCGCCAGTGACGGTTCGACCGAGTACTCCATGGACTGGGTCGAGACCATCAGCGCCGCGGCCACCGCCTCGATCGGCAGCGTCCACTCATCAACGCGACACTCGCCGCTTGCACACACCAGGCTGCGCACCCCGCCCTGCTCGGCGCCGGCATCGAATGCCTGGGCCAGATCGGGCAATGCAGACTCCGGCGCGCTGTGCTGGGCGATATCGCTGAAGCCGCCAAGCGCCGTGGCCGGCACGGTGTTGATACCGCCGGCGGCTACGTTGATCAGGCTTGCCGAAGCGCTTAACTGGTGTGTGGGCGCGACCAGGCCGGCATTCAGATCAACCGACCAGACGCCGGACTCGAAGGCTTCGGCCAGCTCAGCACAATCGGCCCATCCGGCGAAGATATGCTCCACAACAAGATCCGATTCCTCGCTGGCGCTGGCCATCTCGATGATCTCTATCGATCCCCGCGGGGCCGCCAGCGGCAGGACCGGACGCCCCATGTGACTGGCCGACGGCGCCGGCAGCATGCAGCCTGCCTCCAGGGGCGCCAGCAGGATTTGATCATCGACCCATCCAATGCCTGCAGCCCAGATACTGTAAGCGTCCAGATACAGGTTGAATGACTCGACAAGCCCCCCCTGTTCGTCAAGCAGCCGGACCTTGACCGCAACGGCCTGCTCAGACTCGTTGCGTACCGAGAACACCGTGTCGTTGCCGTTGGCCACCGTCCAGTAAGGCAGAATCAGCGCACTACCCAGCCCGGAATCGGAACGATAAACCTGGGCCGAGGCGGTGGTGCTCAAGATCAGGCAGGCAAGCAGCCCGGCAAAGATTACTGGCATTTTCATTTCAGGCTTCCATGGTTGCTTGAGCTGACGAGAAAACGCTTGAGGATTGTGGTTTGCCATCGCCATAACCGCCGGCTTTCATTGTGTCGTATTGATCCTACCACCCGGTCATCCCGGCAATCAAATCCGGGGTCCAAGGAACCGGGAGGCGGGAGTAAAGAAAGCTATCCGACCTTGCTGACCAGGTGCTGGATATTGAGCTGGGGGCTGACCCTGCCCTGCCAGCGATTGACTTCCAGCCGGTAGGTCAGGTGCAGCGGATCGGGCAGGCTTTCGTGGCACAGGGGGCCTGCGTTGAAGGCGATGGCATCAATGGTCTGGTCGCCTCCGACGGGGGTGAGTGTCAGTTTGAGGTGGCGCTCACCGACGATGCGGCGATCGGCGACGTGGAAGCGCCCGTCGAACAGCGGCTCGGGCCAGCCCTGACCCCAGGGCCCGGCCTCGACCAGACTCAGGGCGGTCGCCACGTCCAGACGGTCCGGCGGCAGCTCACCGTCGGTCAGGACCTGATCGGCGGAAAAGGACAATGTTTCAAGCTGCTGGCCAAAGGCCTGGCGGAAACGGTCAAGCTGTTCTCGGGCCAGGCTCAGCCCGGCGGCCCGCGCGTGGCCGCCAAAGCGGGCGATGAGTTCGGGATGGGCGGCATCGATATCGACCAGCAGGTCGCGCATGTGAACGCCGCTCGGCGAGCGCCCGGAGCCCTTCAGCCAGTCGCTGCCTGGCTCGTCCGGCGCCAGGGCAATGACCGGCCGGCGCAAGCGATCGGCCAGGCGGCCGGCAACCAGGCCGACCACGCCCTGGTGCCATGTCTCGTCGAACACGCACAGACCCTTGAGCGGGCCGTCGACCTGGTCTGCCAGGCGCTCGGCCTGGGCCTCGGCCAGGGCCTGCATGTCGGCCTGGATCTGCTGCCGGGTGCGATTGAGCTCATCAAGCCGGGCAGCCAGCTCGTGCGCCTGGCGCTCATTGTCGGCCAGCAGGCAGCGAATACCGTGACTCATGTCGTCAAGCCGACCGGCGGCGTTCAGGCGCGGCGCGGCGGCAAAGCCCAGGTCAGCAGCCGACACATGGTTCAGGTTGCGGCCGGCAACTTCCAGCAGCGCTCGAAGACCCGGCGCGCAGCGGCCGCTGCGAATGCGTTTGAGCCCCTGCCAGACCAGACGCCGGTTGTTTTCATCCAGCGGCACCAGGTCGGCCACCGTGCCCAGGGCCACCAGGTCCAGCCACTGGTCCAGGCGCGGCTGGCGATGTTGCTCGAACCAGCCGCGATCGCGCAGGCCCGCGCGCAGCGCCATCACCAGGTAGAACATCACTCCGACCCCGGCCAGCGCGCGCGAGTCGAAAGTCTCGCCAGGCAGGTTGGGGTTGACGATGGCGTCGGCTGCCGGCAGTTGCGGGCCCGGCAGGTGGTGGTCGGTAACAATCACCCGCATGCCGCGCTGGCGCGCCCGTGCCACCCCGTTGACCGAGCTGATGCCCTGATCGACCGTCACCACCAGGTCCGGCGCCGGCTCGGCGATTTCATCGACCAGCCCCGGCGACAGTCCGTAGCCGTGGCGAAAGCGGTCGGGCACCAGCCAGTCGACCTGTCTGGCGCCCATGGCCTTCAGCGCGCGTACCGCCAGCGTGGTGCCGGTGGCGCCGTCGGCATCGAAATCGCCGACGATCAGGATCTTCTGATCACTGGCTATGGCCTGACAGAGCAGATCAACGGCCCGATCCAGCCCACCCAGCGTCGGCGCCAGCAGGCGATCCAGGCGATAGTCAGGCAAGGCTTCCGCACCCCGGGATGCCATGATCCGGGCAATCAGTGGCTCGCCCTCGGGCAGCCGGTCGGGGATCGGACGCCGCCTGATGTCGACCCGGCGGATCATCGCCCCGGCACCATCCAGGCAGGCCAGGCGTGACCAATCTGCCATTGCAACATTTCATCGGCGGTGGCCAGCTCCAGTGACGATATAAGACCCAGGCGAAGCCGGCGACGCGCCCGGGCCACCAGCGCCGACAGTTGCTCCAGGTTGTCGCCGGCATCCAGTCGGGCATCCGGACGCCACTCGATCAGGCTGCCCGGGATACGGGCGCTCGTCGGGTCGATTTGCTCACAAGGCAGCCCGCTATAACGAGCACAGGCTGAAAGCAGGAAATCCCCGGCATACACCCGCCGGACCCGAGGCGTCAAATCGGCCGCTTCGGATGTCGGCCCCTCGCCCCACAACCACAGGCCGTTGGCCGCCGTGCCGGAATCGCTGGCATGGTCATCGGCGGCGTGCTGATGCAACAGGATCTGGGCCTCGCTCAGCAGGCGTCGCCAGCGAGCTGCGTCCGCCCCAATCGGCATGACCTCATCGAGACTCCGTCCGGCGACCGTCCACGGCGGGACGAACCGCACCTGCGGCGCTTCATCAAGCAACAGGTAGCCTCGTTCGGGGCTTGCCGGGTGATAGGCCAGGCCATGGTCGGCAAAAAGCTCTTTCAGTGCGCAAGCGGCCCTGCCTTCTGGCGCCAGCCGGGCTCCGGCAAGCAGCCATACGGCGGCCAGATCGGGCTGAAGCCGGACCGGATCGGCGCGAAGCCAGACACCTTGCCCGGCTTCGGGCAGATCATCTGCAACCGTCAGACCGGCCGCCGAAAGGCGGCATCCCAGCATCACCTGGCTGAACCAGAAGCGGGGATCGAGCCGAGTTTTGCCTGCGCGATCGATAAACCGCTGGAGCGCCTGCGGCAGTCGGGCCTGGGCGCCAAGCGCGGGCAGTTCCGGTGCGGCGATGATGCAGCGCCTGTCAGTCTCGATCGCCGTAGCTCACCTCGACAATCTCGTAGACCCGGGTGCCGTTGGGGGCGGTGAATTCGACCACGTCCCCGACGCTGCGACCGATCAACGCCCTGGCCAGCGGTGCGCTGATCGCCAGCCGCCTGGTCTTGACGTCGGCCTCCAGGTCGCCGACGATCTCCCAGGTTTCCTCCTCGGCATCATCGGCATCCTCGATGATGGTCACCCGGGCGCCAAACACCACCTTGTCGCCGGGATCGAGCGTGGCCACATCGATGATGCGGGCGTTGCTCAAACCCGATTCCAGCTCCTGGATCCGCCCCTCGATGAAGCTCTGCTGCTCGCGGGCGGCATGATATTCGGCGTTTTCCTTCAGGTCACCGTGCGCGCGCGCCTCGGCAATGGCCTCGATGATGCGCGGCCGTTCCTCCTTCTTCAGGCGGGCAAGTTCGGCCCTGAGTCGATCCGCACCGGAACGGGTCAGTGGCGGTTGCTGAGTCATTCGAGCTCCTCGCTGGCGTGCAGCTGTTGCAGGCTGCGCACGCCTCGCTCATTCCAGTGGTCAAGCGCGCGCAGCGTCGCCCTGGCGCCGGCGATGGTCGTCGAGTAGTTGACCTTGCGCTGCAGCGCCTCGCGGCGAATGGAAAACGAATCGGCAATCGATTGCCGACCTTCGGTGGTGTTGACGATGTAGTCGATCTCGTCGTTCTTGATCGAGTCGACGATGTGCGGCCGGCCCTGGATCACCTTGTTGACGTAGTCACAAGGGATGTCGTGTTCGACCAGGTGCTTCCAGGTACCCTCGGTAGCGACCAGGCTGAAGCCGCGTTCGATCAGCTCTCGGGCTACCGGCAGCAGCCGCGCCTTGTCGGCATCACGCACGCTTAAGAAAGCCCGCCCACTGGCCGCAGCATTGATGCCGGCACCCTGCTGAGCCCTGGCGACCGCCGAGCCGAAATTCAGGCCCACGCCCATGACCTCACCGGTAGAGCGCATCTCCGGGCCCAGGATGGGGTCGACGCCGGGGAACTTGATGAATGGGTAGACCGGCTCCTTTATGGAATAGAAACGACATTCAATATCCTTGATAATATCCTGTTCTTTCAGTGTTTTCCCCACCATGCACTTCGCTGCCACGCGGGCCAGCGGGACGCCGGTGGCCTTGGACACGAAGGGCACCGTGCGCGATGCTCGCGGATTGACCTCGATCACGTAGATCTCGCCCTCGCGCACCGCAAACTGCACGTTCATCAACCCGATGACATTCAGCGCCAGCGCCATCTGGCGCGTCTGGCGGGCAATCTCCTCGACCAGGTGGCTGTCCAGCGAGAAAGTCGGCAGGCTGCACGAGGAGTCGCCGGAATGCACGCCGGCCTCCTCGATATGTTCCATGATGCCGCCGATGATCACGCTGTGGCCGTCACAAATGGCGTCGACGTCGACCTCGATGGCGTGGTCGAGAAAGCGGTCCAGCAGCACCGGGGACTCGTTGGAGACCTTGACCGCCTCGTCCATGTAACGACGCAGCTCGTCTTCGCCATGGACGATGTCCATGGCCCGGCCGCCGAGCACGTAGGACGGACGCACAACCAGCGGGAAACCCACCTCGCGGGCCAGCACGATGGCCTCATCCGGGGTCCTGGCGGTACGGTTGGCCGGCTGGCGAAGCTTGAGAAAAGACAGAAGTTCCTGGAATCGCTGCCTGTCCTCGGCCAGATCGATGCTGTCGGGGCTGGTGCCGATGATTGGCACGCCGGCCGCCTCCAGGCTTCGCGCCAGTTTCAGCGGCGTCTGGCCACCGAACTGGATGATCACGCCCTCGGGCTTCTCGATGGCGACGATCGACAGCACGTCTTCCAGGGTCAGCGGCTCGAAGTACAGCCGGTCGGAGGTATCGAAGTCAGTCGAGACCGTCTCAGGGTTGCAGTTGACCATGATGGTCTCGAAGCCCAGTTCACGCATTGCCAGCGCCGCATGCACGCAGCAATAGTCGAACTCTATACCCTGCCCGATCCGGTTCGGGCCACCGCCGAGCACCATGATCTTGCGCCGGTCACCGGGTCGGGACTCGCACTCCTCGCCCCAGGTCGAGTACATGTAGGCGGTCTCGGAGGCAAACTCGGCGGCACAGGTATCGACCCGGCGATAGCTGGGCTGGATTCCGAAGGTCTGGCGCAGGTGACGGATAGAAGCCTCGCTGACGCCCAGCAGAGCCGCCAGGCGGGCATCGGAAAAGCCCATGCGCTTGAGCTCCAGCAGTCGCTTGCCGTCAAGCGACTCCACGCCCTGGCGGCCAAGTGCCTGCTCCTGCTCGATGATCTCGGCGATCTGGTCCAGCACCCAGGGGTCCATGCGGGTCAGGCGCTGTATCTCGGTGGCTTCCAGCCCGCGGCGGAATGCCTCGGCCACATGCATGATGCGCTCCGGCCCGGCTTCGCGAAGCTCACGCCGCAACAGGGTCATTTCATCGACATCGCCAGCCGGAAAGACCACAGGGTCGAATCCGCTCAGGCCCGTCTCCAGGCTGCGCAGCGCCTTCTGAAGCGACTCCTGGAAGGTTCTGCCGATGGCCATGGCCTCGCCCACTGACTTCATCTGGGTGGTCAGGCGATCGCTGGCGGCCGGAAACTTCTCGAAGGCAAAGCGCGGCACCTTGGTGACCACGTAATCGATGCTTGGCTCGAACGAGGCCGGGGTGGCGCCGCCGGTAATCTCATTGGCCAGCTCGTCCAGGGTATAGCCGACGGCCAGCTTGGCGGCCACCTTGGCGATCGGAAAGCCGGTTGCCTTGGAGGCCAGCGCCGAGGACCGCGACACCCGCGGATTCATCTCGATCACCATCAGCCGGCCATCGTCGGGGTTGACCGCAAACTGGACGTTGGAGCCACCGGTATCGACGCCGATCTTGCGCAGCACGGCGATCGCGGCGTTGCGCAGGCGCTGGTACTCCTTGTCGGTCAGGGTCAGCGCCGGCGCCACGGTGATCGAGTCGCCCGTATGCACGCCCATCGGATCGATATTCTCGATCGAGCAGACGATGATGCAGTTGTCGGCCCGGTCCCTGACCACTTCCAGCTCGTATTCCTTCCAGCCCAGCACCGACTCCTCGAGCTGGACCTCGGTGGTCGGCGACAGGTCCAGACCGCGCTCGACGATCTCGACGAATTCATCGCGGTTGTAGGCAATGCCGCCGCCTGATCCGCCCATGGTGAACGACGGCCGGATGATGGTCGGAAAACCGATCTGCTTCTGTACCTCGATCGCCTCCTGCAGGCTGCGCGCCATGTTCGCGGCCGGACCGGCCAGACCGATCTCGGCCATCGCCAGACGAAACTCCTCGCGATCCTCGGCCATGTCGATGGCCCTGGGGCTGGCCCCGATCATCTCGACGCCGAACTCCTCGAGCACGCCCTCTCGATTCAGGTCCAGGGCACAGTTAAGCGCCGTCTGGCCACCCATGGTAGGCAGCAGCGCATCCGGTCGCTCCCGGGCAATGATCTCGCGCACGATCTGCCAGCGAATCGGCTCGATGTAAACCACATCGGCAAGTTCGGGATCGGTCATGATGGTGGCCGGATTGGAGTTGATCAGGATGACCCGATAACCCTCCTCCTTCAGCGCCTTGACCGCCTGCACGCCGGAGTAGTCGAATTCACAGGCCTGGCCGATGACGATAGGTCCGGCGCCAATGATCAGGATGGATTCAATGTCGGTACGCTTGGGCATGGGCAGCTATCGGTTGGCGGCAGACATCAGTTCGACGAAGCGATCGAACAGCGGACGCAGATCATGGGGCCCCGGGCTGGCCTCGGGATGGCCCTGGAATCCCATCGCCGGCCGATCACTTATGCGGATACCCTGCAGGCTGCCGTCAAATAGCGAACGATGGGTGGCGACCACCGAGCCCGGGAGGCTGTCCTCGTCGATGGCGAAACCGTGGTTCTGGCTGGTAATGAACACCTGGCCGGTCTCGAGGTCCTTGACCGGATGGTTGGCACCGTGGTGGCCAAACTTCATCTTTACCGTCCTGGCGCCGGCTGCCAGGCCCAGCAACTGGTGGCCCAGGCAGATCCCGAAAAGCGGCACACCACGTTCCAGCAGTCTGCCGATCGCCTCGATCGCGTAGTCGCAGGGCTCTGGATCGCCGGGGCCGTTCGACAGCATCACGCCGTCGGGCGAGAGGGCAAGCACCTCGTCAACCGGATGGCGGGCCGGCACCACCGTGACCCGGCAGCCTGCATCGACCAGCAGGCGCAGGATGTTGTGCTTGACCCCGAAGTCATAGCACACCACGTGGTATCGGCCCGAGCCGCTGGCGACCTCGCCGCTGTCCAGATCCAGGCTGCCCTCGCTCCACTCATGCGGCGCCTTGCAGCTGTTGTCGGCGGCCAGGTCCTGACCGGTCATCGGCAGGCACTCGGCGGCCAGCCGCCGGGCCAGCTCGGGGTCGGGGTCCGGATCGCAGACAATGGCGCCATTCTGGGCGCCCTTTTCGCGCAGCAGCGCGGTCAGCGATCGGGTATCGACCCCGGCGATGGCGACGACGCCGGAAGCCTTCAGCCACTGAGACAGCGATTGCTCAGCGCGCCAGGAACTAAAGCTGCGCGGATAGTGGCGCACGATCAGTCCGGCCGCTCGCAAACGGTCAGACTCCATATCGGCGTCGTTGACGCCGGTATTGCCGATATGCGGCATGGTCAGAGTGACCAGCTGCCCGGCGTAACTGGGGTCACTCAGGATCTCCTGGTAGCCGGACATGGCGGTGTTGAACACCACCTCACCAGTGCTGGCGCCGGCCGCGCCTATGCCCAGACCGTAAAACAGCGTCCCGTCTTGCAGGGCCAGAATCGCCTTGTGTTGGGGCAATTGACTTCTCCAGATAGGCAAAGCGGGACAGACCCCCGCCCGTCGATGGTGCGACAACCCGGCCAGCACCTCGAGAAACTATTCTAAAGCACCCGGAAAGCTCAGGCTAGACTGCGAAGCGTCCGATCCGGCTTTGGGCGATAATCCGAACATGTCTGCGCCCGACCCAAGGAGCCCGAGTTCAGCAGAGCGCCCGCGGACGGTGGTCGCTGCCGACCATTTTCTCGATCGACTGCAGGCCCTGCATCGTCGTTACCTTGACAATGATTCGGTCAAGCCGCTGGCGGTTGCCTGGGTTGGGATCAACCACTTTCGCTCCCTGCGCGACCGACTGGGGTTTCGCGGCATCGCTGACCTGAGCGAGGAGCTGCTATACCGGGTTGGCCAGAGCCTGGCCGGCAACGAGCGTTGCGCCCGTCTGGGCGAATCGGGGGTCGCCATTCTGCTTGGCCCCGAGCGCGACACGGCGGCGCTGGAGGCCTGGGCTGGCGAACTGATCGAGGATCTGACCGGCAGTCGCGGACCGGAAGTGGACGGCAAACCGGTCTTGATGACGCTCAATATCGGCATCAGTCAATTCGATCGCCGTGTTCGCGACGCCGAGCAAAGCCTGCTGGATGCCCTTCACACCGCCGAAGCGCTTTCCCACCTCGGCGACAGCCAGTACCGTATCTATCAACCCAGGCTCCCGGATTCGTCCTTCATTGGCGATGACAAGCTGCTTGTCGAGCTGCTGCGCGATGCGCTGTCAAGCAATCGCCTGCGCGTGCTTTACCAACCCCTGCTGCCAACCGGCCGCAGTGAACGTCGCCACTTCCAGATGTGGGCGCGATTGATTTCCGACCGGGGCGAGCTGATTCCGGCTACGGCCTTTCTCCAGGTGGCAAAACAGGCCGGACTGCTGCCACGTCTGGAGCGCTGGACCCTGGCTTATGCCGTACGCTTTCTGACTGCCCACGGCTCGATTACCGAGCAGGTCAGGCTGTTCATCAACCAGTCACCCTCCCTGCTTTCTCCCAAAATGCGGTCGTGGCTCGAACACTGGCTGAAAACTCACCCCGAAATCGCCCAGGCTCTGGTGATGGAGTTCCCTTTCGACGATCTGCTGGCGATGCCCCGTAGCGATGGATTGGCGCGCCTGGGCGAATTGTCCGAGCTCGGCCTTTCGGCCGGCGTTACCGGCATCAGCCAGGTCAGCATGGACGAGGTGATCGCCTTCCGCCCGCCGGTTCGATACCTGCGCATGGTGCCGGGCTTTGCCGAACGGCTGCTCGAAGATCCGGAGCTGGAGCGCGAATTCGGACACTTTGTCGACCGGGCCCACGACATGGGCTGCCTGATCATCGTGCCCAGCATCAAGGATGAGTCAGCCGTGATTGAATTGTGGCAGTCGAGAATCGACTTCATTCAGGGAGATGTGGTGGAGCATCCGCGGCAGAGTCTGGAGGCGTTTGATGGGTAGGGCGGGATGGGGGACGATGGGTCTGTGCGTCTGTGCGTCGGTGCGTCTGTGCGTCTGTGCGTCTGTGCGTTGGTGCGTTGGTGCGTTGGTGCGTTGGTGCGGCGGTGCGGCGGTGCGGCGGTGCGGCGGTGCGTCGGTGCGTCGGTATGGCGGTGCGTCGGTGCTGCGTGCATCGTCGGTCCCACAAACGTACAGACGTACAGCCGCACAGACGCACAAATCCCTCCCCGAACCCGTAAACCAGACCCGTCTCCCGTTAAAGCAGCTCTTCCAGACGATAGAGGCCGGGCTCCCGGCC
Organism: Wenzhouxiangella sp.; assembly: GCA_007118895.1. Lineage (GTDB taxonomy): Bacteria > Pseudomonadota > Gammaproteobacteria > Xanthomonadales > Wenzhouxiangellaceae > SKQS01. Next base: position 29,302 of record SKQS01000134.1, read on the forward strand.
AACCAGCGCGCCGGCCGCCAGCAGGGCGCCACGAGCGAAGATGTCGCGACTGCCGGCGCGATGAATGATTTCGAGTTGTTCGCCCTCACCAAGAAAGCGCACGGCGTGTTCTCCGATCACGTCACCGCCGCGTACCGACTGCACACCGATATCACCCGGCTTGCGGCCACAGTCAGCACCTTCCCTGGCACCGCCGGTAACCAGCCGCCCCCGGTTGTCACGCGCCGACAGTAGTGTCCGCGCCAGCGCCAGCGCGGTACCGGAGGGCGCATCGCGCTTGCGCCGATGATGAGTTTCGGTGATCTCGGCATCGAAATCATCGCCGAGCAGGCGCGCCGCCTCGACCACCAGGCGTTCGATCACGGCAACGCCGGGGCTGAAGTTGGCGGCCTGGCATACCGGCAGGGATGCCGCAGCCTGCTCGATTAGCGACTGAATATCCGAATCCAGGCCCGTGGTGCCCACGACCAGCGCCATGCCGCGTTCGCGGGCCAGGCGAACTGCCCGCTCGGTCTGTTCCGGCACGGAAAAATCGATCAGCACATCGGCTGCAACCTGCTCTGAATCGCTCTGACCACAGGTCGCTACCACGGACCAGCGCGAACCTGCCTGGCACAGGCGCTGTATGGCCTGCCCCATGGCGCCGCTGGCACCGCTCAGGCAGATGCGGGTGGTCATGGTCGAACTACAGGCCCATGCGGTCAAAGAAGTGCTTGACCTTGTCGGTCCAGCCGCTGGTCTGGGGACTGTGGCTGGTCTTGCCTTCCAGCGATTCCTGGAACTGGCGCAGCAAGTCCTTCTGATTGCGGGTCAGGTTGATCGGTGTTTCGACCAGGACCCGGCACAGCAGATCGCCCTTGCTGCGGCTGCGCACCGACTGCACGCCCTGCTGGCGCAGACGGAAGACCTTGCCGCTCTGGGTTTCCGAAGGGATCTTGAGCATGACCGAGCCGTCCAGGGTCGGCACCTTGAGCTCGCCGCCGAGCGCGGCCGTTGCCAGCGAGATCGGCACCTCGCAGTACAGATCGTCGCCATCGCGCTTGAACAGCGGATGCGGCTTGACGTGAATATCGACATACAGGTCACCGGCAATGCCGTTCTGCAGCCCGGCGCCACCCTCGCCGCTGAGCCGTATGCGGTCGCCGTCGTCGACACCAGGGGGAATCTTGACCTGCAGGGTCCGGTTTTCACGCACCTGGCCGCTGCCATTGCAGTCCGAGCACGGCTCGGCGATCCGACGACCGCTGCCGCCGCAGTCCGGGCAGGTCTGCTGAACCGAAAATATCCCCTGCTGCATGCGAACCTGGCCGGCGCCACCGCAGGTGGTGCAAATTTCCATCTTGCCGTTGGCCGATCCGCTACCGTTGCAGGTCTGGCACTTGCCCAGGGTGGGAATGCGGATTTCGCGGGTGACCCCGCCGACCGCTTCCTCCAGATCCAGTTCCAGGTTGTAGCGAAGATCCTGTCCCCGTCGGTTGCGCTGTTGCTGACGCCGTCTCCCGCCACCGAAGATGTCGCCGAAGATGTCGCCAAAAATGTCGTTGATATCGCCGAAACCGCCCTGGCCAAAACCGCCCTGCCCTGACCCCATGCCGTTGACGCCGGCATGCCCGAAACGGTCGTAAGCGGCGCGCTTGTCCTGATCGCGAAGTATCTCGTAGGCTTCCTTGGCCTCCTTGAAGCGGTCCTGCGCGCTGGCATCATCCGGGTTGCGGTCCGGATGGTACTTCATGGCCAGACGGCGATAGGCCCGCTTCAGCTCGTCAGGGCTGGCCTGACGCGAAACCCCCAGCACTTCGTAATAGTCTCTGGCCATTCAACTTCCGGCTACGGATCAGACGCTCCCGGGGCAGTTGCCGCCGGGAGCATCGATTCAGGATTTCGGGTTGTTCTGGTCGTCATCGACCTCGGTGAACTCGGCATCGACGACTTCCTCGGCAGTGTCGGCAGAGCCAGCTTGCTCGCCAGACTCATCTGCCTGCGCCTGGGCCGCCTGATCCTGCTCGGCCACCTTCTGATACAGCGCTGCACCTGCCTGCTGCAGTTCGTCAACCGCCGAGTCGATGGCAGCCTTGTCGTCACCCTTGACTGCTTCTTCGACCTTGCCTAGCGCGGTCTCGATCCGGCTTCTGCCATCATCGTCGAGCTTGTCGCCGTGCTCGCCGAGCATCGAGCGGGTCGAATGCACCAGGGCATCGGCGTTGTTGCGTGCGGTCACCAGCTCGTGGAAGCGGCGATCTTCCTCGCGATGGGCCTCGGCATCCGCCACCATCTTGTCGATTTCCTCGTCGCTCAAGCCGGAGCCAGCCTTGATCTCGATCTTTTGCTCTCTACCGGTGGCCTTGTCCTTGGCCGAGACGTGCAGAATGCCGTTGGCATCGATATCAAAGGTGACCTCGATCTGCGGCACCCCGCGCGGTGCGGCAGGCAGTCCGGACAGGTCGAACCTGGCCAGCGACTTGTTGGCCGCCGCCTGCTCGCGTTCACCCTGAAGCACGTGCACCGTGACCGCCGTCTGATTGTCCTCGGCAGTCGAAAAGATCTGGTTGGCCTTGGTCGGAATCGTGGTGTTCTTCTCGATCAGCTTGGTGAACACACCACCCAGGGTCTCGATACCCAGCGACAGCGGCGTGACGTCCAGCAACAGCACGTCCTTGACATCGCCTGCCAGCACACCGCCCTGAATCGCTGCACCCACTGCAACCGCCTCGTCAGGGTTGACGTCCTTACGCGGCTCCTTGCCAAAGAACTCGGCAACAGCCTGCTGAACCTTGGGCATGCGGGTCTGACCGCCGACCAGGATAACTTCATCAATATCCGACACTTTCAGGCCGGCATCGTTGAGCGCAGTACGACACGGCTCGATCGAGCGCTTGACCAGGTCTTCGACCAGCGACTCGAGCTTGGAGCGCGTGACCTTGATGTTCAGGTGCTTCGGGCCCGAGGCATCTGCGGTGATGTAGGGCAGATTGACCTCGGTTTGCTGGCTCGAAGACAGCTCGATCTTGGCCCGTTCAGCGCCCTCGCGCAAACGCTGCAAGGCCAGAGGATCATTGAACAGATCCACTCCCTGATCCTTCTTGAACTCCGAGGCCAGGTAATCGATCAGGCGCTTGTCGAAATCCTCACCGCCAAGGAAGGTATCGCCGTTGGTGGCCAGTACCTCGAACTGCTTTTCGCCGTCGACATCGGCGATCTCGATGATCGAGATGTCGAAGGTACCGCCGCCAAGATCGTAGACGGCCACCTTGCGATCAGCGCCCTGCTTGTCCAGCCCGTAGGCCAGCGCAGCCGCGGTCGGCTCGTTGATGATGCGACGAACATTCAGGCCGGCAATCTTGCCGGCATCCTTGGTTGCCTGACGCTGAGAGTCATTGAAGTAGGCCGGGACCGTAATCACCGCCTCCTTCACTTCCTCACCAAGATAGTCCTCGGCAGTCTTCTTCATCTTCATCAACACCCGGGCGGAGATCTCCGGCGGCGCAATCTTGCGATCATCGACCTGGACCCAGGCATCGCCATTGTCTGCCTCGATGATCTTGTACGGGACCATCTTGATGTCCTTCTGGACCACGTCCTCATTGAACTTGCGCCCGATCAGTCGCTTGACCGCATGCAGCGTGCGGTGCGGGTTGGTCACGGCCTGGCGCTTGGCCGGCTGGCCAACCAGCACCTCGTCGTCCTTGGTGAAGGCCACGATCGACGGCGTGGTGCGATCACCTTCGGCGTTTTCAATCACGCGCGTCTTGCCGCCTTCCATGACGGCGACACAGGAATTGGTCGTTCCCAGGTCAATGCCGATAATTTTGCTCATGGCTGTCTGTTCCCTGAAATTTGGTGCTTGATTGGAAAATGTCTAGCGCTTTAGTGGGGCTGTTGGCCGGCTGTTTCAACCAGCTCAGTCGCCGCTGGCGACAATGACTCGTGCCGGTCGCAGCAGGCGATCGTTCAGTCGGTAGCCTTTCTGCAGCACCTGCAAAACGGTGTCGGGCGGAGCTGACTCGCTGGGCTGAATCGACATCGCCTCGTGCCAGCTGGGGTCGAAGCGCTCTCCTGCCGGATCGATCGTCTCGCAACCGTGGTTGGTCAGGGCGGTCAGCAGCTGGCGATGGGTCAGCCTCATGCCCTCTGCAACCTCGTCAGCATCATCGCCGAGATTGGCCAGGCCCTGCTCCAGGCTGTCGATTACCGGAATCAGGTCGCGCAGGATCGCCTCGAGCTGGTAGCGCCGCGAACGCTCCAGCTCGCGCTGGCTGCGCTTTTGCACGTTGTCCATTTCCGCTCGGGTGCGCAGCAGCGCTTCCTGAAGGCGGGCGAGTTCCTGCTCGACTTCCGGGTCCTGCGGGGCAGCCGCATCGGTCGACGCATCCTCGCTCAGCGCCTCGTCCACTCCATCCAGATCACTGCCGAAATCCGGATCATCACCATGACGCTTGTCGCTCATCTGAACCGTTCCAAGTAATTGATAACCGTGGTTGATAACCTTGTTGATGCCCGAACATGGGGTTGCGGTCACTGGATTGCAACACCATTGCCCGAAGTCCCGGTTGATGCTAGTTTTGCTGCCTTGCCGCCTGGCTTACGACTCAAACACTGCTGGCCCACATGCTGCGTACTCTGGACATCGCCAACTTTGCCATCATTGATCGGCTCGAAATCGAATTCGAGCGCGGCTTTTCGGTGATTTCCGGAGAAACCGGCACCGGCAAATCGATCCTGATCGACGCCATCGGGCTGCTGCTGGGCGACCGCGCCGAACCCGGGCTGGTCAAGGCCGGCGCCGAGCGGGCCGAGCTTTCGGCCTGCTTCGACGTTGCCGCCGACAGCCCGGCCGCCCGCTGGCTTGCCGACCAGGCCATGGCTAACGGCCAGGCGGTCCTGATCCGTCGCATCATGCCGGCCTCCGGCGCGTCCCGGGCCTGGATCAATGGTTCGGTGTGCACCATAGGCCAGCTGGCAGAGCTGGGAGCCCTGCTGGTCGAGATCCACGGTCAGCATGCCCATCAACAATTGCCGCGGCGGTCTCATCAGCGCACCCTGCTCGACCGCCTGGTTGACCCGTCCGTGCAGACAAGGGTGGATCAGGCCTGGCAGCAGTGGGACCAGGCGCGCCGGGATCTCGAGGCCCTGACCGAGGCTGGTGCCGACCCCGAGCAGCTGGAGTTTCTGCGATTCCAGCTGCGGGAACTGGAAGAACTGGGGCTGGAAGCCGACGAGTACGGTCGGCTGGAGGAAGAACAGGAACGACTTTCCCGAGCCGACGAAATCGTTGCTTCCGCAGCACGAACCCGCGCCCTGATCGACGACGAACAACAGCCTAACATCCGCGCCCTGCTGCAACAGGCGCTGGGCATGCTCGAAGACCTCGGCGCGGTCGACCCGATACTGGATCAGACCCGGGCACTGCTGGACGAAGCGCGCATCAATATCGACGAAGCAATGCACACGGTCGACAAGCTGGTCGATGTGGAGATCGGCGACCCCGAGCGACTGGCAGCGGTCAACCGACGGCTGGAGCGAGCGCTGGAGCTGGCCCGCAAGCACCGGGTGCCGCCGGAACAGCTGGCCGGCCTGCGGACGCAACTGGCCGAACGCCTTCGCGGCATCGAGAACGCCGAGCGGCAGCATGCCGAGCTGCAGGCGTTACTCGACCAGGCCGAGACTCGGTGGCGCGAGCTGGCACAGAAACTATCCGGTGAACGGCAGCGGGCTGCAGATCAGCTTGTTGCCACCCTGGGCCCAATCCTCGACCGCCTCGGCATGGCTCAGTCCGTAGTTGAGATCGAGGTAAGCCCGGACCTGGCCAGCCAGCCGTCGTCACACGGTCTGGATCGGGTCGCGATCCGTTTCAGCGCCAATCCCGGCCAGCCGGCCCAGGAAGTCGGCAGGGTCGCTTCGGGAGGCGAACTGTCACGACTCGGACTGGCCCTGATGGTGGCAATTCGCAGTGATGATGGCCCCCAGGTTCGGATATTCGATGAGGTCGACGCCGGGGTCGGCGGGGAAACCGCCCATGCTGTCGGCGAGTTCCTGGCTCAGGCAGCCGGCCACGGACAAGCCCTTTGCGTGACCCACCTGGCCCAGGTCGCCGCGCGGGCCGACCACCAGTTTCGGGTCAGCAAGCAGGTCTCAGGCAAGCAGACCCGGACCGATATCACGCACCTTAATGGCCGCGAGCGGGTTCAGGAAATCGCTCGCATGCTGGGCAGCGCAGACTCACAGCGCAGCCTGGCGCACGCCGAGGAGATGCTGGCTTCCCGGGAGACCCGCGCTACAGAGGGGTGAGTTATTTCTTGCGCGGACGGACGTAGAGCACCAGCGAGTGCTCGACCAGATCATAGCCGTACTGGTCGGCAACCTCGCGCTGACGCCGCTCGATTTCCTCGTCGACAAACTCAATGACTTCGCCGGTGTCCAGGCACACCATGTGATCGTGGTGATCACCGTCATGCAGCTCATAGCAGGCCTGGGGCGGACGCCCGGAGCCATCATCGAACATGTGTTTCTTGACCAGGCAGGCGGTTTCGAACTGATTGAGCACGCGGTAAACAGTAGCCAGACCGATCTCATCGCCCTGGTCGAGCAGGGCACGGTAAATTTCGTCGGCAGTCATGTGCTTCTGATCGGTCTCTTCCAGCAACTGCAGAATCCGCAGTCTGGGCAGGGTCACCTTGAGGCCCGCCTTGCGCAATTCCCTAGTTTCTTCTGACATGAACGTAACGCCGCTGAAACAGTCGCATATTGTATCATTTCGTTTTCCGAGCTTATCCTGACATTGTCCAGCTCCATGATCACCCGTTTTCTGGTCACCCTCACGACCTGCGTCGCATTGCTGCTGCTTGCCGGCTGCGGTGTTGTCTACAAACAGAATATCCAGCAGGGCAACGTGCTGGACAGAGATGACGTAGCGCAGCTGCAGGAAGGCATGACAAAGCGTCAGGTCGAAATCCTCCTGGGTTCACCCTCGATCCGCAGTCCTTTCCACGGCAATCGCTGGGACTACATGAATACATTCACCGTGCGCGGGCGCAAGACCACCCGTCGGGTACTGACACTGCATTTTGAAGACGACCGCCTGGTCCGCATGGAAGGTAACTACCTGGACGAGCAGGAATTAACCGACGAGGCGTTGCGCGAAATGCGTGAAATGGAGGATGAGCAGGCCATGGAGGACCCGATTCCGATGTGAGCCATCGGGCTCAGTTTCCGGACTCCAACCGGGCCAGCGCCCTGCGAATTTCCTTGGGGTCGGCGGTCAGCGGACGATAGACTTCCACCCGATCTCCATCTACCAGCTCACGGTCCGACGAACAACGCTTGCCGAAAATACCGAGCGCCTGGCGATCGACAACCAGCCCAGGCAAATGATCCTGAACCTTCGACTCGAGAACCGCCTCCCAGGCGGTCGTGCCCTCTGCCACAACCAGTTCGACGATCAGCTGACGTTCCGGCATGGCGGCGGCCACTTCCACCCGGATGGTTTTCACTGCGAAAGTATCGCGACTCATGGCAAGGCATTATCCCGCATTGTGCCAACACCAGAAACAGCGGCTCATGATATGTTGAGCCGTTACGCCAGTTTTCGTTCTCATGAGCAAGACCACTAGCAGCACGATCGCACTCAACAAGCGCGCCCGCTTTGAATACCACCTCGATGAACGAATCGAGGCCGGGATCGCGCTCATGGGCTGGGAAGTCAAGGCGCTGCGGGCCGGCAAGGTCCAGTTCGGCGAGAGCTACGTGTTGCTCAAAAACGGCGAGGCCTTTCTGTTCGGCTGCCTGATCAGCCCGCTGGTGTCAGCCTCCAGCCACGTCAAGGCCGACCCGATGCGCACCCGCCGGCTGCTGCTGCACCGGCGCGAAATCGACCGCCTGATCGGGCTGGTCGAACGCAAGGGACAGACCATCGTGCCCACCGCCATGTACTGGTCGAAAGGCAAGGTCAAGGTCGAAATTGCCGTTGCCCGCGGCAAACAGACTCACGACAAGCGGCGGGCACAAAGAGATCGCGACTGGGAACGGCAGAAGGGGCGGATTCTGAAGCAGGGCTAGGGAGCCTCTGAACAACTCTGCGCGGAGCGCGTTTCAGTCTCAAAAGCCGCAGATCGTGCACGCGCTTGACGGCACTCCAGCGTGCCTTCTTGCCTGCGGCAAACCGGCACGCTTGCGTTGCCTGCGCTGCGACC
>SKQS01000136.1 GCA_007118895.1 Wenzhouxiangella sp.
ATTCTATGGCAATCTGTTTTATGGTAACTCTTTTATTCAACAATTTTTTATCCTTTATCTATTTTTACTTCTCACTCTGCAATGAGACATAAACACCGATCTGTTACAGAATCAGTAACCAAAACAAATGTGTCACATCTTACTATAAAATATAAACCACCTCAAAATAAAACTAACCGCGCTAATCTGTCGCTTTCCAGAGGCCGCCTTCTCCGGCAATGTTTTCCCATTTGCCCCGCCGAACCGCATTCTGATTCCTCCCTTTTTTCTCAGTTATATCCCAGATTACAAAATCAGCATTAAACGTATTTAACATGCATTTAACTTCGAATTTAGTAAGAAAAATTGAAGAGCACGGCTTGAGTTTTTCAGAAATAGAGCAGCAACTTCAACAGTTCAGGGTCGGTTTCCCTGAGCTTGATGCTCTTCGCCCAGCCACAATCGGGAAAGAAATCATGCGTATCTCGGCTAACCGTGAAAAACAATGCCTCACCCGGTTTGAACAAGCACAGCAAAACGGTAGAGTTATGAAGTTTTGCCCAGCTTCTGGTGCTGCATCGCGCATGTTCAAAACACTGCAGAACATGCTTTTTTCTGAACATAAGCTAACAGACTCCTACTTTAGTAGCCATCCTGATGATCCGGATATCAATTACACCCGCACTTTTCTTGATCGCCTTCGTGATTTTGCTTTTTTCGGAGACCTCGAAGAAGCCCTTGCCCGGGATGGCTTTCAATTTGAAACTCTTCTGAGCAACAGTGATTACAAAAAAATTATCTCATTTGTTCTGGAAGAAAAAGGTCTTGGCCTCTCATCTCTGCCCAAGGCACTTATCCCTTTCCACCGTTATTCCGATCATTCTCGAACACCACTTGAGGAACACCTTGTTGAAGCCATCGCTTATGCAAGGGACAAAAATGGAGTTGCTCGCATCCACTTTACCATTTCACCTGAACATCAACACTTTTTTTCAGAACACTTATCCAGGGTATTGGGGCGGTATGAACAAAAAGGAGCCCATCTGGAGGTGAGCTTCTCCTGTCAAAAACCGGAGACCGATACCATTGCTGCTGATTCCAACAATGAACCTTTCCTGGACAGTGAAGGCAACCCTGTTTTCCGGCCTGGCGGCCATGGTGCACTTTTAGCCAACCTCAATGAGCTTGAAGGTGACATCATATTCATAAAAAACATAGACAATATTGCCCCGGAACGGCTTCTGCAGCAAACCGTAAGGTACAAGAAAATCATTGGTGGCGTCTTGATCCAGCTGCAGGATCAGATTTTTACTTATCTGAATGCCCTTGAACATGGTAATTGTACCAGACTTTATTTGGATCAGGTCATTAATTTCATTAAAAATGACCTGCACATACAAATTCCTCCTCAGACAACTGATAAGTCCACTGATGAGCTGCACCGCTTCTTGTTCAAGCAACTAAACCGGCCAATCAGGGTATGCGGCATAGTGATCAACCAGGGGGAGCCTGGAGGAGGGCCCTTCCTGGTGCGACAAGACGATGGCTCCGCCTCAATACAAATTATTGAGGACGCTCAGTTTAATATGGAAAAACCGCATCAGAAAAAAGTTTTCGAGTCAGCCACTCACTTTAGTCCCACCGACTTGGCATGCGGCGTTCGCGACTTCAAAGGGAGACCTTTTAACCTATTGGACTTCCGCGACCCCGCTACCGGCTTCATTTCCACCAAGGCATATCTGGGGCGTGAATTGAAAGCTCTTGAACTGCCCGGTCTCTGGAACGGCAGCATGGCCCACTGGTTAACCCTGCTTGTTGAAGTGCCTGTTGAAACTTTTAATCCTGTTAAAACCGTAAACGACCTGCTCAGGGAAGAACATCAAAACTCGATTGAGTAAGGGCTTCGAATCATTATTGATTATTCCGATTGCTGAATGAGTATTCCTTATGACTGTCAAGCTTATTCAATCGCCCCCCTCCATGCCTGCTCCAATCAGTTAGAATACAGGAATAAAAATTTCCTAAATGTTTTTTTTTCATTATTATTAAATGATTGAAACGAAAACGACTGGCCGACACACAACATGGGTAAAATTGGCATACTGCGCGAGTTCTGGGAGTTTTTGCGGGTGCGCAAGAAACTCTGGCTTGCACCGATCGTCTTCGTTCTTCTTCTTTTAGGACTGTTAATTGTGGCAACCAGCAACACGGCCCTCGCACCATTCATATATGCCCTGTTCTGAGTTCTCTACCATTATTCCCAATGCTTACAGATTTTTTCACAAAATCCGGCTCTGGCTTTTCAGTGTCGGATTTTTTTTAGCCCGCCGGCCAATGACCCGCACCACAGGCAGTATTGCGGCTGCCTTGCAGGCTCCCGGCCGGCACATGACCGCGGCACAATACGCCGTCAAGGCACGATGCAGCGTCGCGGCATTGTCGCACTCCCTGCCAGAAACAAAAACTGCTTAAACAACATACTTCTCACGGATCTATGCACCAAAGCAAAACTGACAAAGCCATTCTTGCCCTTGCCGACGGTACCGTAATCCACGGTTACGCCATCGGACACCGCGGCACCACAGGCGGCGAGCTGTGCTTCAACACCAGCATGACCGGCTACCAGGAGATATTCACCGATCCCAGCTACCATGGACAGCTGATGATGATGACCTACCCGCACATCGGAAACTACGGCGTATCGTCGCGCGACGACGAAGCCCGCAAAGTGATGATCTCCGGCCTGATCGTCCGCGCCTTCTCGCACCACTACAGCAACACCATGGCCGACGGCGACCTCGACACCTACCTGCAGCGCAACCGCATCGTCGGCATCACCGGCATCGACACCCGCAGGCTGGTCCGCCACATCCGTGAAAAAGGCGTGCTCAACGCCGTCATCTCCAGCGAAACCGACAACGAGGAAGAACTGGTCAAAAAGGCGAAGGAATGGCCCTCCATGGTCGGGCTCGAACTCGCCAGCAAGGTCACCCGCAGCGAGCCGCAAACCTACAAACCGGCCGATTTCGAAGACCTCTTCCCGCAAATTTCCCAAACCGCCGGTCCGGTGGATGAACTTGCCGACGATACCGGTGCTTTCCCGCCCACAGGAACCGACCCCGCCACCGTAGACAGCACCACTTCGCAGCCGGCTGCAGCGGAAAGCAGCAAATCACAGGCTTCCGCCGGACAACAGCCCCTGCTCAAAATCGCCGCCATCGACTACGGCATCAAGCAGAACATCATCAACAGCTTCCTCAAACGGGGCTGCAAATTGCGCGTCTTTCCCGCCCAAACCGATTTCGAAACCATCATTGAGTGGCAGCCGGACGCGTTTTTCTTCTCCAACGGCCCCGGCGATCCCAACCCGATGGACTACGCCCTCGAAACCGTCACCAAAGCCAAGGAAACCGGGAAACCCCTCTTCGGCATCTGTCTGGGCCACCAGCTCATGGCCATGAGCGAAGGAATGAAAGTGATGAAGATGTTCGTGGGCCACCGCGGCGCCAACCAGCCGGTCAAAAACCTGCGGCGCGGACGTGTCGAGATTACCACACAGAACCACGGTTTTGCCGTTGACCCCGACTCGGTCACCGACCAGCTCGCCGAGATCACGCACCGCAACCTGAACGACGGCACCCTCGAAGGCCTCAACTTCAAGCAGTTCAACGGTTTCAGTGTCCAGTACCACCCCGAGGCCTCACCGGGTCCGCACGACTCCTCCTACCTGTTCGACGAATTCGTCACCCGCATCCGCAAACACAAGGAGGAAAACACGTAGCCCCGGGCCAGTCGCGAAACGCCGGCCGCAGCGCCGCAAACACCAACGCCTGCACCGCTGACGATACCCCGGCGGCAAACATCTGCGACCATCGGCAAACATCCGCAAACCGCGGCAACCGTCCACGGACCCCGCACAAAATCACACCGTTCAACCCAACGCAAACCCGCCAGAATATCCAACAGTAAAAAACAATGCCCAAACGCACCGATATCAACACCATCCTGCTGATTGGCTCAGGCCCGATCGTCATCGGCCAGGCCTGCGAATTTGACTATTCCGGAACCCAGGCCTGCCGCTCCCTCAGGGAAGAAGGGTACCGCGTCGTGCTCATCAACTCCAACCCGGCCACCATCATGACCGACCCGATCATGG
>SKQS01000179.1 GCA_007118895.1 Wenzhouxiangella sp.
GCGGCCTGGGGCAGGAAGCGCCCGTCGATGAACAGCGCGCGATCCAGCAGTTGGTAGGCATGGGCCAGCCACTCGGGATGATCCTCGGCCAGACCAAGGCGCTGGGCCAGCTCGCCGCTGCCCGCGCGCCCGCCCCCGGCCACCCACTCGGCAAGCAGGACGGCCGACCGCGGGCCGACGGCGAGATCGCGCCTCTCGCGCAGCGCAAGCGCCAGGCGATCAACCCGAGCCTCATTCATCGGCATCACCCGGTTCGGTAGGATTAAGCAACTCCGGCATCACTGGTGCTGGCCGCAGCTGAAAATCATCCAGCCACAGGCTGCCGGCAATATTGCGGTCAAAGGCCTGGGTCGGGTTGCGACGCAGCCGCAGGCGGATCACGCGTACGTCATCCGGCACCTGGAACTCGACTTCCCAAGCCTGCCAGTCGAAGCTGGCCGACGGCAGTTCGATGACCTCGCTCAGCCCCTGCCCTTCGGCCGTAAGATGAATAAACGGCAGAGAGCGAGTGGTCAAGCGGTCGGCGCGCCAGTGCCCGCTCAAGCGGTAAGTCTGTCCGGGGTAAACCGGCAGCCGAATCCACGGCGCTGACAGGCGTATGTTCTCGTCTCCGCGAAAATCCACCCGAAGGCTGCGATCGCCGTTACGCCCCTGCGCGGGGTCGATACGGACGTCCACTCCGGCCGGGAGTCGGCCGGTCCGCCAGTTAAGGCCCAGGTCCTCACCCAACTCGCGCTCGAACCGGCCATTGGGGAAATCACCCGGCTCATAGGTCGGATCGGCTTCCGACCACAGCCGACTTGCGCGCGAAAGCTGGCCGCGATCCATCAGAAACTCCACGTAGTCGAGGAACAGGCGATCGTCCAGGGGTCGGGGCTGCTCCAGTCGAGACCACAAGGCCTCGGCCAGCAAGATATCCTGCTGCTGGCGCGCCAGGCGCATCGCGTTGGAAAGATACTCCTCTCCGGTCGGCAAAATCCGATCGATCAGCGCTTCCGAGTCGTGAAGCCAGCGCCGGGCAATCAGCAGCGCCTGGTCGGTGTCACTGGGGCGACCATCGAGCCAGCGACGCAGATGGTACTCGGCCGCCTCGAGCTGACCGGCCTGAATGGCAATCTGGATCGCCCGCCAGCGGCCCTCGCGGTCATTCGGCTGGCTTGCCATGGCTGCCAGCAGATGGGCATCCAGCTCGGTAGCTATTTCGGGAACATGTAGCACGATGCGCGCCCGATCCAGCCACTGGCGGGTCTCCAGCGGATAGCGGCTCGCAGCGGCGGTCAGAATGGCGTCGGACTGGGCAGGATGATACTGCCACAATTCTCCGGCACCTCGTGCCAACACCCGCCAGGCGAAGCCACCCCAGGGCTGGGTGACCGCAACGCGGCCGAATCCGTCCTGCGGGTTGGGGGTAGGCAGCTGGCGAAGGTTCAGATAATCAATGGCTACGACATAGGCCGCTAAGCCACTGACAAGAAGCAGCATGGCCAGAGAAGCAAACGCCCCGAGCAGCGATTGCCGTGGCTCAGGCAATCCTGCCGATTGCCTTGCGCTGCTCTTCCAGCGTATCGCCGTCGTAGTTGTAGTAGTAGGACGAGTAGTAGGCATAATCCGGGCTCTGCAGATCCACGGCATTGAGCACCACACCGAGAAGCGGAGCCTGGACCTGGAACATGCGCTTCACGCCCACCCGGATGGAGTCCTTGCTGGTGCGACCGGCGGATGTCACCATGATCACCCCATCGACCTTGCGCGACAACACCATGCTGTCGGCCAGCCCGAGAATCGGCGCGGTATCAATGATGATGTGGTCGAAGACCCGACCGGCCATTTCAATAATCTTGTCCATGCGCGCCGAGCTGAGCAACTCGGCCGGATTCGGCGCCTTGCCGCCGGAAGGCATCAAAAACAGGCGCTTGACGTCGGTGGGGACGATCGCCGATTGATTCGCGCCGTTGCCACCAACCCGGGCAATGCGGTTAGTCAGGCCGGGCCCCTGCGGCTTGGCGAAATCCCGGTGCAGGCGAGGTTTGCGCAAGTCAGCATCGATCAGCAGCACCCGCGCGCCGTTCTGAGCCATGACCGTGGCCAGGTTGATCGCCGTAGTGGTCTTGCCATCTCCCGGACCGGGAGAGGTAATCAGCAAGGTCTTTGGCATGCCCTCCGGCGTCGAAAACATCAGGCTGGTCCGCAGCGATCGGAATGCCTCGGAGACGGCTGATTTCGGGTGTCGCGCACTGTAGTGCCCGACTGCCCGATCAGGATTCACCGACTTCCTGTCATCGTCTGTCAAATCCTTTCCTCTCACCATCGGCACCAGTCCCAGGACTGGCCTTCCAGTCAGACGCTCAAGATCTTCAGTCCGTCTAATGGTGGTATCGATGAACTCAAGTATCAAGGCAAGCCCTACCCCAACCATCATACCTAGCAAAAGTGCCAAACCAATGTTGCGGTTCCAGTTCGGAAGAAAGGGCCTGCGGACCGGCATCGCGTTTTCTACGACCGCAATATTATTTTCTCTCAACCCTGCCGCAACGCCGATTTCCTTCATGCGCTGCAACAGGCCATCATACAGTTCTCGATTGGTCTCGAATTCCCGACGCAGGATGTTGTACTGCACGCTGCGCTGATTCAGGGCCAGGATGCCAGCTTCACGTTCCTCGATTGCTCGCTCCAGAGCTTCCTGCTGTGCAAGGAGGTTGCTGTATCGCCCAGTAATGGCTCGCAACGCAGACTGGGTTTCCTCGTCAATTTGTTCCTGCAGCCGTGCCATTCTCGAGCGCAGCTCTACAAGAGCTGGATATTCCTCCATGAAGCGCTGGGAGAGTGTTCCATACTCCGTCGATAGATCCTGGTGCTGAGTGCGCAGGCGACGGATGTTGTCATTGTTTCTGATTGGCTCAAGAAATTCGATCTGCCCACGCTGCATTTGCTCTCTGTACGTGCTGTAACGAACCAGGTCGGACTGAACATCGTTGAGCTGACTGTTCAACTGCCGTAGGCCAGTCGAGGCAAGATCCAGTCGCTCTTCCAGGTTGGCAATACGATTGCTCTGAGCGAAATCCGAAAGCGCCTGATCAGAACGCTCAAGGGCGATGCGCATTTCCTGCAGTTGTTCCTGCAGGAACTCTCGCGCCTCAGTACCCGCATCGTACCGCCGCTGCATGGAGCTTCTGATGTACTCTTCCACGACGGCATTGGCCATGCGCGAAGCAAATTCAGGGTCAAAGCTGGCAACACTGACATTGACCAGCCTGGAGTTGCGGACTGGCGAAACCGTGATTCGTGAACGCAAGCGAGCTCCAGCGCGCCTGACTGCCGCATCCGAACTCACGCCTGGATTATGGGATGTCGAGCCCTGAGTGCCAGCATCGGCACCTCGGCGAAAAAATGAAGCCAGCGTACCGGGAAGAGCCCTCAACTCTCCGGTGAGGCTCCGTTGTCTCAATTCTCCGGTTAGTTCTGGATGGTTCTCCACTCCCTCACTCCGGACAACGGCCTCTGCCAGCGCTCTGCTGCGAAGTATCTCGTACTGAGTTGTGTAAAAAGCCTCCACCCCCTGCCAACTTCTCGGACCGGATTCAAAATCCCGGATCCCCAGAATCTGGGCCGATTCGTGGTTTATCTGGACAATTGCCGTCGACCGGTAAACCGGCACGGTCAGCGCAGTGGCCAGTAGCGCAGTAACCAGAAAAATCGCTGCGATCGCAACAACCACCCACTTGCGCTTTAGCACCGTCCGCCACAATTCCAGCAGATCTATGCCTTCATCCTGATCAGGATGAGACTGCAGCTCGGGTCTATATGCGACAAGCTGCCCTGAACTGGAGTCAACCGGTCGCAAGTGTCGACCGGGGGGAATAACGTTACTGGAGTCTGGCATCAGGCTACAGGCTCATCTAGCGCAGATGGGCAAGGGCACTACCTGCCCGAAGCCGCTCTTCGCAATGAAGTGGAGCCGACAGAATTTCACCCCTACCGTATTCATGCCGCTCGGCGACACCCTGGATTACGGGCTGATTGGCGGCGGTGGTGGGTCGTCGCAGTCGCAGATCAGCCACGCCACCGCACCGGCCGATGCAGCGCCCAGCAGAAAGGCGCCGGTAGTGGTCTGCCACCAGGCGATCGGCGCAA
>SKQS01000253.1 GCA_007118895.1 Wenzhouxiangella sp.
CATCTTGGGAGACTTGACCTGGCGCTTACTGATGTTTTCATGCCATGGCGGCAGCTGCCGGATCATGAATGTGGACTCCAGGATGTCCAGATAGTTGCGAATGGTATTGTCTGAAGCGCCGAATGAGCGCCCCAGTTCCGAGTAGTTGACGGTCTGACCGTGATAATGGGCCAGCATCATCCAGAAACGTCTGAGTGCCCTGGGAGGTATGGAAAATCCCAGGGCAGGGATATCCCGCTCCAGAAACGTGGAAATATATGACCCGCGCCAGGCAGCGGATGCACGGTCTGTAGCGGCCAGAAAAGAGGGTGGATAGCCCCCGGTCAGCCAGAGTCGGTCAGTTTGATCCGCCCCAACCTCATGCACGGAAAAAGGCGCAAGTTCAATATACCCGATCCGCCCGGCCAGAGTTTCCGAGGATTGGCGGAGAAGATCCCGCGATGCGCTGCCAAGGATCAGAAACCGGGCCGGATTGTCCCGGCGGTCCGCCAGAACCCGCAAAACCTCAAAAAGTCCGGGCGCTCTCTGCACCTCATCAATGATCACAAGCCCATGCAGGCCTTCCAGGGCAAGCTTGGGGGAATCCAGACGGGCCAGATGAGTGGGGTCTTCCAGATCGAACCGGGTAACCGGAGAACTCGCATAGCGGTCGGCATACATCCTGGCCAGAGTGGTTTTCCCGCACTGGCGCGCCCCCAGTACAGCCACAACAGGATGCACCTCAAACTGAAAACGAATCTGCTCCAGATACCCTGGCCGGTCAATCACAGCCCCTCCTTGAAAAACTGAATCATAAGTTCGATTTTTCAATCAAGATGCCCTGATCATTGCCTTCTGTCAAGCCCCCAAGTCACCCTATCGCGGGGTGAATCAGTGAGTCAGTAAATCAGTGAGTCAGTGGAAACAGCAAGCAAACCACACCGATTCACCGACTAACCGACTAACCGCCCCACCAGGCTCATCTCGCCCTTGATCACATTCCACAGTTCCGGCAATTCATCCAGACTGCTCGCACGCAGGAACCGCCCAAAACGGGTTAAACGCTCGCCATCAGGCAGCAGATTTCCTTCCCCGTCCCGCTCATCGGTCATAGTCCTGAACTTATAGATGGTAAAGGGCTTGCCGTGCAACCCTGGCCGCACCTGGCGAAACAGCATAGGACTGCCAAGCTTGATCCGCACCAGCACCGCAATCACAGCCAGAACAGGGGAGATGACTATAATCCCGGGTATGGTCAGGACCAGGTCGAAGAGGCGTTTGCCTGTTCTCGCATAAAAGGTAGATGACTTTTTCATTTTTGATCTTTCCCCGTTGAAAGAATTGAAGAAATTTAACCATGAAGGACATGAAGAGCATGAAGTATAAGACAAAAGACTAAATCCTGCATTTTCTCTCCCCTTCATGGACCTTCACCTGTCTGTGAAATAGACGCAGTCTGTAGCAAGGCGAATTTCATCGGGATGTTCTTCATGGTGGATATTTCTTATTCTTAAGCCAGAATATTATTGAACCATCCCAAGACCAGCCCACCCCGGTGAAACCCTGCCCCAGTTTACCCCTGCTTTCAGCAGGAACTACACTTATCAGCGTAGTTGGTAAACAAGGTAAATTCGCAGGATGCCAAGGGGCATGTTTCAGGGCAGGCGAATAACGCTAACCCACGCTAATATCAGCCCCCCGCCGCAGGCGGCGAAGCCTTTTATTGCCAGGTTCCCTGCCCAGTGAAATTGCTTAACCATGAGCACCTGTAGGGATTTCACCAGGGTTATTCCTGGCAATAAAAAGTTCTTCATTCGCGCTTATTCGTGTGATTCGCGGATAAAGTCTATTCACTTGCCTTAATTATTCCCAGCCGCCGCCAAAAGCACCCTCTCCAGCTCATTCGCCAGCTTATCCCGACTGAAGCGTTCTTCAGCCAACTTTCTGGCAGCAAGACCAGCCTTTTCCAGCCTGTCATGATCTGCCACAAAATCACCCAGGATCTTGGCGGCCCGGTCTGGATCATTGGGTGGAAGGACTATGCCGGCACCAGTTTCTTCAAGCAGTTCCGCCTGCCAGCCGCCATAGTTAATGGCTATGGGGGTTCCAGATGCAAGAGCATCAAAGAATTTGTTTGCCGAGTTGTTCCACATGGGCTTGAGATCTATAAAAAGTGACAAGGCAATATCCGCCGCGGCCAAAATGTTTGGCATGTCTTGCTTGGAAACAGAAGGATACATAAAAAAGTTTTTATTCAGCACGCCCAATTGGGTAGCAATATCCTGAACCTTTTGTTCCTGATTGCCTCCACCAACCACGGCAAAGCGCATTTCAGTTCCTCCGGCCATGGCTGAGGCGGCAATACGAGGCAAGTAATTCACGCCATTGATCAGACCCATTGTCCCTGTATACACAATCAGTGGATGACCATGCAGCTCTGGTCTGGCATCAAGAAATTTGACCTTGTCAGCCTTTTCAGGATCAAACAGATCCAAATCCGAGCTGTTGGGAATCACAGCCACCTTTTCTGCAGGATATCCGGTTCTGACCACCCCATCCTTCATGCCCGGAGACAGGGCAACAATTCGCTCAGACTTCTTATACGCAAACCGCTCCAGCTTTCTGGCTGCAAACTGAATCGCTGGATTGCGCAGGGCTCCCACGGCAATGGGCAACTCCGGCCACAAATCCCGCACTTCAAAAACCATGGGTACTTTTTGGCGTTTGGCTGCATATGCTCCGGGCAGGGCAATGGTCAGGGGGGTACTCGTGGCAAAAACAAGATCAGCAGGCGGGGATGCAGCCTTTCTCGCAGCGCCCCAGGCAAAACAAAAAAAAGCGCTGATGCGCTCCTTGAAACCCATCTTGTTGGAATAGGGCACTGGCAGCCAGTGAACACGTATCCCGGCATCCTCGGTTTCAAACCAGTCCTTGCGGCCGTCATCCTCCCTCCAGGAGGTTATCATATTCACTTCATGGCCCATGGCCACCAGCCGTCTGGCCATTTCATAGGAACGTGTTCCGCCGGACATGGAGGGGGTGTTGAAGTACTGGTGCAGGTAGGTAATGCGCATTATTTTGACCTTGAAAGATAAAAAGACATTTTAACCATCCCAGTGTAATCCGCCCAGTTAAATGGAAGAGATTAAACCGGGTAAACTACGCTGAGACTCCGTCTATTACACGGGACGGGTGAAGGAAATGAAGAACATGAAGTTAAAGACACAGGATGGTCTGCTTTACTCTTCCCTTCATGGTCCTTCATGCTCTTCATGGTGGATAATTCTTTCCTCTTTTTTAAATCAAGAGTCGTTTTAACCATCCAGTGTAATCTGCCCAGTTAAATGGAAGAGATTAAACCGGGTAAACTACGCTGAGACTCCGTCTATTACACGGGACAGGTGAAGGACATGAAGAGCATGAAGTTTAAAGTACAAAACTTTTCAAGCCATGCTTTAGTTTCTTCACATTGAAATTGATCAAGAAACCCAGGTCTATCTCAGCTAATTTCATATAAGTCAGTAGCTGAGCCTCATGAATGCCCAGCAGTTCATCAACAGCTTTCAGCTCCAAAATTATTTCATCCTCAACTAAAAGATCCACACGGTATCCGCAATCCAGCTGCATGCCCTTATATTCAACGGGAAGGGGCCATTCCATCTTAAACCTGATATTACTCAAACTCAGTTCATGTGCCAGGCATTGCTGATATGTTTTCTCCAAAAGACCCGGCCCCAGGTTACGATGAACCTCTATGGCCGCTCCAATAACCTTGTTGGACAGATCAGAAAAATTTCTGTTCATTCTCTTCCCTTCATGTCCCTTCATGCTCTTCATGGTAGACAAATCTTCATCTTAAACAAAAAGGCATTTTAACCATCCCAGTGTAATCCGCTACGCTGAGACTCCGTCTATTACACGGGACGGGTGAAGGACATGAAGAGCATGAAGTTTAAGACACAAAATGATCTGCTTTTCTCTCCCCTTCATGCCCCTTCACCTGTCCAACCTGCCTTGTGAAACCTTCTTCTGTTTCACTGGGTGAAATACTGCGTCAGCAGTCCAGCTTTGCTGGATTTCATCGGGATGCTCTTCATGG
>SKQS01000061.1 GCA_007118895.1 Wenzhouxiangella sp.
CCGGTACCACCGGAGTCGAACCCTCCGGAAGAGCTGCCACCTCCACAGGCTCCAAGCAGGGTGGCGGCGACCAATGCAGCGAACAGGCGGATGGATTTAGTCATTGTAGTGTCCCGAGTCGATTGCTTTTGTTCGATGGCAAGGTAATGTCTGCTGGCACCGGCTGACCGGCGCCCGCGGATTGTGCGGTCCTTGGGCTCATTAGTCCAGTACCACCCGGTCGTCCAGGATCGATGGCGTCACGAAGATAAGCAGCTCACGCTTCTGGTCTTCGGTGGCACGCCGCCTGAACAGGGCCCCCAGTACCGGCACGTCACCGAGCACCGGCACTTTGGTGATCTGGAAGTTTCTCTCCTCCTGGAAGATACCGCCAAGTACCACGGTCTGGCCGTTTTCCAGCAGCACCTTGGTGCTGAGCTCGCGGGTGTCGATCGACGGCACCGTGCCACCCCGACCAGTCTGGAAGATTTCACCGACCGTATCCTGCTTGACGTTCAGATCAAGCTGAATGCGATTGTCCGGCGTGATGCGTGGAATCGCCCGCAGCTCCAACACGGCGTCCCGGAACTGCACCGCAGTGGCGCCAGCCGAGGTTGCCTCCTCGAACGGAATCTGAACACCCTGGGCAATGAACGCCTCTTCCTGGTTGGCGGTGATCACGCGCGGCGTGGAAATGACCTCACCTTCACCTTCAGCCTCCAGCGCGCTGATCTCGAGATCCAGCAGATAGTCGGCAGCCAGGATACTGAAGCCGAGCCGACCAGCCGGGCTGGCCACCGGTAGATTGACGTTGAGCCGCTCTTCCAGCGATGGCACTTCGATCGGGCTGCCCGCGCTGCCGGGCTCTACCACCGGACTACTCGAGCCGGTGCCGGCACGGCGATTGATCAGCGCCATGTTGTTCATGCGATCCAGCGCCTCGGACGAAGACGACGTCGAATAGACATTGCCGCGAGAGTCTTCCCGGCTGCCGGTGACGCCGAAACGCACGCCGAGGCGATGATTGAAGTCGTGACGGGCAATCACGATGCGTGACTCAATCAGTACCTGTCGTACTGGCCGATCAAGCTCGGCCACCAGATTGCGGATTTCGTCGATGCGTGCCGTGGTATCACTGACCAGCAGCGTGTTGGTCCGGGCATCCACGGTCACCGAACCGCGATCAGACAACAGCCCGCGCTCGCCGTCGGATGCAGCCCGGATCAATGAGGCCAGCTGGCCGGCATCGGCATAGCTGACTGGCAGCATGATGGTCCGCAAGGGCTCCAGGGTCTGGCGTTCGGCCCGCGCTCTGAGAATCTGCTGCTCTCGCTGGGCAATTTCGGCCATCGGCGCGATCCAAATCACGTTGCCCGAGCGCCTCATGTCGAGATTCTTGGTTTCCAGCACGATATCCAGCGCCTGATCCCAGGGTACGTTGGTCAGCCGCAGGGTCAGTCGCCCGGTCACGCTGTCGGAGACCACGATATTGAGATCGGAAACATCGGCGATCAGCTGCAAAACCGAGCGGACCTGGATGTCCTGGAAATTCAGCGTAATCCGACTGCCTTCGTACTCACGTTCCTCAAAGAATGTAAGCTCGCGTTCGGCTGTCGGCTCCACCTCCGGTCGATTGACTTCAAGCACCAGCTGTTCGGTGGTCTGGTAGACCAGGTGCTCGTATGGGCCAGCAATGTCGACAAGCAGGCGGACATTGCCGCTGCGCTGCTCGGGGGTAATCATCTGCACCGGCGTGGCGAAATCGGAGACATCCAGGCGCTGGAACAGGTGGGCCGGCAGCTCGGTATCGAACAGGTCGACGCGCAATCCGCCGCTGCGCTCGTGCACAGTCACGTTGACCCCGGATTGATTGAGCCCTACCAGCACACGG
Organism: Wenzhouxiangella sp.; assembly: GCA_007118895.1. GTDB lineage: Bacteria > Pseudomonadota > Gammaproteobacteria > Xanthomonadales > Wenzhouxiangellaceae > SKQS01. Next base: position 1,871 of record SKQS01000061.1, read on the forward strand.
CTCTGGCCATCGGGGCCGCGTCGGAAGTCGAAATCGGTAACACTGAAGCCCTCGGCGCGGGTGACCCTATCGGCAACCGGATCGGCGGCCGCCGGCGCTGCAACCGTTTCGGTGGCCAGCGCGAGAATGACGCGATTGCCGCTGACCAGTACTTCGTAGGGCACGGGGCGTGCCAGGTCGACGACCAGACGAGTTCGACCTCCGGCACTGAGCGCCATGTAGCTCTGTGCCGCACCGATCCCGACCGGGACACGCTCGCCCCGCATTCCGGAGCTGGTGTCGGGCAACTCGAGCACGATGCGCGGTGGCTCATCAGTCATGAAAACAGACGGATCGGTCGGCGTTGCCGATGTCGAGACGATGAAGCGGACCTCACCATCTCCGGACTCCATCCGGACATCGGTCACTTCGTTCGCCTGCGCGGCTGCCGCCAGACACAACAGACCGACCATCATCAGCCCGACCATCGGCGCCGTTACCTTGCCTGTAGGGTTCATTGCGTGTCTCCCAATCATGGCCCTCAAGTATTCATTCATTGTCTTGTTATTCCTGCCGGCCCGTATGAATCGACCGATCAATTGGTACCTGCCAGTGCGATTCGCACCTGACGCTCAATCCAGCCACCGGTCCCGTCGGAAACCAGCTCGACCAGCTCGACCTGGTCGCCTGTTACCCGCTGGACCTGACCATGGTTCTGGCCCATGTAATTGCCCGGGCGCACTCGGTGAACCACACCTTCGTTATCGCGAATCAGTGCCCAGTCGAGATCCTCGATGCGCATGGTTCCAACCATGGCAAGGGTATCGAGCGGGAAACCCTCGAGATATTCGCGACGACGGTCAGGATCCGGACGGACTCCTGTACCTTCGCCGGTGACCGGGTCGATTTCTTCCTCGCGCTGCCGTGAGCGCTGGAACGGATCGCGCAAGTCGTAAGCATCGTAGGCAACCACGTCCGGTGTTCGGATCGGCGGAATCGGGTCGATCGGCTCGCCAGGCCGCTGCAGGGTTTCCTGCACCCAGCGCTCAAGATCACGCGTGCCACGCTCGCATCCTGCGAGCAGCGCGGCTGCCAGTATCAGAAGGAGGATGAGGCTGGACTGCTTCATGTTCATTGACCTCCCCCCGCCATCAGAATGTCATCGCTTTCATCTTCATCCAGGTAGCGGTAGGTCGTGATCGTGCCCTCCATGCGCAGCTTGCTTGGCCGACCCTGCACCGGCTGCAGAGAAATATCACGCATGGTCAGGATCACCACCCGCGAAAGCGACGCCACGCTGCTGACGAAATTGCCGAACTCATGATAGGAGCCGATCATCCGTACGTTGATGGGCTGTTCGGCGTAGAAATCACGCATGATCTCGGCGCGTGGTTCGAACAGCTCGTTGTCGATGCCGGCGCCAAGCGCGGTCTGCGAAATATCCACCAGCAGGTCCGGCATCTCGGTTCGTGAAGGCAGCTGTCTGAGCATGACCTGGAGCAAGTCGCGCATTTCGTCCAGCTGTTGCTCATAGTCGGCCAGATTGGCAGCCTTCTGCTGCTTCTGACGGAATTCCTGCTTCAGCTGGGTCTCCACGCGCTCGCGCGATTCCAGGGTCTCGCGCTTTTCCTTGATCATGAGGAAATAGCCGCCAACCAGGATGACGGCAGCCACGAACACCAGGAGAAATACCTTGGTACCCGTTGAGGCTCCGCCCAGGTTATTGAAGTCAAGATCTCTGAGTTCCGCTAGATCCATGATCTCACCACTCCTCCTGGTCCTGTGCCGGTGGCGATACGCGCACCTGCAGACTGAATCGGTAAGGATGTTCCGGGTCTCGGTCGCCGCCGGTCTCGGCCTCGACGATGTTCAGGGTCGGGGTGTGCAGCCACGGCGAACGCTCCAGATTGCGCAGAAAAGTTGACACCCGGGTGCTCGACTGGCTGGCGCCTGTGATCGTCAGGCGCTCACCCGACTGCCGAATGCTGCGCAGACGGATTCCCTCGGGAACCGACCTCGCCATCTGATTGAACAGATGCACCATGGCCGAACGGTCGGCCTGGAGCCGTTCAATCACGTCCTTGCGGGCGATCAAGCGGTCCCGCACATCCTCCAGCTCCTGGATTCGGGAAATTTCGCGATCCAGCTTGCGAATTTCAGCTCGAAGGAAATTATTGCGGTTGTCCTGACCCGAAATCAGGCCGTTATAGACATAGTTGACGGCGAACACCGCGCCAGCGGCGATCAGCGCAACGACCGCCAGCGCGATCAGGAAATTTCTCTGGCGCTCCTGACGGAGCTCCTCGCGCCAGGGAAGCAGGTTGATTCTAGCCATTGTCAAACCCTCGCAGTGCCAGCCCGCACGCAGTGGTCAGCGCGGAACGATGCTTGTCCAGAGCCCTGGCATTGACCTTGGGCGACAACCTGAGGCCCTTGAGCGGGTCACCGATTTCACAGGAAATCCCGACCTCGTTGCCCACCGCCTCGGCAAGCCCCGGCGTAGCCGCCGCGCCGCCGGTGAGATACAACGTCGCAATGGCGCTGTAATCGCTGGAGGAAGAGTAGAACTGCAGGGCGCGGCTGATCTGCTGAATCACGTTTTGCCGGTACGGCTCGAGCACCTCGTCCTCAAATCCAGCCGGCGGCTCTTCGCCACGCTGCAGAAAGGCGGCCTCGTTGGCGTCCATCCCGTAGCGCCGCATGCACTCGGCAATCAACTGCTGTCCACCGAATGAGTGCTCGCGGTTGTAGGTTGCCCGCGACCCGCGCAACACGATCATGGTCGACACTTCCGAACCCATGTTCATGACACCAACCGTCTCAGAGTCGCTGATACCTTCGCGTTTCCTGACCAGATCGAAGGCGTTGCCGATGGCAAATGCCTCTACGTCCACCACCTTGACCGTCAGCCCGGCCATGTCAGCCACTGCACGCCGCATTTCCACATGCTCGGTCTTGGAGGCGGCGAGCATGATTTCCAGCAGATCGGCATTACGCGGCGATGGCCCTAGCACCTCGAAATCCAGGCTTACTTCCTCGCGCGGATAGGGGATGTACTGTCCCGCCTCGACTTCGATCTGACCCTCGATTTCTTCCTCGGACAGATCGGCCGGCAGGTTGATCACCTTGGTGATCACGGCCGACCCCGACACCATCATCGCGCAATGCTTGGCCTTGGTGCCCGAAATCTTGATGGCTCGCTTCAGTGCCTCCGCAGCCTTCTCCGGGTCGGCCACATTGCCTTCGGCCACGGCGCCTTCCGGCACCGGTTCGACGGCAAATGCCTCGACGCGGAACGAAGACCCGCTCGATGCAAGCTGCAGCAGCTTGATGCTGCCGGAACCAATATCGACGCCGATGAGTGGCTTGCCGCCCGTCCCCAGCAGATTCTTGATTGCCTCGATCATCTCTCTCCAGCCCTCTGACCGGCAGTTTCCCGAAAATTCATGCCCAGGTCCTCTTTGAAGCTCCTGTTTGCCCCCTTGGCTCTCCCTGCCCCTCGCCTTGCCGGCGCCAGGGCCCGCTTGTGCTAATCTCGACCAGGTTCCTTGCAGTCATCACTTGCTGTCGCCAATTTTATGGTTTTTCGGGCACTTTGCCCGGCAGGTGACGTCAAAAAACCGCGTCAACCCGGTCTCAGGACGTACATTTACCACATCCGATGCTTCGAATAAAGCGTTTAATTGTTTTTTCTATCCGTCTGTTTTTCCTGATTTTAGCATCAGGAGTGATCGGGATCACAGCCTTGTGGCTCTTTCTTGCCCCCTCGCTACCCTCCGTGGACGCCCTGAGAGACGTGCAACTACAGGTACCACTGAGGATTTATTCGCAGGATCAAAGGCTCATGGCAGAGATCGGCGAGCAACGCCGCACTCCGGTCGCGCTGGAGGAGGTGCCCGAGCAGCTGATCCAGGCTTTCCTGGCAGCCGAGGACGACAGATTCTACCGGCACCCGGGCATTGACTGGCGCGGGACACTGCGCGGTGTCTGGCTCTATGCACGCAGCATGGGCAAGGGACGCGTGCCCGGGGGCAGCACAATCACCCAGCAGGTTGCGCGCCGGTTCTTCCTGTCGACCGAGTACTCGGTTACCCGAAAACTGCGCGAAATCATGCTGGCGCTGAAGATCGAGCGTGAGATGAGCAAGGACGAGATCTTCGAGCTGTATCTCAACAAGGAATTTCTGGGTCATCGCGCTTATGGAATAGGCGCAGCCGCCCAGGTCTACTACGGCAAGCGCCTCGACGAGCTGACCCTGGCCGAAGCGGCAATGATCGCCGCCCTGCCCAAGGCGCCGTCGCGCAACAATCCCATCTCCGGCCCCCAGCAGGCAATGATCCGACGCAACTGGATTCTTGGTCGCATGCTGATGCTCGGCTACATTGACCAGTCGCAGTTCGACCAGGCCATCGTCGAGCCGAACAATGCCCGCTACCATGGGCCAGTCATGGAGCTCAGCGCGCCATGGGTGGCAGAAATGGCCCGCCGAGAAGCAGTCGATCTGCTGGGCGCCGAGCAGGCCTATGGCGGCGGCTTCCATATCGTGACCACCGTCGACTCGCGTCTCCAGGGACTCGCCGACCGGGCCGTTCGCAATGGCCTGCTGGCCTACGACCGGCGTCACGGCTGGCGTGGCGCCGAGCAGCGCATCGACCCCGAACTCCTGGACACCACCGATCTGGTGCTGGCGGCGCTGGCCGACATTCGCCCGGTGGCCAACCTGCTGCCGGCAGCAGTACTGCAGGTCAACGAGGAGGCGGCCGAACTGCTGCTGCGCAACGGCGATCAGGCCACCCTGGCGCAGGATCAAGTGCGCTGGGCACGGCCGTTTCTGGCCCGCGACGCGCTGGGACAGCGGCCCGAACGAATGGACCAGGTTTTTGAAGCGGGTGATGTCGTGCGCCTGGTGGCCGATGATGAGTATGGCTGGCGACTGGCCCAGGTCCCCGAAGCCGAAGCGGCGCTGGTGGCCATGGATGCCTCCACCGGCGCCATAGTCGCCCTGGTGGGTGGGCTGGATTTCGGCCGCAGTCAGTTCAATCGCGTCACCCAGAGTCGCCGTCAGCCCGGATCGGCGTTCAAACCGTTCATCTACGCCGCGGCGCTTGATCATGGATATACCCCGGCCTCGCTGGTCAATGATGCGCCGGTGGTTTTCGATGACCCGTCAATGGAACGCGCCTGGCGTCCGACCAATTTCAGCCGGCGGTTTCATGGACCGACTCGCCTGCGCGAGGCCATGGTCCACTCGCGCAACCTGGTCAGCGTGCGGCTGCTGATGGGCATGGGCATGGACTATGCGCGCGACTATATCGTCGACTTCGGCTTTGATCGCAGCGAACTGCCAACGGGCCCCTCGATGGCGCTGGGTTCGGCCTCGATAACCCCGCTGGCCCTGACCGCGGCCTACGCGGTATTTGCCAACGGCGGTCATGCGGTTAGCCCACAGTTCCTGTATGCCATTGTCGACAGCGCCGGACGGATCGTTCATGAGCCGGAATGGACTGTCATCTGCCCGGACTGCCCGCAGCCAGCCGAAGCCTTGCCGGTGGCATTGGTCGATCCTGACAACGGCGCCGACGACGACTCAAGCAACGGTAGCGGGCCGGCCGTGGTCAGGCCACGCCTGGCCGGCGAGCCCGAGCCTGAGCCGACCATCGAACAGATACCGCCCCTGCCAGGCCCGGCGCTGCCCAGGATCGCACCCCAGGTACTGAGTGCGCAGACAACCTGGCTGATCAACTCGATGCTGGCCGATGTTATCCGGCATGGCACCGGTCGCCGTGCCCTAGCCCTGGGCCGCAATGACCTGGCCGGCAAGACCGGTACCACAAACGACCTCCGAGACACCTGGTTTGCGGGTTACGGTGGTGGACTGGTGACCACGGTCTGGCTCGGCATGGACGACCATGAAAGCCTCGGCAGACAGGAACAAGGCGGCCGAACGGCGCTGCCGATCTGGGTCGAGTTCATGGACGGCGCCCTCGACGAGGTGCCTGAACAGCAGTTGCCGGCACCAGTCGGTCTGGCCCAGGCGCTGATCAATCCGGAAAGCGGGCTGCGCGCTCGGCCTGGCGCTCGCGGCAGCGTGCCGGAATGGTTCCATGCCGACAACCTGCCGCCCTTGGAGGTTGCCACCGCCGGCGAGGATGGAACCGGGGAAATCCCCGATCCCTACGACATCTTTTGATGGGTCGTCAGCGCAACAACAAGCGGCGCGGCCTCAAGCTGCGCCAGGAGCTGGCTGCAGAGGCCGCCCGAATCATGGCAACCGAAGGTCAGCGCAGCTTCCTGACCGCCAAGCAGAAGGCTGCTGCGCGGCTGGGCCTTGCGCCCAATGTAAGCATGCCGACGAATGCCGAGGTCAGTGAGGCACTCAAGGCCTGGCATGCGCTGTACGGCGGCCAGGGTCATCTTGACAACCTGACGGCACTGCGGCGAACCGCGCTTGATGCCATGCGCCTGTTTTCCGACTTTCACCCCAAGCTGGCAGGGCCGGTACTCGAAGGCACTGCAGACAACCATTCGCGGGTCACGCTGCACCTGTTTGCCGATGACCCCGACGCCGTATTGCGTTTTCTGCTCGAACGCAACCTGCCCTTCCAGCAGGAAAGCCGCCGAATTCGCTGGCACGATGGCAGCCAACGCGACATCGAGATCCTGGTCATGGAGGCCGGTGGCCATGCGGTCGAGCTGATGATGATGATCGGTCGAGATGCGCTGCAATCACCGCCCAGCCCGGTCGACGGGAGACCTCAGCAGCGAATCGGGCCGAGCGAGCTCGAACGCTTGCTTGACCAGTCGGCGCCTGTCGCCTCACTCTGAGTCGCCGGGCTCCTCACTATTGAGGGCCTGAACCAGCAGCTGCCTGGCCATGGTCGCCTCGGCCCGCGTCGGTCGCTTGATCTGCAGCCTGACATCACCCTCGAGACGCACATTGAATTGCCAGCCTTCATCGTTTTCGGCCTCGAACAGCGCCGAAATCAGGACCACCTTGTCCAGGCAGATGGTAAACCCCTGCAAATCATAGGTTCTTCGCTTCATGCCCGAGCCGCCTTCAGCGCGAAGCCCGGGTTGCGGCCCACCAGCTTGTCGCTGTTCAGCACCAATTCATTCCTTTTCGGATAGACTGACCCATTATGGTGCAAAAAAGCCATATTCTGCGGACAATTTTGCCGGTCTTGCTGCTGACGGTTGCCGGCTGCGCGACCTATCATCAGCCCCGCTATGGCTCTGACGGCGTCTACTACGACGATCCGCGTGTGGTTTACAGACCGGTGGCGGTAATCAGCCCGGTCTACTATCCGTACTGGTCGCTGGACTATTTCTACTTCAGTCGTTTCTACCACCCCTACTCGGTGTTTGTTCACCCCTGGGATCCCTGGTACTACCCATATCCGGGCTGGTTCTACGGCTACCACCCCGGCCCCAGAACTCGCGCCCGTCTGAGCGTGCATGTCGGCGGTTTCTATCCCGGCTTCTACTATCCCTGGTCCAGCTTCGGCTTTCTCTATGCACGATACCGTCCATGGCAGGCTGCGCCGGTACCCGTTGCCCCGGGTCAACCGCGAGTCAGGGAGATCGATCAGCGGCTGCGCGAAATGCAGCGTCGAGATGCCAGGGCCGCCCGACCTCCCGTACCGGGGCATGCCACCGTCGACCGGATTCCGACTCGGTTTGGCGACCGCAGCACCGAGACGCGCCACATGACTGGCCCCGCCTATAGTCCGGGAACCCGCCGAATCAGCCGTCCGGAGACTTTCCCGGAGCGAACGCGATCTCCCGCACCATCACAGCAGCGTCTGCCGGGCCGGACCGAGCCCGCGCAGACGCGCCCGCAGCCGCGCGAGCAAGTCAGGGAGCGAAGCCGCCCGGAACCTCAGACCCGGTCTTCGCCGAGACGCAGCGAGCCGAGGCAACAGCGCCAGCCTCCGTCGGGTCAGCAATCTCGCGAGCCCTCACGCCAGGCACCGGTACGCGAACGCTACCGGGATCGCTGACCCAGGGAGCTCGGACGGCTTCTGCCGCGCAGGCTCCTTTCCCGATCGAGCGACGCCGTATAAAATATCCGGCTATTTCTCAAGCACTTTGCGGCAATGCCTGATTTCTACACGTTCGATGTCATCGTGATCGGCGGCGGCCACGCCGGCACCGAGGCGGCGCTGGCGGCGGCCCGGGTCGGCGCCCGTACCCTGCTGATTACCCACAGCATCGAGACCATCGGCCAGATGAGCTGCAACCCGGCCATCGGCGGCATCGGCAAGGGCCACCTGGTTCGCGAGATCGATGCCCTCGGCGGGATCATGGCACGTGCTGCCGATGCTGGCGGCATCCAGTGGCGAACGCTCAATGCGCGCAAGGGTCCAGCGGTGCGTGCAACCCGCGCCCAGTGTGACCGCAACCTCTATCGCCATGCAATTCGCCGCGCCGTCGAGCATCAACCCGGCCTGGCGGTTTTCCAGCAGCCAGTCGAAGACCTGATCGTTCTCAACGGCCGAGTCGCCGGCTGCCGTATCGCGATGGGACTGAGCTTTCATGCGCCATGCGTGGTGCTGACGACGGGGACTTTTCTCGGTGGCAAGATTCATATTGGTGAGTCCAGGACCAGCGGTGGTCGGGCTGGCGACGCGCCGGCCAACGCCCTGGCCCGCCGACTGCGCGAGCTGCCGTTCTCGGTCGGTCGACTGAAAACCGGCACCCCGCCGAGACTGGACGGAAGAACCATCGACCTCTCGGTCATGCAGCCGCAGCCGGGGGACGACCCCAGACCGGTATTTTCGTTTCTGGGCAATCGCAACGATCACCCGCGCCAGGTTTCCTGCCACATCACCCGGACCTCGGCACGCACTCACGAGATCATTGCCGCGAACCTGCATCGCTCACCCATGCACGCAGGACACATCGAGGGCACGGGCCCGCGCTACTGCCCCTCGATCGAAGACAAGATCACCCGCTTCGCCGATCGTGATTCGCACCAGATCTTCCTCGAACCCGAGGGCCTGGAGGTCAACGAGTTCTACCCCAACGGCATCTCCACCAGCCTGCCGTTCGACGTCCAGCTGGCTTTCGTGCGCTCTATCGCCGGCCTGGAACAGGCGCACATCACACGCCCGGGCTATGCCATCGAATACGATTTTTTTGACCCGCGCGATCTGCTGTCCAGCCTGGAATCAAGGCATCTGCCCGGTCTGTATCTTGCCGGCCAGATCAACGGCACCACCGGCTACGAGGAAGCGGCGGCCCAGGGCCTGCTGGCGGGGCTGAACGCAGCCAGGGCAACAGCCGGCCAGGCGCCATGGACGCCGGACCGAACCGAGGCCTATATTGGCGTACTGGTCGATGACCTTGTCACCCAGGGGGCCAGCGAGCCCTACCGCATGTTCACCAGCCGTGCCGAGTTTCGGCTTCACCTGCGCGAAGACAACGCCGATCTGCGCCTGACCACGATCGGCCGCGAGCTGGGGCTGGTGGACGATGCGCGCTGGGAGCAATTCTGCCGGCGCCGCGATGCGATCGAAAGCGAACGCTCGCGCCTGGAGCGCCTGCCCATTCCGATGGCATCAGGTCTGGCTCAGCGGGTCAGCGAAAGGCTGGGAATAGAGATCAACCGTGACCTTCACGCCGCCGATCTGCTCAAGCGCCCCGACGTGGCGATAGGCGAGCTGCTTGGCGTCGACGGTATCGGTAAACAAGGGCTCTCGCCTGATGTGGCCGAACAGGTCGCGATACAGATTCGCTACGCCGGCTACCTGGAGCGGCAGCGTGACGAAATCGCTCGCCAGCAGCGCGCCGGTGACACACCGATCCCGGAAGGCTTCGACTTCAACCGAGTGCATGGGCTGTCCGCCGAACTGCTGGAAAAGCTCGAGCGCGTCAGGCCTCAGACAGTCGGCCAGGCCAGTCGCATCCAGGGCATGACGCCGGCCGCCATCTCGCAACTGCTGGTCTGGCTAAAGCGCGCTCGGGATGCTGCCTGAACCCGTTTCCTCACCGAAACCTTCGCCAACTCGACGATTGCGATTGGTTTCACTATGTGTTCACGGCCGAAGTGCAAAATTGCACTTGGCCGGAGCGGAAATCCCAAGGCTCTGACTCCCCTCCACCGTTTCGGTCAATCCGCAACGCCCTCGACCACGGCTCCCGGTCGGGGGCGTTTTTTTACATCAGAGCCTCCTTGGATGCATCCTGCAACGACCCCACCACCACGCAGGTTCCGATAACATCAGGAAATGGGCAGACCCGCCGCGCCATCCACCGTCTCGACCAGCCCGGTAGCGACTTTGCTTGGCTGGCTGGGCGTCATTCCGTTCGTCACTTTCGCCCTCGATGGCTGGCTGGACTGGCACGGCTGGTCGGATCTGACGCTGCTGTTGAAAACCTACGCGCTGCTTATCCTGAGCTTCCTGTGTGGCTGCCTTTGGCTTGAGGCGCTCAAGGCCGATCATCGTCTGGCGCTGATCGCCAGCAATCTGATAGTGCTGGTTGGCTGGCCTCTGATCCTGGTGCCGGTCGCCCTGGCCGGGCTGATGCTGGCCGTTCTGTTCGTGACAGTCTGGTTCGGCGAACGTCTGGTGGCTGAAGACCGTCCCGGCTGGTATCAGCGGCTGCGCAGTCGGCTTTCCATCAGCGTTGCCGTGCTCCTGGCGACAGGTGCCCTGGGCCACCTGTTCCATGGCTGAACCGGTACTCCAGCTGAGCGCCATTTCGCGTGCCTTCGGATCGGGCGACGAGAAGACCAGGGTGCTGGACGATCTGGACCTGGTCATGGGAGCTGGAGAACGCATTGCCATCATGGGCAGCTCCGGCTCGGGCAAGTCGACCCTGTTGCACATCGCCGCAGGTATGGATCGCCCCGATGCCGGCCGGGTTCGGATTGCCGGCACTGATCTGGCCGGGCTGGACGAGCCAGAGCTGACCCGGCACCGGGCGCGCCACATCGGCCTGGTTTTCCAGGATTTCAACCTGATGGACAGCCTGACCGTATCGGAGAATATCGAGCTGCCGTTGTGGCTCAATGGGATCGCCCGGCGCGAGCATGCGGTCTCGAGACTGGCCGAAGAGCTCGGCATTGGCGGCCTGCTCGACAGGCTGCCGGAATCATTGTCGGGCGGAGAGAAACAGCGAGTGGCCATCGCCCGGGCACTCGTTCACCGTCCACTGCTGGTGCTGGCCGACGAGCCGACCGGCGCCCTGGACGAGGTAACGGCCGCCAGCGTCATGGCCCTGTTTGAAGAGGTTACCAGGCAGAGCGGCGCCAGCCTGCTGCTGGTGACCCACGACCGCGATGTGGCCGCCGTTTGCCAGCGCACCCTGACCCTGTCTGGCGGACAGCTGCACTGATGTTGCTTGCCAGAAGCTCTTTGCGTTTTTTCGCCCGGCATCCGGGACAGCTTGCGCTGGCATTGATCGGCATTGCTGCAGGCGTGGCGGTAATGACCGGCGTGCTGCTGATCCGCCACGTGCTGCTTGATGGCCTGGACGAGGCCAGGGCCGAACTGGCCGGTCCGGACAGCCTTCGCATCGTGTCGACTACAGGCGCCATCAGCCCGGAACAGTTCGCCAGGCTGGCGCTGACAGACGGAGCCCCGGAGCTGGTGCCGGTACTGCGTCAGCGCGTTCGGATCGGAGATCGCCGACTGGAGCTGGTCGGGATAGACCCGCTGACTCTGGCCACCGGCAGCAGATTTCAACTCAGTGGCTTCGAGGCCGGGCAGCTGCTTGGCGGCACCAACCGGGTCGCATTGAACGCCACCACGCTGTCACGGCTCGGCGCCGGACAGGATGAAACCGTGGACTTGACGGTTGGCCAGCGCACCCTGGCAGTCGAGCTCGCGCTGGTTCTGGATGGCAACCGCGGGCTCGATGACCGCCTGCTGATGGACCTGGCCTCAGCCCAGCACCTGCTGGGCGGCAAGGCCGAGATCACGCTGATCGAAGCACCGGCACAAGCCGGAGAATGGCTGGCCAGGCATCTTCCGTCCGAGCTGGTGCTGCAAGGCGCCGAAATCCGGCGCGAGGAGGCCCGACGCCTGACGGCAGGCATGCGCGCCAATCTCAGCGCAATGGGCCTGCTCGCGCTGGCCGTCGGACTGTTTGTGATTTTTGGTGTTCTCAACTTCCTGCTGGTCCAGCGTCGCAGATCATTTGCCATCATTCGCGCGATAGGCGTCACTCCTGCACAGCTCGATCGGCAGCTGTTGCTTGAAGCGATGGCACTGGCCGGATTGGGAGGCCTTGCCGGATTGGTGATCGGCACCTGGCTGGCCGACCGGCTATTGGACCTGGTCCGACGCCCCCTTCTCGAGGTCTATCAGGCACTGCCGGTGGCCGGGGTCGAGCCCAGCGTGGCGCTTTACCTAGGCGTGCTCGTCCTCACCCTGGCCGCAGCCGCGCTGGCGACCGCACCGGTGCTGATCGAGGCGCGACAGATTCCACCCGGGCAACTGGTTCGGTCGGATCGCCGACCTGCACTTCAGCGACGCTGGATCATCCTGCTCATCAGCGCCGGCCTCACCCTATCCGGAGCGCTGGTACTGGTTGGCTCCGACGGGCTGCCGGCCGCGCTGGTCGGCTTGTTCCTGGTGCTGGCCGGTCTGGTCGTACTGGTACCTTCGATCGCTTTTGGCATCATCAAGCTGGGGTCCAATATCGGTCAACCCGAACTGTTTTCCCGGGCGCTCGGGCTGGTCCAGGGCGGGCGCCGACGCCTGGCACCGGCGATTGCTGCATTGACGCTGGCGCTGGCCCTGGGGGCCGGCATAGGCATGATGGTCATGGGCTTCCGCGTTGCGGTCGATGACTGGATCGACCGCCTGCTCCGAGCCAGCGTTTACCTCACCGTGGATGCCGGAGTGATCGATCAGCGCGTGGTCGACGCGGTAGCCTCCAGCGCAAAGGTCGTGGCAATTTCCTCGGCCCGTCGGATCGAGCTGGCCGACGGCCATATCCTGGTAGCCTACGATCTTCCCGAGCCGGCCTGGGGAGGCTTCGACTGGGTGGCCGGTGACCAACCCCTTGCCCGCGAGGCCTTCATCGCCGGAACCGGTGTGCTGATCACCGAGCCGCTGGCCAGACATCGACAACTGGACCTGGGGCAAACCATCAAGCTGTCAACTCCCGCCGGCGCGCAGTCCTTCGCGATCGCCGGCATCTTTCGGGATTACAGCAGCGAGCAGGGCTTTGTCGCCATCAATGGTCCCACCTACCGGCAGATCTGGGATGACCCGGTTCGTGACAGCCTGGGACTCTACCCGGCCACTGATGTCAGCCTGGCAGACCTGCACAGATCGATCGCTGCGATCGAAGGACTGGCCGGGCGGGAGCGGCTGACCACTCGCGAGGAGATCCGCAGCGAAACGCTGGCGGTCTTTGATCGCACCTTCCGCATTACCACCGCCCTGGCCGTGCTGGTCGGCCTGATTGCCGCCGTATGCCTGCTCAGCGCGCTGCTGGCCATGGTGCTCGAGCGCCAGCGTGACTACGCCACCTTGCGGGCACTTGGCCTGCCCGCGCACCGGCTGTTCATGCTGGTACTGGTTCAGACCGGCGCCCTGGCGCTGACCGCGCTGCTGCTGGCCACACCGCTGGCGACGCTGATTCACGGCCTGCTGTCATTGACCGTACAGCCACGTGCCTTCGGCTGGAGCGTGCCGGTAGTCTGGGCCTGGCAACCGGTGTTGGCCCTGGTGCCGGTGGTCATTGTCGTGGCGCTTGTAGCCGGTCTCGCGCCGGCCCGACGGCTGGCCCTCACACCGCCCAGCCGGCTGCTTCGTGGCGACCGGTGACTGAAACCGCCACCCGATCCGGCAGATTGATGCCGCTGTTGATCGTGACAGTTGCTGTCGCCGCACTGATGGTCATATGGCTTGCACGGCAAACCGTGAATCCGGAACCAACGGTTCAGCCGATGACCGCGCGCGGGCTCTTGAGCAATGCGCCGGAAGCGTTCCGGCGCGTCACCGGGCCGCAACCCCTGAACTTTCCTCAAGACCACGGTGCCCACCCGGACTATCGCAACGAATGGTGGTATTTCACCGGCAATCTGAGCGATAGGCAGGGCCGTCGCTTCGGTTTTCACTTCACCCTGTTCCGGTTTGCGCTTGGCGCGCTCGAGACCCTCGATTCGCCGTTCCATGCCGATCAGCTGTGGATGGCCCATCTGGCCTTGAGTGATGCCGAGCGCGGCCAGCACTTTCAGGCCGAGCGCTTCGCTCGCGGCACGCTGGGCCTGGCCGGAGCAACGCCCGAGCGCTGGTGGCTGCGCGACTGGACAGTCGAGTGGCAAGCCGACGCCTGGCATCTGAAGGCGGCAGGCGAAGAGTTTGCCCTGGCGCTCCGTCTTGCGCCAACCCGGCCACTGGTGCTGCAGGGCGATGCCGGCTACAGCCGCAAGGGCCCGGAGCCCGGCAATGCCTCTCGCTACTACTCGGCCACTCGGCTGGCAGCCGATGGCAAGCTGACGCGCGAAGGGGAGCTTGTTGAGGTCAGCGGACTGGCCTGGCTGGACCGGGAATGGGGATCAAGCCAGCTGTCTCCCGACTTGTCGGGATGGGACTGGTTTGCGCTGCAGCTGGATGATGGACGCGACCTGATGGTCTATCGCCTGCGCCGAGACGATGGCACTGCTTCACCGTTTTCCGCCGGCGTGCTGGTTGACCCCGACGGCAGCTATCAAACCCTTCAGAAGCATGATTTCACGGCAAGACCTCAGCGATGGTGGACCGACCAGCAAGGCGCCAGCTGGCCGGTGGAATGGCAGCTGAAACTTCCCCTGGCCGAGCTCTCCATGACCGTCGAGGCCGTATTCGACGAGCAGCTTTTCACCGGCAGCGTGGTGTACTGGGAAGGCGCGGTCGATGTGCTTGACACCGCCAGTGGCGTGACCCTCGGCAAGGGATACCTGGAACTCAGCGGCTATGCCGACTGAATGTTCTTTTTTAGTGGACGCGCAGTCGGTCCAGTGGCGAGGAGGGCATGGTCTCGCCAGACAACCTGGCCAGCGTGCCAGCGTCCATGTCGCGGTAGGCGCCGGTACCAAGCAACCGCTCGACCGTACTCATTGCGACCCCGCTTTGAATCAGGTGCACGGCAAAGCTGTTGCGCAGTGTGTTTTTGCCGATCTGCTTCATGATGTTGGCCTCGCTGGCGGCCAGGGAAAAGCGCCGGCGGATTACGGTTTCCGAGACATGATCGGTGCTTGAGCGACGACCGCTTCCCGGCACCGGCAGGAAAAGGTATTGCCATTGCCAGCTGCGCGCCAGGTTGGGCTGACGACGGGCAACCTCTTCCGGGAGCGCGGTTTGACCGTAACCACTGGCCACTTCCTCGATGTGCTGGGCGCGCCGTATCTCGAGATGTCGCTTGAGCGGCTCAAGCACGGTCTGAGGCAGCATGGTGTGGCGTTTGAGCGTCCCACTCAGGCCATGAACCAGAATGCGGCCGTCGGGGATATCCAGGTCGCGATTGCGCAAGCGCACGCATTCGAGCAGGCGCAAGCCCGAACCGTAGCAAAGCG
Source organism: Wenzhouxiangella sp. (assembly GCA_007118895.1). GTDB lineage: Bacteria > Pseudomonadota > Gammaproteobacteria > Xanthomonadales > Wenzhouxiangellaceae > SKQS01. Next base: position 17,364 of record SKQS01000061.1, read on the forward strand.
CAGCGATCAGAAAGGATAATCCCTCAAGATGCGAAAGCAGCCGCTGTACTTCCTCGGGAGACAGCACGGTTGGACCGGTACCAGAGAGCCGCTCGCGCAAGTAGTTCTCGATCCACGGTGGCCGCATTTCGAAAACCCGGGCATAGAGCAGCTCTATGGCCTTGAGCGCCTGGGTGCGCGTCGCCGCCGAAGCATAGCGATCCATGGCCAGATGGCGCATGAAAGTGTCCAGGTCCTCACGGCCCAGCGCCGACAGGTCGCGACCATCGAAAAATAGCAAAAAGGCACGCGCCCAGTACAGGTATGACTTGGCAATCAGGTGCGAGCGGGCCCGTCCGGTCAGTCCGCGGCGCAATTCACAAAGCAGCTTCCCGGTCTCCATGCTGTTCAATATAGAGCATGGCGATACCGGGCACAATCGCGCCGAGCCTCAATCCGGTGCAAAGTAGACCTGGCCATCGCGCATCACGAAGGGCACCGAACCCAGCACGGCCACATCTTCCAGCGGATCGCCCTCGACGGCGATGATGTCGGCCAGATAGCCGACCTCGATCCTGCCCAGACTATCGGAAACGCCGAGCAGCTCGGCGCTGTTGACGGTGGCCGTACGCAGGGCCTCGGCCGGACTCATCCCGGCCTCGACCATCAGCGCGAACTCGCCGGCATTGGATCCGTGCGGGCAAACGCCGCAGTCTGTGCCGAAGGCAATCGGCACGCCTGCAGCATGGGCGCGACCGAAAGTGGCCTGGATCAGCGGTCCGATTTCCGCTGCCTTGGCGCGCACGATGGGCGGGAAATAACCGTCAATCTTTGATTTTTCGTAAACGAACTGCCCAGCGGAAATGGTCGGCACGTACCAGGTCCGATGCTCGATCATCAGGGCAATCGCCTCATCGTCCATGTAGGTGCCATGCTCGATCGAGTGCACCCCGGCACGAATCGCCCGCTTCATGCCTTCCAGGCCATGAGCATGGGCGGCGACATGCATGCCGTAGTCACTGGCAATGGCCACGACCGCAGCAAGTTCTTCATCGGTGAACTGGGGATTCTGGCCGCTGGCGGCAACGCTGAGCACACCGCCTGTGGCTGTGATCTTGATCAGGTCGGCGCCATCCTTGTAGCGCTGACGCACTGCCTTGCGCGCCTCGTCGGCACTGTTGATGACACCGTCGCGCGGGCCGGGATCGCCCATCAAGTCACGGCGCCAGCTGTTGGTCGGATCGGCATGCCCGCCGGTGGTTGCCAGCGACTTGGCCGAGGTGAAGATGCGCGGACCGATCACCTCGCCACGTGCGATCGACTCACGCAGCGCGACACTGACGTTGAACTGGTCGCCAAGATCGCGCACGGTAGTAAATCCGGCAGCCAGCGTAATCCGGGCGAAATGGCTGCCGCGCAGAGCGATATCGGCCTCGTTCCAGGTAAAGCGCTGGACGTAAGCCTCCGGCGAAAACTCCGACGACAGGTGGGTATGCATATCCATCAGCCCCGGCAGGCAGGTCAAGCCGGACAGATCAATGAGCTCTTCGTCATCATCGGGTGGTCGGTGGCCGGCATGGATAGCTGCAATACGATCCTCTTCAACGACGATGGTTGCAGCCTCGCCGGTAACGCCTGCATCGACATCGACCAGGCCACCGCAATGCAGCCAGAGCTTGTCGGCATGAACCGAAGAACTGAAAAGCATCGCGACGACGATGCACGGGACAAAAACACGGATCACCATACTGCTCCTGATCTTGATCAACCCGAAGTATAAATGTCGCATGCGAACGAGCGCAGCCGGGCTCACGCCAGCCAGCCGGCCAGTAGCAGCAGGCTGAGCACCACCAGCCACAGGATCAGCATTCGCCAGGCCAGCTCCAGGCCCCGGCTCAGACCACCTTCCAGGGGCAGGCCGTGCTCGACCAGGCGAGAAGCGACATCATCAAGCAGTCCGCGCGTCAGCACCCAGCCTAGGCGGCTTCGGCGATGGGCGAACCAGGCCTGGGTCACGCGATCGAAATCAGTAGTCAGCGCTGCGGCCAGCACAACCAGGAACAGCACCGGCCATTCCATGACCACCTTGAGTCGTATCACCCAACGCGCTTTCGTATCGTCCAGCGCCGACTCGGCCAGGGTGCGCTCAGCCAGCCGGTAGATCATGGCGCCGCCCGGCCCAAGCAGAACAAACCAGAATACCGGCGCGAACCAGCGCTCGACGGCTGCTGCCATTACCCGGGAACAGGCCGTCTCTGCGTTGTCATGTTGCCCCAATCGCAGGGCAACGCGAGCCTCACCGGCATGCATATCGGCCGGATCGTCAACCAGCAGGCCGACGTCGTGATCCAGATCGCGGGGACCGAGCACGTAGAGGAACACCACCAGCGCCAGAAACAGCCAGCCGAAATGCCCGAACAGCCCGACCAGGATCCAGCCGGCCAGCCAGGTAACGCTGAGGGCGAGGAGTACCACCCCCAGCATCGCAGACCATGCAAGGCGCGGCAATGCCTGGCTGAAGGAATCAATCGCCACCATCCAGGGCCGGAAGCGGCGCCATTCAACGATGGCCGGCAGAAAATGGCTCAGCACAAGGCCGAGCAGTAGGATCAGGATGGTCACGTCATGACCGCAGGCGCTCGCGCGACTTTCGGATCAGGCGACACCGAAAGAGGAGCCGCAGCCACAGGTGGTCGAGGCATTGGGGTTGCGAATCACGAAGCGGGCGCCCTGCAGGCTTTCGCTGTAATCGACCTCGGCACCTTCGAGGTACTGAAAACTCAAGGGGTCGACCACCAGCGTGACGTCGTTACGAACGACCGTGATATCGCCGTCCTCAATGCTGTCATCGAAGGTAAAGCCATATTGAAAGCCCGAGCAGCCGCCACCGGTAATGTAAACCCGCAGCTTCAGGTCGGGATTGGCCTCCTCCAGGATCAGCTCGCGCACCTTGGCAGCGGCAGCATCGGTGAAGATCATCGGCTCAATTTCGGTCATCACGGCATTCTCCATTCGTCCAGTCGCCGAAGCGAACCACGGCAAAAAAAAGATGGGCCCTGAATGGCATTATGTCAAGCAAAAAAGAAGCGGCCCGTTTCCAAGCCGCCAGCAAGTTCTTCTAATGCCCCAAACCGGAGTCTGCGTGGTCAAACTTTGTTTTAATGAGTTTTTAATGACCGCATTCAGTTATAACCGCAACCACCACCGCTCGTCAACCCGCTATACCGAGCGAACCTTTTTCGGCAATGGTGCTTGAGTTCAAACCTCGCCTTCGCGCACAATAGCAGTCCCGCGCCCGGATAAACCCTCTGAATGCACTGGATCGAGGCCTTCCACATCATTTTCATGGTCACCTGGTTTGCCGGCCTGTTCTACCTGCCGAGGCTGTTCGTCTATGCTGCCGAAAACCCGTCGGGCGAGCGTTTTTCCCTGCTCCAGTTGATGCAACGCAGGTTGCTGGTAATCACTCACATCGGCGGCGGCCTGACCCTGGTGTTCGGCCTGGTGCTTCTGATGGGCCACGGTCACTACCTGGCTGCCGGCTGGATGCACGCCAAGCTGACGCTGGTCGCCGGACTGATTGGATACCACCTGTGGTGCTGGCGCCTGGTCGGTCAGTTTGCCCGCGGCGTCAACAGACGCAGCTCGACCTGGTTTCGCTGGTTCAACGAGGTGCCGGTCGTATTCCTTATCGCCATTGTCATCCTGGTCGTGATCAGGCCATTCTGATGCGGACGGTAATGCTCATAGTGCTGCTGGCCTGGGCACTGCCGGGCCCACTCGAGGCCGCCATCACCGGCATCGTGGTCGATGATGTCGATGGCGCGCCGCTGGCCAATGCCCGGGTGCGCATCCAGACCACCCTGGGCGAACCCTTCATTACCGGCGCCGACGGCAGCTTCACCCTGACCGATGTGCCGGCCGGGTCGGTCATGGTCACGGCAGCAATCAGCCATGACAGCACACAACCGGTCAATTACATCACCGGCTCCAGTTCGGCCAGCGACGGAGACCATGTCGAGATTCGCCTGACCCGGGTGCCGGCCGATGACCGTCCGAATTACGACCCCGGTACCTCGTTTACCTGCGTCAGCTGCCACTTCGACCAGCACGATGAGTGGTTGCAAAGCACCCATGCCAACGCCGCCAACAACGAGTGGGTCCTGGATCTGTTCTCCGGCACCGGCACGCCGGGTGGCAGTGCCGGCTATGTGTTCATCGACACACATGACCCCGACGACACCGGGTTCTGTGCCACCTGCCATGCTCCGATCGAGGATGCCCAGAACCCCGGCGGCGTGTTTCTGCATCAGGTAGCCACTGCCGCCGGAGCCGACGGAGTGACCTGCCTGGCCTGCCACCAGATGGCAGAGGTCAATCACAACGTCGAGGCGCTGCATCACCTGGGCAACACCCTGTATCGCTTCCCGGATACATTCGACACCGAATTCTGGGTCTGGGGGCCGCTGGACGATGTCAGTTTTCCGATCATGCGCTCCAGCCACCAGCCGGTTTTCTCCGAGTCACGCTTTTGTGCTTCCTGCCACGAGTACAACAACCCGACCACGGGCGCCCCGGGCCAGAACACCTTCACCGAGTGGCTGGCCTCACCATTTTCCGAGCCGGGCGATGGCTTCAGGGCCTGCCAGGACTGTCATATGCCGGCAGCCGACCAGCCCGGTCCGATCAGCAGCGCCGGCGGGGCGATCGTCCGCGATCCGTCACAGCGACGCGCACATACCTTCACCGGCGCCACGCCGACCACGCTCAGCGAGGCGATCGACCTGTCAGTGGCGCTGGCCCAGCCCGGCAACCAGCTGGAGATTGCCGCCACAGTCGCCAACAATGGCGCCGGCCATCACTTTCCGACCGGGATTTCGATCCGCAACGCCATGGTGCATGTGGAGGCCTACGTCAATGGCGTGCCGCTGCCGCAGTTGGCCGGACCGCAGATTCCCTTCTACGGCAGCGCCGAGAACGGCAACCAGCCCGCGGATCTGGCCGGTCGGCCGGGCAAGGGTTTTGCCCGAGTGCTGGAAGGCCGAATCAACGGCCAGGGGCCGGTGGTGCGGCCGGTGCTTTTCATCGATGCCGAAGCCGTATGGGCCGACACGCGCATCCCCTCAGGCGCCGAGGATTCGAGCAGCTACCGCTTCGATCTGGGCGGGCTTTCCGCCGGCGACGAGGTCGAGGTCTCGGTTCGCCTGCTGTATCGTCGGGCCTGGCGAGATCTGGCCGAGACCAAGGGCTGGACGGTCACGCCCACCGGTGGCCCGATCGAGATCGAGGTCGCCAGCTTTTCCGATACCTGGACAATTCGTCAGGCCGCGATCGTGCCGGTACCCAGCCTGGATGCCTGGGCGATGCTGGCACTGATCCTGGCGCTGGTCCTGCTAAGCGCCGGGCTTATTCGCAGACACTGACTCGATCAAACCTGACCAGCCAGGTCACGTGCCATGTACAGCGCGGCAATGCTGCGCCCCTCGGTACAGTCGCCGCGGCGGATCAGGCTGACCAGGTCGGCAATCGGCCACCGAATCACTTCCAGCTCTTCGGGCTCGTCGCCAGGCAGTCGCGAAGGGTAGAGATCGCGGGCGAGAATGACGTGGGTAACATGAGTCATGTAGCCGGGCGCCAGGCTAAGCTGACCGATTTCGACCAACGAGCGGGCGCCAAAGCCTACTTCTTCCTGCAGTTCGCGGTTTGCACCCTCGATGATCGACTCGCCCGATTCCAGGCGACCCTTGGGCAGACCGATCTCGTAGCGGTGCATGCCGCAGGCGTATTCGCGAATCAAGAGCACGCTCTCGGGATCAGGCATGGGCACCACGATGACCGCCCCCAGACCGCGACTGATCAGGCGCTCGTAGCGTCGGCGTTCGCCATTGCTGAACTCGAGGTCCAGCTGCTCGACCTTGAACCGGTCGGCAGGTCTGCTCACGTGCCGGTCATGAATGATCGGCAGCTTCGGATCGGTCAATTTCATGCAGCGAGGATAGCAGGGAACAGTGCAGTTCCGGAGCGGCAGCGAGCACCGAGGTGGTCGCCAGCCCGGGCGGCCGCCCCTCCAGATCGGTAAAGTGGCCACCAGCCTCGGTGACGATCACCGCCAGCGCGGCGATATCCAGGATATTGACGTCGCTTTCGATCACCGCGTCCTGCGAACCATCGGCCAGTCTATGGTAGGAGTAGAAATCGCCATAGCCACGACAGCGCGCTGCCTCGGCCACGATCGCGGCCGCCCAGCGCCAGCGCGGACCCTGGGCCAGGGTTCGCAGGTTACCAAAGCACACATCGGCCTCGGCCAGCCGATCCACCGGTCTGATGCTGACCGGATGCCCGTCGAGAAATGCGCCACCCCCGGTCCGCGCCCAGGCGGTTTCGCCGAAAGCCGGCGCCGAAGACACACCAAGCAACAGTTCGCCCTTGACCATCAAGGCGATCTGCACCGACCAGAATGGCAGCCCGCGGATGAAGCTTCGAGTACCGTCGATCGGATCGATCAACCACAATGGTGCATCGGGATCGGCATGCTTGTTGCGCCCGTATTCCTCGCCGAATATCTCGTGCTCGGGCCAGCGGCTGGTCAGGACTTCACGGATAGCCTGCTCGGCCTGGCGATCGGCGACCGTCACCGGACTGTCGTCGGCCTTGCGTTCGATTTCCAGTCGACTTCCGTAGTGACGCATGGCGATTTCGTCGGCGGCAGCCGCAGCCTGGCGCGCTGTCTCAAGCGCGGTTTCGAGATCCAGTGGGTCAGTCATCGGTTCCAGTCCGGGTCCTTGGATTGCAGCTCAGCCTACCAGCCCAGCGCACCGCGCTGGCGAATACGGACCTGGCCATCGGGCTGCAGCTCGCCAAGCTGGGCCAGCTGACCGGTCAGGTCCGGCCGGGTCCGGTCGGCGCGCAGCCACAGATCAACTTCGTAGCCGTCGCCGTCCAGCTCGAGGCTTCCGCGGACCAGGATCGGTGCCCGGTCAACCGTCTCAATGTCGGCCCGCTGCCCTTCAGGTTCATCGCTCAGCTTCATCTGTATCCGCCCCAACCGCTCATGCACTGCGCCTTCGAGCCGCGCCTGGTCCCAGTAAACCAGACCGCTGCTGCGCGGCGGTTGGCCGGCGTCGACTACCAGGTAATCCAGGTCGAGTTCAAGGATGCCGCGCGGCCGGGTGAAGGCCAGCCAGTGAGCCAGGTCGACGCGGTCGATATCGACCACCCCTTGTATCGCTTCCAGCCTGACCGGACCGGTCGCCAGATGCAGCTGCCCGCTGACCGCCGTCTCCACCCCGGTGGCTTCCCACAGCAGGGTACGCGGCGGCTGCCAGCGCCAGTTGACAAACAGCGGGCCGTGCTCGGGCTGGTACCAGCGGGCTGAGCCACGCCACAGGCTGCCCTGCACCTCACGCAGGTTGTCCGGCGCGTCAACCAGCGAGACCACGACCCGCGCCGGGGCAGTCAGCACAAGAATGACCGGGACGGCAATCAGCGCCAGCCAGATGACCTTACGCATCTCGCTCCAGCGTAATACGCACGTTGACGCGGCCGGAGCCTGCAGCACGATCGGCGGCCAGCTGGCTGATAAGGACTGGTCGGGTGCCAGTCAACTCGTCCAGCCAGCGCATCACCGTGCGGAATTCGGCACCTTCCAGCCAGACGCGAACCTGATTTTCGCCAACCGGCTCGATGCGCGACAGCTGCCCTGCCAAGCCGGCCGCACGCGCCGTCTCATCGACCACTCCAAGCAGCGAACGCCCGCCCAGGTCGGTCGAACGGACCCCGGCGCCACGCAGGCCGCGCGCCATCGGCGTGATCGCATCGAGCCAGGCCAAGGTAGCCTGCTGCTGGGCAATTCGTGCGCGCTCTGCCTGGCGAGCCTCGACCAGTGGCTCCCAGATCTGGGTCCACAACAGCAGCAACAACAAAATACCCGCAGCCAGGGCAATCACCAGTCGCTGGCGTGGCTGAAGGTCCTGCCACCACTCGTTCATCGGCCGCCCTCCGTGACCCGGATCCGCCCGGTGGCGCCTTCACTGCCCAGGCTGGCTGACTGCACGTCGGCCCGCAAATCCAGTGCCCGCAGGCGCTGCTCCAGCTCATCCAGCCCGGCCAGATCCGGCGCTACCAGCGTCAGTTCGAGCTGGGCATCGCGGAAGTTAAGTCCTTCCAGCCGAACCTGACTCTGGGCGCTGAGCACCGGCGCCGTGCGATGCAGCAATTCCATGACGCCGGCCGATTCGCCGAAACGCAAGCGCGCCAGCTCGCGCTCGGCCTGCTCGCGCGGGCGGACCACGCGCCCGACCTCGGGAAACGCCTCGCTGAACTGGGCGAGGATCTCGGCATCCAGCCGGTCGCCCTGACGCTTGAGCTGAATCAGCTCGACCCCGGCGGTAGTCACCGCCAGTAATACCGCCAGGCCGGCCAGAGCGGCCGCCCACAGCCACTGCCGGCGTACCCCGGCGGCAGTGGCTGGCGCAAAGTCGCCACCCTGCAGATTGACCCGGGCCTGCCCGGCTCCGGCGGCCAGCACCTCCGGCAGGCCGCGGTCGGCATGGCTGAACTGACCGATACGCTCGCGCAGCGGCTGCGGACAGCCGGCGCCATACCAGATCCACCTGGCTTGCGGGTCAGCAAGCCCTTCGAGCATGGCCTCGAACAGATCCGGATCGAAGCTGCCGAAAGACCATTCGCCCCAACGAGCCAGCAGACGATCGCCCGCAGCGGCCAGACTGACTTGTCCGGCCTGCCACGGCAGGCACAGCGCATCCGGGACTATGACATCAATGACCTGTCCGGCCAGCGCAGCGTGCCACCGGTGCATCCGCTCACGCGCTACCACCAGGCAATGCAGGCGGCCATCGGCAGCGCGCGGCCCGGCCACCACGTGTTCGTCCTCGGCCGAGCTGGCCAGCTGGTCCTCGACTGCCCAGCGCAGGGCCTGCTCGAGTCGCCGGGCCGACATCTCGGGCAGTTCCACGGTCAGGCCGGTGCAGGCAGCGGCATCGACCAGCAAGGTCACGCCGCGACCTGTGGGCAGCTGGCAGTCATCGGCCGGGGTGTGGCCACGGTCGATGGTCTGGCCGTTGCGATCGATCACGGCCCATTCCCAGCGTTCTCCGCTGGCGTGCACTACGAGTTTGTCGGATCGGGTTCTGGCCATGAATCGATGAGGTCGCGGCGGCGGTCAGGGCACGCCCTGACTGAAGTAGCGGAAATCATAACCCGAACCCGTCCGGCTCATCAGTCGGTAGTAGTCGCGCTCGATGCCGTCGAGCACGACCCGGGCGTGGGCCAGGTACCACTCACTGGTGACCATCAGGTCCTGACGAAAGGCCGGGGTTGCTACCGGTTGAATCAGCGGATGCCGGGCCAGCGCCTCCAGGTCCCCGTAAGGCCCATCATCAACCACCCGTCGCGCCTGATCCAGATCCAGCATGTCCGTCAGGCTGGCCAGCACCGGTGGGGAGGTGGAGTTGATGTTGATTCGGGTGAACTGCGCCGGCAGCACAGTCACATGCGGCAGCAGCCTGGCCAGCACCTCATCATCCACGCTGCGCAGCCAGCGCAACTCCGAGACATGGGCCAGCGGACGCCCGGCCGTGCGGTAGGCAGGCTGGCGGCGGGCATAGTAGGCATCGCCGACGCTGCCCGGTCGCGGGGTCGCGGCCGGGTCCAGCCAATCGGCAAGTTCCACCGCGATAACCGGATCCAGCTCGAGCAGCAGCAGCAGGCGCCGAAAACTTTCCAGCGCGCGGGTCGAGCGAGCGGCATCCGGGTGAGCCAGGCTGTTCAGGTTGAAGCGCGCGCTTTGATCGATCAGCCGACCCTGGATCATGCCGCCGGGTACTTCGAACGGGGCCGTCCACTGACCATCCAGCGCGGCCGGATCGATGCCCTCACGAGCCGCCTGCTCCAGCAGCTGCATCGCCAGGGCATCCATGCCCAGCGCGTACTGGTAGGATCGCTCGGCCGCCAGCACCGCCTCGGTACGCGCCATGGCCCCCTGGCCCCGCTCGACAAGCGCCAGGGCCACCAGCGCGGCCACTGCCGCGGCCAGTACCGCGATCAGCAGCGCCCCGCCGCGCTGAGGATTCGGAATGCAGGGCCGATGTCTCACGGATCCAGCACCACCAGGCGTTCGATGCGACCGAATCGACGTGTTTCAAGTTCCACCGACAGCGCCCGGGGCAAGGTCTCCGGTTCCTGGCCCGGTCGCGGCCAGGCGGTACGCCACTGCATGCCGTCATCCAGGTAGCGAAATCTTAGCCCGATGACCTCGTCGAGCACGGCCTCGGTGAAGGCGCCGCCCTCGGTGGCGCGATCGGTTACCGGCCAGGTGGTTCGCTCGAGGCGACCGTCGGTCATCTGCCAGGCAAAGCGCTGCAGCGACGAGCGAGGCTGCCCGGAAGGGTTGCCCCAGCCACTGCGGGTAGCGACCAGCCGCAGCTCCTCGCCAGCCAGCGCCGGCTGCGGGCCGGCGCCGGTGCGCACCGGGCGGGTGGCCAGCTGGCGCAGGTCGTTGTCCAGGCGAGTCACCGCCAGCTGCAGATCGGCAAATGCCGCCGAGCGTTCGCGATGCACGAAGGCCGCATCGCTCAAGCCGTCCAGGGCAACGTAGGCGCTGGCCGAAAGAATGGCGAAGACGGTCACCGCCACCAGGACCTCGACCAGGGTATAGCCACGAGCGGCCCTGATCATCGGCCTGATGCCGGCAGGAAGCCGGTGTGGGTGAGTACCGGTGAGCGCCGGTCGGCCGCGGCATGGACTGCAATATCGATCCGTATCAGCTCCTCGCCCGGGGTGGGCTGGATCAAAATGTCCCAGTACCAGTCTCGCCCCCCCTGGGACGAGGTGCCCTGGCGCCGACCCGACCGTGCCGGGGGCTCCAGCCGCAACTCTGCAATCAGGTTGTCGGCCACCCACAGGGCCAGCGTGCGCTCCTCCAGTGCTGCCTGCGAGGACAGCACCTGGCCGCCGGCCCGGGCCAGAGCGCCAACGGCGATGGCCACGATCAAAAGCGCAACCAGGACTTCCAGCAGGGTAAAGCCGCCGATGCCTTGCCGCCAGCGCATCACAGGTTCTCGATGCTCATGTCGGCTCGGCCGGTTGCCACCAGTCGCCAGCGGTCGGCGTCGGTTTCGGCTACCAGCTCAAAGCGAGTCAGTTCGCCAAGCGGCTGACACAGCACCTGCGGACCATCAGGTGGATCATCCAGCGACACCCGGTAGCCCTCCACGATCAGTCTGAACCGGGCCTGGCCCTGCCAGCGCCGCGGTTCGTCGGCACGACGACGGTCAAGCCGCACCCAGCCGCCGTCCGAGGGTTGCCAGAAATCGATGCCTTCGCCGGTAAAGCGGATACCGCGCGGACGGGAGTGGAACACCGCCTGCTCGCACTGGGCCTGAACCAGAACGGCGACGCGCTCGAGCTGGCTGCGCGGGCTGGAAGGGTCAGGCATGGAGGCAAAACGCACGACGACGAATCCGGTAACGATGGCGGCGATCACCACCACCACAAGCACCTCGATCAGGCTGAATCCGGCAACCCGGCGATTCATCGGTTCAGGGAGCCTGTGAATGACTCTCATAAAACAAACCCCGTAAATTCACCACAGAGGCACGGAGGTCACAGAGGAAAGCAAAAACTACTTGATTACGCACGTGCTTCAGCCATGATCCCGCATGAGTTTCTGGAACCGCAGATATAAATCCCTACCGGCAAGCCGGCTAGTAAAGCATTGAATCTGCGTAAAACTTTGAAATCTGTGGTTAACCAATTCAAGCCCATCGGTGGCTGAGACACGTGAGTAATGAGGGAAAATAATTTCTTTTCTCTGTGGCCTCTGTGTCTCTGTGGTCTGCCCTTCCAGGTGGTCTGCTCTTCTTCATTTCCAGACAGCGAGCCCAAAAACGGGCCTGTAGACTCAGCCGGCAAGAACCATCAATCCTGCCAGTTGCCGATCTCGGCGTTGATGCCCTCGCCACCAGGCATGCCATTGGCGCCAAATGACCAGACGTCGATTTCGCCGTGCACACCGGGGTTGAGATACTGGTAGTCGCGTCCCCAGGGGTCCTTGGGCAGGCGGTCGATATAGCCGCCTTCACGCCAGTTGGGCGCCTCGGGCTGGCCGGACGGGCGACGCACCAGGGCTTCCAGTCCCTGGTCGGTGGACGGATAGGCAAAGTTGTCCAGGCGGTACATGTTGAGTGCGGTCACCAGCGCCTGGACATCCTGCTTGGCCTTGGTTACCCGGGCGCGATCAGGCTCGTCCATGAACCGGGGAACGACCACGGCGGCCAGGATGCCGATAATCACGACCACGACCAGGATTTCGATCAGGGAGAACCCCGAAGCAACCCGCTTCGCACCAGACAAGCCGTACCAATTTTGCTGCATCACTTGCACCTCGCGCACATCTTCCCGATCATAGCAGGAAACCATGATCAGCCAGAATCCGACAACAGGCCGCGCCAATCCACCGTGACATGCCCTGATCTCCAGTTGCACAGACAGCGACCGGGCGAATTGCGTTCCCTGGTCTCATGAGCCACATCCGGGTTCATACCAGCCAGCTGCTGGAAAGCGGTACCGAGATCGAACTCGATCCAGGCCCGGCCCGGCACCTGGTCCAGGTGCTGCGTCAACGCGCCGGTCAGCAGGTGGCACTGTTCAACGGCGACGGCTCGGAGTACCAGGCCGAGATTCTTGCCGCCCGCCGACCCGATCATTGCCGTCTGCGCCTGGGCAGGCAACACCGACCGCAGACCGAGTCGCCACTCGAGATTACCCTGATCCAGGCAATCGGGCGCGGCGAGCGCATGGACTGGGCGATCCAGAAGTCGGTCGAACTGGGTGTGACGGCCATTCGGCCGGTGTTTACCGAACGCACCCAGGTGCGCCTGGACGCTCGCCGCGCCGCCAGTCGACTGGCCCACTGGCAGCAGGTCGCGATCGCCGCCTGCGAGCAGTCCGGCCGCACCCGCATCCCGGAGATCGCCGAGCCGATGCCGCTTGTCGATCTGCCGCCCTGCCCCGGCACCGGACTGAGCCTGGATCCGGAGGCATCCACCGGCCTGTCGGCAGTGGCCAAAGACCGGGACTACTGCCTGGCGGTGGGACCCGAGGGCGGGCTGACAGAGCCCGAGTGCCGCTGGCTGGCCGAGCGCGGATTCCAGGCGGTGCGTGCCGGCCCGCGGATCCTGCGCACCGAAACCGCCGGGGTCGCGGTACTGGCCGCCCTGCAGGCGCTTTTCGGAGACTGGCGATGAGCGAGCAGGTCGTTCGCCGTCGGCTGCCGCGCTGGCTGGCCCGAACCCGCCGCTGGCTGCTGGAGCACGACAACCGGGTCACCTTCACCATCATCTACATCACCCTGGCGCTGGTGCTGTCGATGGCCATTTCGATGTTCTGGCTGGCCGCGGTGGTCGCCGCCCACGGCATCATCGAATACTGGAGCCTGGGTAAGCAGGGGATTGCCGATCACCGGCTGGGACGGACGCTGTGGCACATCAAGCTCGACATCATGCTGGTGCTGGCCGCACTTTGGCTGGGGCTGTACATCGACCTGCTGTTTGGTATAGCCGGGCTGGGCGCGGCAGCGCGCACCGGCGCCCAGGCAGGCGCCCGGCTCATAGCCTGGCAGCGAACCATCCGCGGCATCCTGCTCAGCGTGGACGAGGCCGCGCTGGCGGCCAAGGCGGCGCTGGGCAAAGGCAACCATCATGGCCCGGTACGCGGACCCCGGCCGCCACCGCCGGTGCCCTGGCGTGAGCCTTGGGGTGCCGGCGACTGGCTGACCATCACCACCGCCAGCGCCTTTGCCGCCCTGATCCTGCTAAGCCCGGTGCTGACCGACCACGGCCTGACCGGCGTGATCGCCATCCTGGCCGAAGACCTGCACCCCTGGCCGGGCGAGTAACACCGCATCGACGCATGAGCTGTGAGCAAGCGTTGACGCCGATCGAAACAGTCGCAGCGGGGGGTATCTGAACGATCGCGGCCTGAATGGGTGGCGGAATCTGGCGATCAGAACAGCCCGAGCCATCCGGCTCGCCAATCGCTTGACCAAAAGCAATCAATCAACCCGTGGCAATGCACTGGTCTTATCGGCATCGGGCCTCCAGAATCATCAGTTGTCGTCCAGGCCGATCATCCGTTCAGGCCGCGAGCGGTCAGATACCACCCGATGCCTCTCCCTTGCTCTATTCGAAAAAGATCTGCTCACTCAACCCGGCCAGCAAAGGAAAAATCATCGGCAAACAGTGCCGGTTCCAGCCAGCGCGCCAGCTGGCGGTCGATGGCCCTGGCCATGGCGGGTATGCGTTGCGGGTAGCACACGCCGTCGCTGAAGCAGCCGCTGACATAGCGATAGCCGAGGTTGGCATTGAAGGCGATGATGTAATGGCGCTCGGCGATCCCGTCCAGGCCGTGGACGATGCCGGCATTCGAACCATAGTTGTAACTCAGGCCGGTCTTGTGGGCGAACTCGACGTCGGCAAAGGTGTTGCAGGGTGTCACATTGTCCGACAGCTCAAGACCATTGACCACCACTGCCCCATCGGTATCGATCCAGCGCTCGGGCAGACGCGCCGGGATGCCCGGCAGCCGTCCCGGCAGCCCGCAGGTCGCGGTGGTCGACAGCACCTCGTGCAGGCCCTGTTCGGCCAGCACCGCAAGCAGGTGCTCACGGGCGGGCTGGGAAAGAAAATCGACATCGACCGGCTCGCCGTCGACCAGCCAGCTCGGCGCCGGGGCTCGCGGATCGATCAGCCACAGCAGGCGGGCGGTGTCCCAGGCGCTCATGTGGTGGAATCCCACGCCCGAGCCGGCGTTGTTGAAGAACGAGCCGTCGCACGGCCGGGTGTTGTTGAACTGCAAGGTCTCAAGCCCGAGGCCTGCCAGCAGCGCGTTGACCCCGTTGACCAGCTCGGTCCGTTCGGTGCGCTGGGCGCACGGCAGGGCCTGCTGGTCGGGCGGCTCCTCGGCCTGGATATCACCCAGCTGATGCAGCAGCCAGGTCAGGGCGAAGGTGGCGGTGTTTGACGAAACGGTGATCATCTCGTCCAGCCACTGGGCGAGAGTGCGATTGATCCCGGCATAGACCAGCGCATCATCCAGGCTGATCTCCCCGGCATCGACCAGGCTCATGACCCGGACTGCCGGCATCAGCTTCAGCATGGAGGTGGGATAGGGCAGCACGAAACGATCACCGCTGCCATCCGGCAGCAGCGATTCCGGCGCCAGCAGGTCCCAGTCGGCGCCCGGCAGCCAGAACTGGCTGGCATTGTTCTGGTCAGGATCGCGCCGGTCGGATTTCCAGTTGATACCGGTAACCTGCCAGCCATCGGGGTCGATATCGGCCAGCCGACCTTCGGGAAAGTCACGCGAATACAGCAGATTGATGCCGATCGGCGCACAGCCCGGCGCGAAGGCGATCACCGCCAGGTCGATGCTCGGCGGCTCCTGGATCGGCGCACCACCCAGCTCGCCGTGATCGTTGACCTGGTCGAAGCCCTGCCCGGTCAGGGCAGACAGCGCCGCCTGGCCCAGAGCAGCCGAGTCAGGGCAGTTGGCCTGCCCGGCCGAAGCGTCAGTGCAGTAAAACGCGGCAAGACAGAAAAGTAACCAGTAGCGAATCAAGACTCGAAGCCGTCGGCAAAGATCTCCTCGGGCAATAGTAGCAGGGCCTGGTCGAGCTGGATTCTCGGCAACGGACCGGCGCTGGAGCTGATCGGCTGGCCGCTGACCTGGAAGGCTTCGAGAATCTCGTCGACGCTGGCAAAAGGCGCTGCCTGGCGCACCACTGCCCAGGCGCCGGCGACATGCGGTGCGGCCATGGAAGTGCCCCAATAGAACGCATAGCCGCTGCCGCAGCTGGACGAGATCCCCGGCACCACCGATGAGCAGATCGAAGCACCCGGGGCCAGCAGATCGATCAGTGAAGAGATATTGCTCGATGACCAGACCGCATCCTGCTTGGTGGTTGCGCCCACGGCAATGGCGGTAGAGATGCAGGCCGGAGCACCGATCGCCCCGTTGTAGCCGTTGTTGCCGGTGGCGATGACCGTTGCAATACCGGCTGCGCGCAGATTGTCGATGATCGGTTTGCGCGAATCACCATCGCAGGCCGAGCCGTGCTGCCCGCCGCCAAGACTCATGTTGGCTGAGGCGATGGCAAGGCTATTGCGTAAATCGTAGACGCGCTCCAGGCCGAGAATCTGATCGCTGATGTAAGCGAGCACACATGGCGATGGCCCGCTGCCGCAGTTGCTGCCGGTAAAGCGAGAAAACACCTGGACGGCAACCAGGTCGGCGCCGCGGCCAACCCCATGGATTGTTCCAGAAGAACTGGCACCGTTGGTGCCGGCGGCTATGCCGGCAACATGTGTACCGTGACCACAGCCGGCCGCAGTGCCAGGAGCACAGTCCAGGCCCGAGTCAACTGCAGTGGAGCTGGACGCGCCTCCCGGGCACAGGGATGTGGAGTTGTTGGTGGAGCTCGTGGTCGAGTAGCAGGCCTCGGAGACTACCTTGCCGGCGAGAAAGGGGTGGGTCTTGTCGATGCCGGTATCAAGCACCGCAACGACCTGGCCGGCGCCAGTCTGGCCGGCTGCCGCCGGACCGGCTGCCCCGATCAGCCCGATCGTGGTCATCAGCTGCGGTGGGTCGGCACGATCGATCACCACATCGGCCACCGCCGGGTGCTGACGCAGCGCCGCCACGGTTGCCGCGTCAGCCTCCAGCGCCAGCCCGGGCGTGTAGCGAAACGCCTTGACCGTGGTTTCGTCAACACCATGGGCGACGATCACGTCATCGACCAGCTGCAGCTGGGCCTGGCGAATCGCCTGGTGCTGCTGCTTGCGGGCATGGCCGCTGAGCCGGGCTTCCGGCGCAACGGGAACGGCCAGTTGAACGATCACCCTGGCCGCACCGTCACGAATCAGCGTTTCGGTCAGCTCATCAACCTCGGCCCAAACTGCAGGGATCAGACCCAAGGTCAGGCAGCCTGTGACTATCAGTGCCAGAGAACGGAAACCTGCTTTCATCAAACTCTCCTGGACTACCCCACCGAAACCAGTAACCAAACCGCCGTTTAAACCTCGGGAAGTGTACTACCGCAGCGGGCATGCTGGCGTGACCGAACACGCCGTGGCGAATGCCCGCTCGTTGTTTAACACGATACGTCTCAGGCAGCCTGCAGTAGACTGGCGCCATGGAATGGTTGTTCGCGCTGCTGACAATATCCCTGCTGGTCTGGGGCGTAGTGCTGTTCAATCGCCTGGTGCGCGCTCGTAACCTGGTCAAGGCGGGATTTGCCGATGTCGACGTCCAGCTACAGCGCCGTCATGACCTGGTGCCAAGGCTGGTCGAGGTGGTAAAAGGACAGATTGGCTACGAGCGCGGCTTGCTCGACGATGTGATGGCCGCCAGGACAGCCGCGCGACAGGCCGAACAAAGTGGTCAGCCGGCCCTGATGGACCGACCCGAAGCAACGCTGGCCGCTGCACTGGGACGCATGATGCTGCTTGCCGAAGACTACCCGGAACTGAAAACCAGCCAGGCCTTCATCGAACTCGGTGCCGAGCTGGTCGCCACCGAAGACCTGCTGTCGCACGCCCGACGCTTCTACAACGGCGCGGTGCGTCAGCTCAATACCCGGGTCCAGCAATTTCCCGATCTGCTGGTCGCACGCCTGTTCGGCTTCAAGGAGGCGGACTTCTTCAGCGCCGCCATAGAGGCCCGAACGGTGCCTGCGGTGGGCCGACTGCTCGGCGAGCGGGAGTCAGGGTCAACCTGAGGATGCAAGATGATGAAACACCTGCTCTCGTGTCTGCTGCTGCTCGGGCTGGTCCACGCCCAGGCCGCAGAACGCATAGAAAACTACGCCGTCGAGATTTTCATCCAGCCTTCAGGCCAGGTCGAAATCATCGAAACCATCGACGTGATCGCCGCCGGCCAGCAGATCCGGCGAGGCATCTACCGAGATTTCCCCACCCGGTACCGCGATCACTACGGCAGGCGCTACAGCGTGCCCTTCGAAATCATCGACCTGACCCGCAATGATGCGCCGGAGCACTGGCACAAGCAGGGCATCCGCAACGGCGTCCGGGTCTATTTCGGCAGCGCAGAGCGCCTGCTCCGGCATGGCCCGCATCGTTATCGCCTGGTCTATCGCACGGCGCGCCAGATCGGATTCTTCGACGACTTCGACGAGTTGTACTGGAACGCGATCGGGCACGACTGGGACTTTGTTATCGAAAGCGCCGAGGTGGTGGTCCACCTGCCCGGACCCGTCCCGGCAGAGCAACTGAGGATTGCCGGCTATCCCGGCAGGCCGGGCGCCACCGGGGGCGAGTTCGATTACCGAATCGAGGCCGACGACCGGGTGCGGTTTGCCACCACCCGACCCCTGATGCCCGGAGAGGGATTTACCATTGCCGTAGGCTTTCCCAAGGGCCTGGTGCACGAGCCGACTGTCACCGAAAGGCGCATGGCGATGGCGGCCGACAATCGCGGTTTCATTGCCGGAATGATCGGCCTGCTCGTTGTTCTTGCCTGGTATGTGACTGCCTGGCTGCGAGTCGGGCGCGATCCCGCCCCGGGCGCGATCTATCCGCGTTACCAGCCGCCGACCGGCTATTCGCCCGGCATGCTGCGCTATTGCTGGCGCAAGGGTTACGACAACGCCTGCTTTGCCGCCGCCCTGGTCAGCCTGGCCGTCAAGGGTGCGATCCGGCTGGAAAAATCCGGCCGCAACTACACCGCCCACAAGGCCGAGGGCCAGACTGATGCGGCGACCGAGCAGGCCCTGCTCAAGCGCATGTTTGCCAACCGCAGCACCTCGCTTAGATTCATCCGCAGCAATCACCAGCGGGTCAGTGCGGTGATTCGGGCCCACGACCAGGCCCTGTCGCGGCGGATGGAAGGCCGCTACTTTCTGCACAACCGGCTGTGGCTGATTCCCGGCATCGCGATTTCGGCAGTTGCAGCCGCCCTGTCGATCCTGCTGATGGATCATGTCGACCGCTTCGGCGCGATGTTCCTGGCCGGCTTTGCCATCATCTGGAACTCGGCCGTCTGGGCCATGCTGGCCGCCACCATTCGCGCGCTACGCGATCTGCAAAACATCGTCGCCCGATTGGTCGGACTGCTGCCACTGCTGTTTCTGGTGCCCTTTGTGCTGGCCGGCCTGGCCCCGCTGGGCATGCTGGCGATGCTGGTCGGCATCGCGCCGGTGGCGGTGCTCGTTGGGCTGGCCATCATCAACATCGTATTCTGGCAGCTGATCAAGGCGCCGACGCCACTGGGTCGCGAGCTGTTGGACCAGATCGAGGGGCTGAAGCTGTACCTGGATGTCGCAGAGCGCGATGAGATCGAGCAGCGTCATTCGGGCGCCCCGCCGCAGACTTTCGAGGAATTCGAGCGACTGCTGCCCTACGCCGTGGCGTTGGACGCCGCCGATACCTGGGCACTGCGCTTCGAGCGAGAAATCGAGAGTGCGCTGCGCGCCGGTGAGGCCAGTACACGCCACTGGCATTCGGCGGTGGCCGGTCGCGACGGCAGCTTCAGCGCGCGTGATCTGAGCCGCGGACTGGGCAGCGGTCTGGCATCGTCGACCGCCAGCGCAGCCAGCGCGCCAGGATCGAGTTCCGGCAGCGGCGGGGGCGAGAATAGCCC
>SKQS01000071.1 GCA_007118895.1 Wenzhouxiangella sp.
CGGTGGCCGCATTCTCGCCTCGGGCAGCCCCGAGGACATTGCCCGCGTCCCCGAGTCGTGGACCGGCCACTACCTGGCCGACCTGCTGGGCATACGCCGTCGTCGAAAGAAGGCAGGTTAATCAGCCAGGCTACCCCGTGTTGGTCTGTCGCCGGATCCGCTCCACCAGGCGATCGATCGGTCCGGGGACATCAATGGCATAGCCCTGAACCAGGTCGGCGCCGGCTTCGGCCACCATGGCCCGGATTTCGGCCGTTTCCACCTGCTCGGCAACGGTGGTCTTGCCCAGCAGGTGTCCGAGCGCGTTGATTTCTCGCAACAGCTGGCGATTGCGGCGGTTCTCCACGGCACCGCGAGTGAACGAGCCATCGATCTTCAGCACATCGACCGGCAGATCCTTCAAAAACGCCATCGTAGAGGTACCCACCCCGAAGTCATCCAGGGCGAAGCGGCAACCGATCCGGCCAAGCCGGTTCATCGCCCGCCGCGCGTTGTCCAGATTGACCATCACACCGGTTTCAGTAATCTCGAAACCGACCAGGGCCGGTGAAATTTCATGCTGGTCGAACTGATCGACCACGAACGGCAAAAACCGGTCGTCACTCAGGCTGCGTGTCGACAGGTTGATCCAGGCGCACTCCAGGTCGGGCAGCCTGCCGGCATTGGCATCAAGCCATTCCAGCGCGGTGGTGATTACCCAACGGTCGATTCGGTGGGCAATGAAGTACTTCTCGGCTGCCGGCATGAAATCGCCGGCCGCCACCACCGAACCATCTTTCGCCAGCATCCGCACCAGCACCTCGAAAACCAGGCCTGATGAGCGCTCCGGGTCCGCCGGCTCGATCAATTGACAATGCAGCCTCAGGCGATCATTGGCCAGCGCATCGACGACCCGCTGAACCGTACGAACCTGCGCCGAACGCATCGCCAGCGTTTCGTCGTCTGGCTGGTAGACATGCACCCTGGCCCGCCCCGACTCCTTGGCCGCCTGACAGGCCGCCTCACTGTGCTTGAGCAGGTCACCGATGGAGCGGGTATGCTCACCCACTGCGGCCAGACCAACGCTGACGGTCAGCGAGACCGACTCATCCGGCGCCACCAGGAACCGGCCACCCTCCAGCTCGCGCTCGATCCGTTCGGCCAGTTCCACGGCGCCATCCTCCCCCTCGACCAGTACCGCAAACTCGTCTCCACCAAGGCGCGCCAAAAAACCGGACCGATTGACAATCATGCGAAGCTGATCGGCAAGCTGCTTCAGTACCTGGTCACCAACCCGGTGATCTCGACCCTCGTTGACCAGGCCGAAATTGTCGATATCGATATGCAGCATCACCAACCCCTGGCGTTCGGAGTCGCCATCGGCGAAGCTCGTGATCAGCTGCTGCTCGAAGGCCAGGCGGTTAGGCAGGCCGGTCACCTCATCGAAGTGCAATCGCGCCGCCTCCATCCGGCCACTGAGGCGATAGCTGCGAAACAGCCATAGCCAGGCTATGACGACCAGCAGCGACAATACGAACAGCAGCGGTATCCACCAGCGCAGGAGGGGGCTGGTGAGCTCTTTAGGTGGCGCGCTACCCAGCCAGCGTTGGTAGAGGATATTGAACTCGCCGCTGGCCTTGAGCTTGTTCAGGCCTTCGGTCAGCTGCTCAAGCAGTTCCTCGCGCCCCCCGGCTACCGCCAGGGAATACTCGACCGGTAACAGCGGCGGACCACTGGTCGTCAGGCTATCCAGACCCAGCTCAGCGAGTTTGCGCCGTCCCACGATACTGCTGACAATGGCGGCATCGCCCGAACCTGCGGCCAGCAAACGCAATACCTCGGCCTCTGTCTCGGCCAGCTCAAATCGGGCGTCAAACTCGTCATGGAGAACCTGTTCGTGAATAAAGGCATCTCGCTGGATGACCACCGTGCGGCCAGCCAGCTCATCCAGAGAAAAGAACCCCGGGTCGTCGAGTCGGACGAATATCTCGTGGTAGACGATCACGTGTGGCGGCGCAAAGGCCACTTCCGGCTCACGGAATTCGGCTTGATACATCGCCATTACGTCGGCGCCGGATTCGCTCAAGGCCCGTCGTCGATCGTGCCAGGGTCCCAGGTCGAAGGCAAAATCAAGCCCGACCCGCTTGCCGATTGCTCTCAGCAGATCGACATGAAAGCCGGCCGGCTCACCGTTTTCGTCAAGAAATTCGTAAGGCGGGAAGTCATGATCCCCGGCGACGACAAGCACGTCGCCGGGTTTGCCGGGCGCGGCACCCGACAAACCGCTCATGATGATCAGCAATAACGCGATATTCCGCGCCACTTTCTACCCCTTCAAAGCCTGTGACTCCAGAATACCGAAGATTTGCCGGGAACGCCATCGACAGGTTTCCGTATGGGTACAATTCCGGTACCGAAACGAGCACTTGCGAATCCCGATGAGACTGCAACACGCCACCTGGCCGGAAGTGGATCACTATTTCCAGCGCTCGACTGGCATCATCATCCCGATCGGATCGACCGAACAGCATGGGCCGAGCGGACTGGTCGGCACCGATGCGATCTGCCCGGAGTTCATCGCCTGGCAGCTCGGCGAGGCTGACGGCATCCTGGTGGCGCCGACGATCAGCATCGGAATGGCCCAGCATCACCTCAAGTTTCCCGGCTCGATCACCCTCCGCCCGCGCACCCTGATTGCCGTCGTCCTGGACGTGATCGCGTCGCTGAGCGGGCAGGGATTCACGCGCCTGTACTTTCTCAACGGCCACGGCGGCAACATCGCCACCGTGCAGGCGGCCTTTGCCGAGTACCACGCCGGTCACAGCCTGGCCGGCCAGGCCAGCCCGGTGCGCCTGAAGCTGGCCAACTGGTTCCAATGCCCGGGCGTGGTAAAGCTGAGCCAGAAACTGTTCGGCGAGCGCGACGGCCAGCATGCCACTGCCGGTGAGATCTCGGTAACCAACTTCGCGATTGTCGACTCGCACCGCGATGTCGAGCTGGACCCGCCGGTTGCACCCACCGGGCCGATTCACGATGCCAGCGATTTCCGCACCCGTTTTCCCGATGGCCGGATGGGCTCCGATCCCACCCTGGCCAGCGCCGAACACGGCGAGAAACTGGTCCAGGCCGCCATCGCCGACATCCGCCACGACTACCGGCAATTCCTCGCCGGCTGAGACACACCATGACAGTGCTTCCGACCGAACCATCCTGCCCCTTGCCCCTTTGTAGTTGTTGGATTCAGTTCAACACCCGACATTGGGTTCGCAATGATTTGGACCGAGATGAACTGAAGCGCAGGTCTGGAGGTTGCCATTGTTGTTCTGCAGAAAAAAGTTTTCTACAAGAACAGCGTCCCAAGTACCGCAGCCAGCGTTAAAGGAAATTTTGTTGTCGACAACCAGAGCGCCGGGAAGACCACCGCTTTCGATTCCAGCACCGGCATTACCACTAATGTAGGAGCCTCTGACAACCCTGGCAGCAACCCCGGTATCACCGTTATTCCTTACGACGCTGTCTGCGACCAAGCCAGCGATAATTCCGGCACTTCCGTTTTGAGCCACCAGCACCCCCCTGGCAATAGCTACTCCCGAAATCCCAATGCCGGAATTGAATTTAACAGTACTGTCGATAACAGAGCAGCGCCGACGATCATCTGCTATGCACCTTACCCCTCCCCCGCCATTGGAGATTAGATGAACGTCGACTGCATTTACCTCTCCGACTACTCCTGAGTCAGGATCAGAATGGATCCCATGACTCAAGCTCAGTTCGACACGACTGTCACGCACCGTACAATAGCCTTTACAGTAGATTCCAGTGCTTCCCGAACTTCTGATTACCATGTCCTCAATCACGGCTGAATTGTTCGGCTCGGACAGGCTGATCGCTCGGTTGCCGGTACCGTGGATCGTGCCGTTGCTGACCCGCAAGCTGGTCGAGTAAAGCGTATCCAATGCTTCAATCCCCCGACCGGAGCCGGCCTGGGCGCAGCCAACGAGCAGGGTTGAAGGGTTCTGCTGACACTCGGTCACGCCGCGAATGGCGAATCCGTTGAAGTCAATGGATACATCGGCCGCGGAGTAGACGATGGCGGTGGTATTTTCGTCAGGCAGTACCAGGTTGCCGGTCAGGCGATAGCTGCCGGACTCGGTAATCGTGACCGGAAACCCGGCAGGGTCACCAGGAAAGCACCCGACCGGCACGCAGGCCGGGTTGATTTCGATGACACCATCGACAGCCATACTGGTGTTGGCCAGCGCCAGAAGAATGGCGCCGATGACCAGCAACCCAACGTTAGTTGTTGAAGCAGAACTGAATTTCGAGCTCTGGCGCCTTGAGGATAATTCGATCATGACCTTCCTTCATGGTTTCACTACCCCTTCGTACGCCATTCCGGCGAGAGCTGCGCCAATTGATTTCGATTCCGCACCTGCAACGCTGATGCCCCCTGCGGCCCAGGCTCCGGTCAGGATGCAGTTTTCAACTGGCCCGGAGCTGCCGGTGGCTTTGCCTATTCGATTGCGGTGGTGGTATCAGCGATACGCCCTGTACCCCGCTCCCCCGTAAGGTACACAGTGCCGACCGACCAGGTTCGCACGTGTTGCGGACCCAGGGTTCGCGCAAAGCCCTCACGGGCGCGTTCGCGCCATTGGTCGGCGGCCTGGGCCTCGCCCAGGTCCTCCAGCAGGCAGGCATGCAGTTCCATGGCTTCTGACCGGAGATGGTTACTGATTGCGTCCGTTTCCCGCCACTGGCTGGCCACGGCCCGGGCCAGCGTGATCGCTTGTTCGGTTTCGCCGATTCTGGCCAGCGCCAGCGCCTGTGCGCTGCGTGTCACGTCGTAGTGCGGGTGGGTCAGATTGCTCACTGATTCCAGGTTCCGGCGCGCCGCGTTGGCCGCCGCCAGGGCCTCGGGATAGTCGCCTCGGGCGAGCAGGACAAGCGCCAGCCAGGACTCGGCATAGGCCTGTCCTTGCCTGGAGCCCGCCTTTCCCAACGCATCGGCGGCATCGCTTAAGATGGCTTGTGCTTCTTCGAGCCGGCCCTGGTGGCGATACAGCACACCGATGTTGGAGCCAATCTCGCTGGCCAGCACTGACTCCGGGCCCAGCCGCTGTTCGGCGATGGCCTTCGCTTTCATGAGCGACGATTCGGCCTCGTCCAGTCTGCCCTGTCCGATCAGCGCCGTCCCGATGCCATTGTGAACGCTGGCCATCCTTGGATGGGTTTCGCCGGCCTGCATCCGCAGCAGCCTTCCGGAGTGCCGGTAATGCTGCTCAGCCGCGGCGAAGTCATTCATGTAGTAATGGGCGGTGCCCAG
Source organism: Wenzhouxiangella sp. (assembly GCA_007118895.1). GTDB lineage: Bacteria > Pseudomonadota > Gammaproteobacteria > Xanthomonadales > Wenzhouxiangellaceae > SKQS01. The sequence continues at coordinate 5,303 of SKQS01000071.1, forward strand.
GTTGAAGTATGCCGACGCCATGCGCGGATCGTTCTCGCCCACGATCCGGGCACGTTCCCGGACGATGCGCTGGCGCAAGGCCAGGGCCTGGTCGTACTCTCCGAGCAGACTGTGGGCACGGGCTTCGATGCCCAAAAGCCGTACGTAGAGCAGGGTGTCGGTCAGTCCACGGTCTGCCATGATGAGATGGCCTTCTTGCGCGGCCTGTGCCGCCTGGCGGGATTGCCCCAGGTGGGCGAGCGTGCGTGCCAGGGCATGCAGCGCGTCAGCCACTTCCGGACTGGAAGAACCATACTGCTCGCGCAAGCCCGCCAGGCCTAGTTCTGCCAGCGGCAGCGCGTCGTCCGGCCGGCCTAGGTCCAGCAAGGCTTCGGCCAGTACGATCTGCAAGCGTGCCTGAAGATCCTCGGAAACATCTTCGGTTGTCGATATCCGTTGAGCGGCATGACGCAGCAGGTCGGCCGCGAGTAGTTCCACGCCTTCATCACTGCGCACCGGATTGGTGTCGCGAAGTAGCGAGATCACGAAGTCGCGGCTCTGCTCGGCCGCCTCGGCTTGCTCCTTCGCCTTGCCGGCCTGCCACAGCGCGGCCGAAAGCCCGGTCACCAGCGCCAGCATGATGGCGCCTGTCGTGGCCAGACCCAACCGATTACGCGCAATAAAGCGGCCTGTCCGGTAGGCAAGCGTGCGATGGCGGGCCCGAATCGGCACACGGGCCAGGTGACGGCGGATATCTTCGGCCATCGCCTCGGCAGATCCATAACGCCTGGAGGGGGATTTCGCCAGCGCCGTCAGCACGATGGCGTCCAGATCACCCTTGAGACGCCGCCGGCTCGATCGCGATCGGTCGTCGGTCATCATCTGCCGCACTACCGTCGATGGCGGCGCGGGCAATGTCGAGCAGACAACTTCGCGCAATTGCGTACGTGTCTCACACTCCTGCAAATACGGGTGCCTGCCGGTCAGGAGCTGGTACAGAACGATGCCAAGCGCATGGACGTCGGTGGTAGCAGCAACCGGTTCACCTCGAATCTGTTCCGGCGCAGCGTACTCCGGCGTCATGGCTCTCTGTCCCAGGACTGTCAGTTCGGTCACTGCATCGTCGTCACCATCGGCCAGCAGCTTGGCGATACCGAAATCGAGCAGCTTGACCGTCCCGTCTTCGGCCACCAGGATGTTGTCAGGCTTGAGATCGCGGTGAATGACCAACCGCGAGTGGGCAAACTGCACCGTGCGGCAGACCTGCTCGAACAAGGTCAGGCACTGCTCGATCGACAGATTTCGTTGCTCACACCAGTGCGTGATCGATTCTCCGGAGATGTACTCCATGGCAAACCAGGGACGGCCGTCATCGAGAACCCCACCATCGATCAACCGGGCGATATTGGGGTGTTCCAGCGAGGCGAGAATGCGGCGCTCGTTGTGAAAACGGCGGAGGATGGCCGCCGAATCCATGCCGTGCTTGATCAGCTTGACGGCCACACGCTGGTCGAAGTCGCCGTCAACGCGCTCACCGAGATAGACCACACCCAGACCGCCACGGCCGACCTCCCGGATCAGCCGATAGGGACCGGCGCGCTCCGGCGCCGCAAGCATGCTGTCATCCTCGAGCAATTCCACGGCACCTGAGGCATCAAGCTTCTGCAGAAAATCCGGATCAGCCTCGTGCGCCACAATCAGCGAACGAAGTTCTGCTGCCAGATCGGGATTGCGGTGGGCGATATTCTCCAGTTCGGCGGCACGTTCCGGGCCGGGCAGTTTGAGCAGTCTGGCAAGCTCGTCGCTGACCGAATGGTCAGGCATTGTCCGCACGTCCGTGGAGTTCGCGGTACAGCCAGGCTCGGGCCATGGTCCAGTCACGAACCACGCTGCGTCGTGACAGGTCCAGGGCCTGGGCGGTCTCCTCGGTGCTCATGCCGCCGAAAAACCGGCACTCGACGACCTGGGCCTGGCGCGGATAGTGCTGCTCCAGTCGCTCGAGTGCGGCATTGAGTTCGATGACCTCGAAAGCGAACTCATCGGCCGAAACCCCCTCCTCATTGAGCGTCACTCGATACTGGTCTCCACCGCGCTTGAGTGCCCCACGGCGGCGGGCTGCGTCAACCAGCACCTGCCGCATGGCGCGTGCGGCCGCACCGAAAAAAATGGCTCGACTGCCCAGCGGAGCATCCTCCTGGTCGACCATTTTCAGATAGGCCTCGTCGACCAGCGCGGTCGTGTTCAGGGTCAGATTGCGATTGCCCGCAAGTTGACGACGAGCCAGATGCCGCAGCTCGTCATAGACCAGCGGAATGACCTGATCGAGCACATTGCGGTCATTCGGGGATTTTCCACTCAGCAGCCGCGTCAGCGATTGCCTTTTCTCGGCACTGTCCAAGGCGCTGCCTCGATTGCTTTCCCGAGACCCAAGCCTATGCCAACACGGGTACCGGTGCAAGCGCGAAATCGCGTAGGAGGCGGAGCGCTCCGGCACCGGAGATTCATGCAATAGCCGGGCTAGTAAGCCAACACGGCCATGATCCGCGAAACGACTTCTCCCGCCGGTGTGCCGACGATGACAAGGCCGAATCCATGGGTGAGCAGCAGGAACGGCAGGCCAATGAGATAGGCGCGATGGATTGCGCCTGTGCTGATCTGATCACGGATCATTCCGATCACAAAGAACAGAGCCGGAAGCAGGAATGCCGCCGGCATGACCCAGGCCGGTGTCGCCAGCCAGTAGAAGCCGCCAAAGCCGACGATGATCCGGAAGATGGCAGCTGGCAGAGCGCTGGCACTGGCCATGATGATCAGGCGTTTGTGGGCATCAGCCTTTCGGCGATGCATGATCGCTGCCGTGTAGAAAACCGCGAAGGGCAGCATGTTGAACATGATCAGTTGGCCGAACTCGCTCCAGAATTCGGTCAGTTCATTCGGGTCAGTAGTCGACAGCCCCTGCTCAATGCGAACCGCAGCAACCAAAATGCCGGTGAATACCATGACGATGGCCAGGACAACGCTGGCACCGCCAAGAATCATGTGGACTCGCCGCCGACTCGCGGCAATCAGCAAGACCTGCAGGGGCAAAAGGAAATACCAGATGAAGAAGCTCCATCCGTGCAGGTGAACCATTGGCGAGGCCGGCGGATACTCACCCCGGATCATCGGGCCGAAGTAGGTGAAGGAAAATCCCGTTAACGCCGTCAGGCTGATGGCAACGGCCATGACGAGATAGTACGGAGATCCGGCCCGAACGTCCAAGTAAGCCGGAATAGAGCGGTTGGGTGCAGTCTGCAGGCGGCTACGCATGCTTGCTTCAATCGAAGCGATCTGCGTGGATGATGTCGGAAACGCCGAAGATTCGCACCTGGCCCCAGCGCGGACCGGGTGGCATGGTCAGCAAATGACAGCCTCGGCTGGGATAGCCCACAGCAACCCCACCAGGCACCACTGCCAGCGCATTTCCGAACCGCCCGCCGGACTGCGCAACCGAAAATTGCCCGCAGTCGCTCGACAGAGGCCCGGGAGTAATCACATCATCGATCGTCCAGGCCTCCAGGGTCGGTTTGAAGGAAGCCTTGTAGACCCGACCTACATTCGATCCTTCCAAAGTAGCGAACTCCGGTGCACCAATCCAGATGACACCTGAGTCGATTGCCACCGACCAACCGAATTCCATCGCCTGCGACTGCCCTTCGCAGATCTCCGACGCCCCGAAACAGAAAAAGCCGATTTCGCCCTCGTATGCGTAGTTCCAGTAGCCCGAGGCACTTGACTGACGCCACACGCTGACCGTGCCCCGGTTCCATTGCGTGGGGTCGCCACCGGGCCTTCGTTCTTTGGCGCCAGCGACCAGCAAGCTTTCGAGACCCTCTGCAGGCGAGGTGGTGTGATGGGCAACGCTCCATCCCAGCTTATCGTGTATATCTGCCGCCGGCGCCATGCGCTTGGCAACCTCCGACCACGTGGCCGTGCCCTGATTACGCTCGAAAACATAGACTGCACCACGCCAACCATCATGAAAAGGCGCTCCCACGGCCACGCGTACCAGTTGCGCCCAGGGTTGTTGGGCCGAAATCGATACACTATGACCGAAGCGATCTCCAGGTTCGCCGTCACTGGCCATCAACGTGGCCTCCAGATACCAGGTGCGGTCTTCCAGGCGCCAGATCTCCACCCGACCCTCAGAATGGGGCGACCAACTGAGTTCGCTGCCAGGCACGCCAATGGCGGCCCAGACCGTGCCATCGATGGGGGCCCGGGTAATGCTGACCGACAGGCCCATTCTGGAGCCATCGCCCTCACCGGTGGGATTTCTCACGGAGGTAGTCTCTCCGGAAGACAAAACAGCACTTAGTGTGGCGCGACCGCTTTCTTCCAGGGACGGCGAGTCAGCGAACGGACACCCAAACAGCCTTGCCGAATAGTCTCCGCCGTCCAGAATGCCGGCAGAAAAGCCGCAGCCGGAAAGATGCAGTAGAGAATCAGCTGGAGGCGTAAGCAGACTTTCCAGCAACCAGTCATCCCCGGATCTTCGATACAGGGCCAGCGCCCCGGTGGTTGGGGATCTGACGTGCGGCTTGGCACCGGGCATACCGACGATCAACAAGGGGCCGTCGGTATCCAGTGAATAACCGAATGAGAAGGAAGGACCGGCATGGTGCGGCTGCTCCGGCCAACCCCAGGAGGATACATCAGGATTCAAAGTCGCCAGATGCGTCATCGGCTGTGCTGCGAGCGGCATGGATGCGGCTAGCAACAGTATCATTGTCCAAAGTCGGTTCATTCTGTTGTGCCTCCAATGTAGGGAATCGAAAGTCAAGCGCAGTTGTGCGAGCATGAGACCAGGGTTGCGACTGCTCGAGTTGTCCTCCGTGCCAGCGCCGTTGGGCATTTGTTGCGAACAGGCGCAAGTAGATCGAAATGCCGCCTTTTCCTGTAATTACCCGGGTTGGAGGAAATCGGGGCCAAATTTTTTTCAGCCCGGACTCAATCATTTGAAGTAAGGCAATGAACGGCATATGCTTTCAGGCGGTGGCGAGAGTGCGAGGGGCCGACCGGGCAGGTGAACTGATGCCAGGAAGCGACCAGACTCAGGAGACCGTGGCAAGACTGCTAGTCAAGCTGGGCGACGGCAACGAGCAGGCCGTCGACCAGCTGTTTGCCATTCTTTACGATGAGTTGAAGGAACTGGCTGGCCGCCATCGTCGGCGCTGGCGCGGCAACCATACGCTCAACACCACTGTGCTGGTCCACGAGGCTTACCTCAAACTCGTTGGACAGACGCACATCGAGGTCGACAACCAGGCTCATTTTCGCGCCCTTGCAGCCCGCGCAATGCGGCAGATTCTGTGCAATTACGCCCGCGACCAGCAGGCCGACAAACGTGGTGGTCCCCACCAGGCATTGCCGCTGCAGGAATTGTGGACGCTGCCGAAACCGGCGCGGTTTTCCGAGGCCGGCTCGGACATCCTGATTGCGCTCGATGCCGCCCTCGGCCGGCTGGAACGCATTAACCCGAGGCAGGGCCGTGTGGTCGAGTGCCGATTCTTTGGCGGCATGACAGTCGAGGAGACGGCAACGGCGATCGGCGCGTCCGCCCGAACGGTCAAGCGGGACTGGGCAATGGCCCAGGCCTGGCTGCACCGCGAAATACAGGGCCGCCAATGAGCGATTCGTCGGATCATTCCAGGCAGGAGCGGCTTGCCGAGTTGTTCGAGGGTGCGATTGCCTTGCCGCTGGATGAAAGGGCAGCCTTTGTCGCCCGTGAATGTGCCAGCGATGACGAACTTCATCAGGAGCTTTCGTCACTACTCGCATCCCACGCGGCAGCCCCGGATTTCCTCGAAGACCTGGGCGAAAAGCTGTATAAGCTTTTTCTGGAAATCGACCCGCTGGAGAGCGATCTGTCCGGACAGGTTGTCGGCCGCTACGAAATCATCGAACAAGCCGGCAGTGGCGGGATGGGCGTGGTCTACAAGGCCCGGGATCAATCGCTGGATCGACTGGTGGCGCTCAAGTTCCTCCCCGGTCACATGGCGGCCGACGCCGAGGCTCGCGCGCTACTGACCAATGAGGCACGGGCTGCATCGGCACTCGATCACCCCAACGTGGCCGTCGTCCACGAGATCGGTACCGCCATGACCGACGTTGACAAGGCGGGAGGCGAGCGATTGTTCATCGCCATGGCCTTCTACCCCGGTGAGACGCTCAAGGACAAGATTGCCCGAGGACCCTTGCCGATCAGCGAGGCGCTCGATTATGCCTTGCAGCTGGCCGATGGCCTGGCCATTGCACACGAGGCCGGCATCGTCCATCGAGATATCAAGCTGGCCAACGTGATGGTGACCGACCGTGATCAGGTCAAGATCCTGGATTTCGGGGTGGCGCACCGCAATGACGCCGGACTCACCGGCAAGGGCACCCGGATTGGAACGGTGGCCTACATGAGTCCTGAGCAGACTCGCGGTGAACTCGTCGATCAGCGCACCGACCTCTGGTCGATCGGCGTGTTGATGTACGAAATGCTGACCGGCAGCCATCCATTCTCGCGCAGTGGTACTGCCGGCAGTGACCAGGACGCGGTGATCCGCAGCATTCGTCACGACCAGCCAGCGCCGGTGGAGTCGCTTCGGCCCGACATCCCCCCGGTACTTGCGCGCATCGTGCACCGGTGCCTGCTCAAGAGCCGTGACCGACGCTATGCCGGTGCCGCGGCCGTGCGGGAAGAACTTGGCGAGATCAGCCGTGCTGGCCTGGCCCACAGCGAAGAAAAAGTGCAGCCGTCCATCGTCGTGCTTCCCTTCGTCAATTTCAGCGCGGATGCGGACAACGAGTACTTCAGCGATGGCCTGACCGACGAGGTAATCGCAAACCTGTCGCGCTTGCGTGCCTTGCGCGTCATCTCGCGCACCTCGGCGATGCGACTCAAGGCCAGTGAGCGAAACTTGCGCGAGATCGCCCGGCAGGTGGGCGTGCGCTACGTGCTCGAGGGCGGCGTGCGCAAGGCCGGTGAGGCCTTGCGCATCACGGCCCAACTGGTCGATGCACATACCGACGAGCAGCTCTGGGCACGCCGCTTCGAAGGTACCCTGCATGAGGTCTTCGAGATCCAGGAACAGGTCGCCGAGGCGATCTTGGAGGCCTTGCATATTCGCCTGTCACCAGGCGAAGCCGAGGCACTCTTGAGCCGGCCGATAGAAGACCCTCGCGCCTTTGAGTCCTACCTGAGGGCACGCTACGAGGCCTGGCGCTTCTGTGCCGAAGGCCTGGCCCGTGCGAAACGCTACATCGATGCCGCCGTGGAGATCGTGGGAGACAACGAGCTGCTCTACAGCACGCTCGGGCACATACTGGCGATGCACATCGAAATCGGGATAGAACCGGATGCAGGGCTTGAGCAGGTCGAGGCACTCACCGAGAAAGTCTTTGCCCTCAACCCGGACTCGGCCCGCGGCCACTGGCTCGAGGCATGGAGCGCCTTCAGGCGCGGCGACCTGGCCGCTTCACTGCGCGCTGGCGAGCGCGCGCGGACGCTGGCGCCGGACCACCCCGACATCCTGCTGCTGCTGGGCTACGTTTGTGCCCATGCCGGCCGCAATGATCAGGCCAGTGAACTTCTGGAACGTGCTCTCGAACTGGACCCGCTCACACCGCTCACCCAGGGCGTACAGGGCTTTGTTCCGATCCTCGAAGGCCGTTACGAGGAGGCGATCGAGCCGTATCGCCAGCAACGGGAGATGGATCCGGACAGCGCTTTCGCCGGCGTGTTCTACGCCTGGGCGCTGGCCTACAGCCAACGTCTGGAAGAAGCCATTGAAGTGTATGAAGAGACTGCCGAGCGCTTGCCGCAAACTCCCTTCGCCTCCTATGCCCGCTCGATGGCCCATGCGCTGCGTGGCGATCCGGAGCAAGCGCTAAACGCGATTACCCCGGATTTTCAGGCGGCTGCCCGCAACAGCGAGATGTTCGCCCGCGAGCTGGCTCACTGCTATGCCCTGGCCGGTGACAACGCCCGGGCACTGGACTGGCTGGAACGCGAGGTGGAACTGGGCATGCTCAACTACCCGTACCTGGCCGAGCACGACTGGTTTCTGGACGGGCTTCGCGACGAACCGCGGTTCAAGGCCTTGCTGGAGAAGGTGCGCATGGCCGGCGCTGAACTGGAGCACCTCGGCGTCATCGACTTGTCCGGTTGAGCGAAACCGCATGACGTAACTGACCCCGGCCCGGCACCGAGCGACGCCGCTGGTCTCAAACCACCAGACCCAAGCGCTTGGTTCAAGTGGTACGGAGCCGTATACTGCGAAGGTGATCACACTCGCGCACCCGACCGCGCCGAGCCCGAGTCAAGACCGGTCCGGCTTGATCGGACCTGAAAAAATGAATGGCTATTTCCGTTGAGGCTGCAAGCCTCACTGTTCGGTGGCTTTCGTCTCGCCGCCCCTGACGGGACCGAGATCATCATCGCCGGCAAACGCGCCCAGGCGCTGCTGGCCATTCTGTGCGTCCAGCCCGGCATCGCCGTCGAACGAGAGCAGTGCTGCCAGCTGCTGTGGCCGGGCAAGTTCACCGCCCATGCCCGGGCCAGCCTGCGTCAGACGCTGCTCGGACTGAAGCAGCAACTGGCCCCGATCGATGCCGATTTCCTGCACATCACCCGCGACCGGGTCGCTGTCAATGCCGAGGCCCTGCACTCAGACCTCGGCGATCTGCAGCAGGCGCTGGGGCGCGGTGCTGTCGTTGATGCGAGCCGGCTGTTGCTGACCATCGGCGGCAAGCCGCTGCTCGATCAGC
>SKQS01000028.1 GCA_007118895.1 Wenzhouxiangella sp.
GCGCTGGAACTGAAAGTCCATACCGCCGGTCTGACCGTCGGCACGCCGCCACCTGCGAGGCGTCGCGCCGAACAGCCGACCGAACAGCCGCGCCGCGCCGCCGCCGAGGCCACGGCAGAGGAACAGGAGGTAGCGGCGCGACCGGATGACGATGAAGCTCGCGCCCGCGCCGAGGAAGTCCGGCGCCGGGTCGCCGAACGACGCGCCGAACTGCGTGCCGAGGCGGCTCGCCGGGCGCGCCAGGAACAACAACGTCGGGAAAATAATGACTAGATCTGATATCACGCCGGCCTGGTGCTGGCGCTGCAGCTTGCTCTTCCTGATCGTGCTCGGGCTGGCCGGCTGCGGCCTGTTTCCCAAGCATGCCGAACGCGACCGGGTCGCCGAGGACCGGCCTGTGGGACCACGGGTGGTCGAGACGCTGCCGGCCGAACTGGAAATCGATCCCGAGCTTGACCCCGAGCAGGTCTTCGAGGGTAATGAGGTCTACCAGGGCAGCGGTGTGTTCATCGACGAGCGTGCCACGCGCCGTCGTCCACCGCCGACCGATGAAACCGGGGAAATCACCCTCAATTTCGAGGGCCAGGGCATTCAGGAGGTGGTTCATGCCCTGCTGGGTCAACTGATGCAGCAGAACTACGTGATCGCACCACAGGTCAGCGGCGAAGTGACTTTTGCTACTGCCCGGCCGATCAGTCGCGCCCAGGTCATGCCGGTGCTTGAGATGCTGCTGCGCTGGAACAATGCCACCCTGATCTGGCGCGAGGACCGCTACCACGTGCTGCCGATCTCCGAGGCTGTTCGCGGTCACCTGGTGCCGCGTACCGGCTCGCCTGACCTGGTCCGCGGCTACGAGGTGCTGGCCGTGCCGCTGCGCTATATCGCGCCGACCAAGATGCAGGAGCTGCTCGAGCCCTATGCCCGCGAGGACGCGATACTGACCGCCGACAACAACCGTGCCCTGCTGTTTCTCGCCGGCACCCGCTACGAGCTGCGCAATTATCTGCAGATCATCGAGACCTTTGACGTCGACTGGCTGGAAGGCATGTCGATCGGCATGTTCAGCCTGACCAGGGTCGAGGTATCGGAAATGCTGCCGGAGCTGGAAGCGGTGTTTGGCGCCGACGGCGAGTCGCCGCTGGAAGGCGCGTTCCGCTTTGTTCCGCTGGAGCGGCTCAATGCAGTCATGGTCATCGCCACCAACGATGTCTACCTGGAAAAAGCCGAACGGTGGATCTCGCGGCTTGATCGCTCCAGCCCCGAGGCCGGCAGCCGGCTGTACGTCTACAAGGTCAAGAATCTCGAAGCCGACGTGCTGGCCGGCTACCTGGGCGATCTGTTCGGCACCGGCACCGCCCGCCAGCGCCAGCCGCGCGAACGCACCGGCGGACTGGCGCCGGGGCTGGAGCCGGCTCGGGTCTCCTCATCGGTGGGCGAGTTCGAGCGCACGCGTCAGCAACCGGAAGGTCAGCAGCGCCAGGCTGCCCAGGGCGCGGTCACGCTGGGTGACGGCGATGTGCGAATTACCGCCGTGATGGAAACCAACGCGCTGCTGATCCAGGCCTCGCCGACCCAGTACGACTCGATCATCTCGGCAATCCGCCGTCTCGACGAGGAGCCGCTGCAGGTGCTGATCGAGGCCCAGATCATCGAAGTGACGCTTAACGAGGCGCTGCGCTACGGCGTCAGCTGGTTTTTGGCCAACAGCCCACCGGGCGGTGAAAACGGCATCAGTCTGCCGGATGGTTTCTCGTCCTCGCGCGATCTCGATTCGGCCCGGTTTGGCTCGACCTTCGGGGAGGACGTGACCTTTCTTTCCACTGTCACCCGGCGCGGGGTTAACCGCACCTTCGTCACCGGTATCATCAGCGCGCTGGATTCGGTCTCCGATACTCGCACCCTGTCCTCGCCGTCGCTGATGGTGCGCAACAACGCCGAGGCACGCATCAACGTCGGCCAGCAGTTGCCGGTCACCTCGACCTCGTTTACCGGCGGGGTGGGCGACCGGGTATTCAGCAGCGCCCAGTTCATCCAGACCGGGGTGACGCTGGAAGTCGTCCCCCGGGTCAATCCTGGCGGCCTGGTCTACATGCAGGTACGCCAGGAAATTTCCACTCCCGGCCCCCAGATCGAGGGCCAGGTCAACCGGCCGATCAACAATCGCGAGGTCTCCACCGAGGTCGCCGTGCAGTCCGGGCAGACCATTGTTCTCGGCGGTCTGATTCGCGAAGAGGGTGGGAGCAGCTCCAGCGGCGTGCCGGGCTTGAGGCGGATTCCCGGCATCGGCGCACTGTTCGGCGCCCAGGGCAGAAACCGGGACCGTTCCGAGACCCTGGTCCTGATTACCCCTACGGTGGTTGACTCAACCGAGCGGCTGGATCAGGTCTCGCGCGAGTTCCAGCGCAAGTTCCAGGGCTTGCGGCCGCTCAGGCGCCCTGGCGACGATCTGCTCGAGACGCTGGACGAGCTGCCGCATGATGAAAACTGAAATCAAAACCCTTAAGGAAACGGAGTCAATGAAAACAAAGCTTGAAAATCTCGCCCGCCTGGGCTTCGGTCTGGTGCTTGTCGTGCTGCTTGCAGCTGGCTGTGCAACGGCTCCGCGCACCGCCAATGATGGCCTGCCGCAGGGCCTGGAAGAGCGCGCCCAGGCGCGCTGGGATCACCTGGTGGAACGCGATTTTTACGGCGCCTATCCCTATTACACCCCGGGCTTCCGCCAGACCATGGACGAGCGCGACTTCAATTTCGACATGCAGCGGCGCCCGGTGCGCTGGGTCGAGGCAGAAGTGGTCGCCACCGATTGCGAGAACGAGGACGAGTGCATTGTTGCCGTCAGGGTGGGCTACAGGGTGCCGACCGCGCCGGCAGGCCAGAGCGGCATGAAACTGTATAGAATCCTGGAGGAACAGTGGTTGCGTATCGACGGTCAGTGGTGGTACACCGCCGCTCCGGTGGTGCGTGGTTTCGATTGACCCCCTGTTGGGTAAGATTTTCTCCCATTGTCGGCATTGCTTTACATTCGCCGCTGGTTTAGCATAGAATAACAAGTGCCGATTCTGGCCCGTGGGACTCCCGTCTGTGTCGGGAACGGGCTGGCTTCGGAATTTGCTTAACACAGAGCCCTGTGTCCAACTTAGGAGTGTTGTAATGAAAAGAAAGACCTTAACCACTGCGGTTCTGGCAGGTCTGACCGGGATGGCCGGGATGGTCAGCGTTTCGAACGCTGTCAACCTGAACCCGGACGGCCTCGGCCAGGTACTGCTGTACCCGTACTACTCGACTCGTGGCGGCAATGACACCCTGATCTCGATTGTCAATACCACCGATCAGGCCAAGTCCGTCAAGATCCGTTTCATCGAAGGCTTGAACTCGCGAGAAGTTCTTGACTTCAACATCTACATGTCGGCCTTTGACGTGTGGGTCGCTGGTATCGTGACCAACACCGGCGGTGGTGGTCAGATGCTGACCCCGGACCGGACCTGTACGGTTCCGTACTTCTTCCAGTCCTCGCCGATCACCATCGGCGGCACCCAGTTCGGCCGTGCCCCGTTCGTCAACTACCAGTACACTGGCCCTAATGCCGACGGTGGCCCGAGCAGCATTGCTCGTACCGGCTCCGGCTACATCGAAGTCATTGAAATGGGCACGCTGGTCGGCACCGCTGCCGGCTGGGCCACCCACGTCAATGGCGTACCGGCAAACTGTGGCGGCCTGGTCAGCCGCTGGCAGGCTGGCGGTGAATGGACCACCAACGCAGGGCTCGACCATGAGCCGCCAAGCGGTGGATTGTTTGGCGCCGGTACCGTCGTCAACGTCGGTGAAGGTACGATGTTCACCTACAACGCTACTGCGCTTGACGCGTTTGCTGGTCCGGAACAGATCTTGCACACCAACCCGGTCTCGATCAACCCCAACCTGACCGATGGTCTGAACACTGAAAGTAACGTGTTCATCAACGGCTTCCTGGACACTCAGGTCTGGCCGGCGGGTCCGTTCGCGGTCAACGCCACGCTGACCCTGAATCAGGTGATGAACGAGTACGTTATCGGTGGTGACAGTGATGCCGCGTCGGAGTGGATCATCACCTTCCCGACCAAGCATTTCCACGTCAACACCGCACCGGGTGGTCCGCAGCTGGGTGCTCCGATCCTGCCGTTTACCAGCACCTGGTCGGTTCCTTCGCCGTTTGCCTGTGAAGAGATCAACTTCCGCTTCTGGGATCGTGAAGAGCGCGAGCCGGCCCCGGGTGACGTGATTCCGTCGCCGCCGCCGCCGACCCCGGACAGCTTCGAGCTGTGCATCGAGGCCAACGTGATCCGCTTCGGCTCCGGTGAAGAAACGCCGCCGGGAACTTCGGAGATCTTCAAAGAGCCGTTCGGCTTCCCGCACGGGTATGTCAACTTCGACCTGCCGGATGACTTCGGTGCTGGTTGGGTACGGTTTGACTTCAACCCGCAGGCCGATGCTGGTATCTACGATCATCCGAGCATCCCGTCTGCTCAGGGTATCCGCTACCTCGGCCTGCCGCTGATCGGCTTCTGGGCCAACACCCACGCCAATGGTGTGGCAGATGGTGGCATGGTGCTGCGCAACTACGCTGGCGCCTACCAGCATCGTGGCAGCCGTCGTATCGTCCTGAGCGACTAAGCCCGGTAGCAACATCCCTTTTACAGGGAAACCAGGGAGGCCATCTTCGGATGGCCTCCTTTTTTTGTTTTAAATCTCTCTTTCCGTTTTATCTTTCCCGGCAAACGGAATTTTTACGTCAAATTGATGGTCCAATGATGTCAGTCTTGCTACTGTCCCGATAGCAGGTTAAAGGCTTCGCATCTGGTGACCAGCAAGATTTCTGGATCGTTAATGGCGACGGTATTGGCAGGAGATTGTCACCCTTCCAAGCTGTGATGCAGGTCATTGACCGTACTGGAAAAATCGACTACTCTCTTTCTCAGGGAGTCTCAGGAGTTTCGAGCAAACTTATGAAAAGCAAAATATTTATAGCCCTGATCGCGCTGGTCTTTCTGTCTGGCGTCAATATCGTGTTCGGCCAGAACAAGGTTCTGTTTCTGGACGGTGAGCCGATTGACCTGGCCACCGGCTCGTCGGTGACCATCAACCCGGTGACGGGCAATATCACAGCACAATCACAGGTCGGCACGCTGGCTGATGTCTGCACCGAGGCAGGCGTAGGCGGCTCGGCCGTTGCGGTCAGCCCGATCAGCGCCACGCCCAACCCGGTTACCGCTGGCAGCCAGGTCCAGATCAACTGGATTTCCGCCGGCGCCAGCGGCTGTTCACCGACCGGCAACCTGCCGGGCTGGGGCGGGCAGGCCATTGGTACTCAGGGCCCTGCCTCTTTCACCGTACCTTCAGGCGCCAGTGGCGGAGCCTATCAGGCCGGCGTCGAATGCGTTAGCGGCAGCTCCAGCGACAACAGCTCGACTACGGTCAACGTCAGCGAGCCGCAGGCTGATCCACCGGTCATCAACAGCTTCCAGGTCAATGGCCAGAATACGACCATAAGCAACCCGCTGGTTGTTCAGCCGGGTGACAATGTCAATGTGACATGGTCGTCCACCAATGCCAGCAGCTGTACCGGCACCGGTAATTTCCCGGGCTGGTCGGGCGCCGGCAAACCGGCCAGCAACAGCACCGGGCAAACCGTCAGTACCAATACGGTTGGAAATTACACTCTTACCCTGACCTGTTCCGGGCCGGGCGGCACGTCGTCGGCTGTGACTCGGCATGTAAACGTCCAGGCGGTTAACCCGCAGTGTGCGGGAGTTTCACCACCCAGCAGCATGTCTCGCCGCACATCCGGCTGCAGTGCTGGTCAACCGCCCAACCCAAATTGCACTCTTTACGAGTCGGTTTTTCTCGCGCCATTCCCCGGCACTTCCAATGGCTTCCAGATGCGCATGCGTGCCAATGATTATCTCTCGTTCGAATTCGAGACAGGCAGCACCGTGCCCACAGGATTTGTTAATGCCCAGGAGGGGCAATTCCAGGCTGGCAACGGTCCCAAAATCGTGACGATCTCGGAATGCATGGGACAGTTCGACGAGACCAATCTTGATCCCCGATGCATATGGCGTCCGGCAGGTAATGTGGCTATTGAAGTGCAGCCATCCACTGGAAGCAATCCGTTCCGGTGCCCGTTGCAGCCGAACACCACTTACTATTTGAATATCACCTTCAGTACCTCGCCGGCGGGAACGCCAAGTAACGATGTCACCTGGTCGTGTGACCAGGCGCAATCCGGTTGGTGTGGTAATCTAATGACGCCTCAATTCTCTAATTGATCTGCTTTATCGATTTTCGCGCCCGCATCACGCGGGCGCGTTTCGTTCAAGGACAACTAAGTCAGATGTGCATAAAAGGGAAACTGCTTTATCTCATCGTAATTTTTGCGGCCGCCAGTGCCACGTGCGTGCTCCGGGCCGAATCCGGCATGGAACAGCACCTCGAAATTCGATTTGAATCGGATCTGTTTGCCAAACGTGGTCAGGCGCGCATCAGTCATGCCGATGTTGATGCGCACATGAGCCGCATCCCTCCCGAGCATCAACCGCTGTTTCTTTCCGACTTCGACCGGATTGGTCAAATGCTGGGCAATCTCCTGCAGACTCGGGCCCTGCACCTCGAGGCGATCGAGGCGGGGCTGCTGGAGGATTCTGAAACCCTGGCGCTTCTGTACCAGTCGGCGTCGGTGTTTTTGGCCGAGCGTCACATGCAGAAATACCTGGCCGAGCGCGAACTGGATGACTACGAGCAGCTGGCGCGGGAAATTTATCTTACCGACCGGCTGGGATTTCGTACCGAGCCCAGCTATGACTTTACCCACCTGCTGATCATGGCCGGCAACCAGCGCACAGAGTTCGACGCCGCGATGGTGATCGCCGGGGTGCAGGAAAAGCTGCGCGAAGGCGGCGAGGATTTCGACGCGCTTGTCGAGCGCTACTCGGAGGACCCGTCAAAGCCTGATAACAACGGACGGTTTCAAGAAACGCCGCTGGATCAGCTCGACGAGAATTTCGCCAATGCCCTGCGACTGATGCAGCCGGGGCAATTCTCAGAGCCGGTGCGCAGCCAGTTCGGTTGGCATATCATTCGCCTTGATGCGATCAACGAACCACGCCGGCTCGAGTGGGAAGAGGCCCGCGAAGGCGCCATTCAGCGCGCACGGCGCCAGCATCGACGGACCTTGACCGAGGCCTATTTCCGTCGCATCCGCGAGCCGGAACTGGAGATAGCCGAGGGTGCAGTGGCCCGGCTGCTTGATCGCTACCCCTACGACCCGGAGACCATGCCTTCCTCCCGCGAGCTGCTCGAGCAGATTCAGCAGCGGGCCAGTCAATGATCAAGCCTCCCTGCATGGGGAGGCTGATCATGCCAGAATGGGAAGCCCGGTCCAGCCTTTGCCCCAGGATTCGGGTGCTCGCGCTGGCAGGCAGTTGGTTTTCAGCCTGCCCCTGGAATACTCGGTAGCCGGATAAGCAGTAACGGTTGTCGACCCGGTTGTAAGGGAAGGTCTAGAGTGGACGCATTTCGGCATAACCTGGCCCTTTTCAGGCAGCTGTTGCGGCGCGAAATACGTAGCCGCTTCATCGGCAGCGCGACCGGCTGGATCTGGCTGATCGTCACTCCGCTGTTGTTGCTGGCCGTCTACGGCTTCGTTTTCGGGGTGATCTTCCAGGCTCGTGCACCGGCCGATATGGCTGTCCCCTTCATTGCCTGGTTGGCAGTGGCTTTGTGGCCCTGGCTGGCCTTTTCCGAGGGTGTGCTGAAAGGTTCCCAGGCAATTCTGCAGAACTCGGCGCTGATCAGCAAGGTGTCGCTACCGCGGGCGCTGTTGGTGATAAGCTCGGTCAGCTCGGTGTTCTTTCTGCACCTGATCGGCTACCTGGTGATTCTCATTGCGGTGCAGCTGCTGGCTGCCGACATTGCCTGGCATGCACTGCCGAACCTGACCCTGACCCTGTTCAGCCTGTACCTGCTCGCCCTGGGACTCGGATTGATGTTTGCCGCAGTGCAGGTTTACCTGCGCGATCTGGAGCATTTTCTGCCGACCTTTTTCATGCTCTGGTTCTTTCTTACCCCGATTCTCTACGCCCCGGAAATTTTGCCTGGCGACCTGGGGCGGTACCTGGCTTTCAATCCCATGACCTGGTGGATGGAGGAAATCAGACAAGGCGTGTTGCTGGGGCAGTGGTGGCCGGGGACGGTTCAGATACTTTTGCTTGTGGCCAGCCTGGTGGTTTTGTGGCTGGGCCTGAGGCTGTTCGACCGCCTGAGTCCACATTTCGAGGACTTCCTGTGAGCCGGGTGTTGCTCAGGCTGGAACGGGTAGGCAAGGACTATCCGCCGACTGTCCAGGCGCGCGGCCGGGTTCGGGCCTTCTGGCAGGTGTTGCTGTCCGGGCGCAGTCGCGGCGGCAAGCGGGTGCTGGAGGATATCAACCTGGAAGTGCGCGCCGGCGAGTCGATGGGCATCATTGGCGCCAACGGCGCGGGAAAGTCCACGTTGCTCAAGATCATCACCGGCGTGTTGCAACCATCGACCGGCACCATGGCGCAACAGGGCACTCGGGCGGCTCTGCTCGAGCTCGGCGCCGGCTTCAATCCCGAATACAGCGGCCTGGACAACCTGCGCATGAACGCCGCCTTTCTCGGCATGAGCCAGCGCCAGGTCGACCAGCGTCTCGATGACATCATTTCCTTTGCCGACATCGGTCAGGCCATCAACGAGCCGGTGAAACACTATTCCTCGGGCATGGTGGTGAGGCTGGGTTTTGCCGTGATCGCCTCGGTCAAGCCCGACCTGCTGATCACCGACGAGGTGCTGGCCGTAGGCGATGAGTCTTTCCAGAAAAAGTGCATTCGCTGGATCGAACAATACCTGGCCGAGGGCGGCACCTTGCTGATGGTCTCGCACAGCATGTACCAGGTCCAGAAGCTGTGTCACCAGGCAATGTGGCTGGAAAATGGTCGGGCCCGCGAAATGGGCGATGTATTCGATGTCACTCAGGCCTACCTGGCCTGGCACGAGCGCCTGGATGCCGAGCGCTCGCATGTCGATCAAGGCAATGCCGGAGCCTACTATGGCGTCGACGAAATTCGCATCGAACAAGCCGATGACGATGACGGGCCGCCGCTGATCCCGATGGGTGGTCGGCTGGTCGTTACGATGCGACTGCGTTCGCCGGACGGTCGGCGTCCGGTAGCCGCGGTGGGTCTGGTCCGTGCCGATGGCACCCCGGTTTACGGTGTGACCACCGATTTCGATGACTATCATCCCGGCCAGGGACCGGAAGGACAATACCTGGCACGGGTGGTGTTCGATGATCTGTCTCTGCTGCCCGGTGGCTATGCGGTTCGCGGCCATGCCCTGGATCCAGAAGGCTTGCGGCTGCACGATACCGCCGAGCTGGATTTTACCGTCACCGGTCGCAGCCGGGAGCTGGGCCTGGTCCGCCTGCAGCACCGCTGGGAGCCTGTCGAGCCGGATGAGTGCGAGAAATGACAGCGATTGTCGTGCCCGTATTCAATGCCCCGGCCCAGACCGCGCGGTGCCTTCAGTCAATCGAGCAAACCGTTGATGCCAACCAGCCGGTGGTGGTGATCGACGATGCCTCTGATGATCCGACCGTCACCCCACTGCTTGAGCGCCTGCCTGCTTACTGGGTGCTGATTCGCAATTCCGTGAATCTGGGTTTTGTCGCCACGGCCAACCTGGGCATGGTGCTGGCAGGGACCGAGGATGTGATCCTGCTCAACGCCGATACCGTGGTGACAACCGGCTGGCTGGCAGCGATCGAGGCCTGCGCGGCCAGTGACGAGCGCATCGCCTCGATCACTCCCCTGACCAACAACGGAGAGATTGCCTCGATCCCGCAATCCTGCCAGGCCGGGCCGATGCCCGAAGACCCGGAGCGCTGGGCCGAGGCCTGCCGCCGCGCCGGTTCGCCGGTGTATCAGGAGGTGCCGACGGCGGTCGGTTTCTGCATGTTCCTGCGCCGGGCCTGCCTGGATCAGATCGGCCTGTTCGACGAGGCAGTCTTTGGGCGTGGCTACGGTGAGGAAAACGACTGGTGCATGCGGGCGCTGAAGGCCGGCTGGCGCCACGTGCTGTGCGATCAGGCCTATGTTGCCCACGAGGGCAACGCCAGTTTCGGCCCGCTCGGCATCAAGCCCAACGGCGAGGCCATGGACCGGCTGCTGGCCCGCCATCCTGACTACCTGGAGCGAATCAATCCATTCATCGAGAATGATCCGCTGGCTGAACGGCGCTTGGCCATCTGGCGCTGCTACCTGGAGCTCGGCGGCCGATAACCCGGTTTGTCCTCGCGCCTACAGCGCTACAATGTGGTCATCTAGCGGCAATTTTCATTACCTCATAGTCCAGCCAGTCAGTAAAAAGCGACGTGTCTGACCAACCTGAACTCGAATTCACCGGTGAGCGCTTCACGCCCGAGTGTGTGCGCGAGATCCGCTACGAACACCTGCATCGCTACGCCTGGGCCCAACGCCTGGTGGCCGGACTGGATGTGCTGGACGCTGCCTGTGGTGAGGGCTACGGCAGCTCGATCCTGGCCGGCAGCGCCAGCTCGGTGCTTGGCGCCGACCTCGATCAGCAGTCCATCGATCATGCCCGCCGCCGCTACCGCGCGCCGAATCTCGGCTACCGCCAGGCCGACTGCACCGCGCTGCCGCTCGCCGAGAACAGCTTCGATGCTGTGGTCTCGTTCGAAACGCTGGAGCATCTTGAAGCACAGCAGGCACTGATGACCGAGTTCCGTCGCGTGCTCAAGCCTGGTGGTTTCTTGCTGCTGTCTTCTCCCGACCGCAAGACTTACAGTGACCAGACTGGATTCGACAACCCGCATCATGTCCGGGAGCTTTACCGGGAGGAGCTGGAAGCCTTGCTGAAAGCGCATTTCAGCCACTTTCGCCTGTTCGGGCAGAAACTGATGTTCAACTCGGCGATCTGGTCGCTGACTGAAGGTGCGCCGGCGACCGGGCCGGAGGCCATCTGTGAATCGGACCAGCTGCTTGAGAGCAGCCGTCTGCCCGCTCTTGAGCCGCTGTACTTTCTGGTCATCGCCGGCGATGACCCCTCGCATTGGCCAGCGGTCAGTGAGCTGTCACTGTTCTGTGACCGCGAGGAGTCGGTCTACGCTCACTACAACGAGGAAGTTCGTCGGCACATACAGGCCGGCCGGATGCTCATTGAACAGGCCAAAGAAATCGAGGCTCTGAAGCAGCGGATCGCCGAACTGGAAGGCACACCTGGCGCCGGCGGCGAGTCCGAGAGGTGAGCGTCTCGCCGGCAAACCGGGTTGTCGCCATGGATCGGCCGCAGACCGCGCTGGCCAGGGTCACCGTTGTCATCGTCAATTATAACTCCGGTCGCTGGCTGGGCCGTTGCGTTCGCGCCCTGCGCACGCGCAGCTCGAAGTTTCCGGCCGTCTACGTGCTCGACAACGCCTCGACCGACGACAGTCTGCAGGACCTTCCGCCACTGCCGTCGATCCGGGTGCGCAGCGCGCCGCGCAATCTTGGGTTCGGCCGCGCAGTCAACTGGGTGGTCGGCCAGATCGACACCGAGTATGTTTTGATCATCAACCCTGACTGCCTGCTGGCCTCGGAGAGTCTGCAGCTACTGATCAAGGAGCTGGATGCCGAGCGCGAAGCCGGCATGGCATCCGGACGGGTGTTTGACATGTGCGGCAACGAGCAGCGCGGCAGCCGCCGACAGCTCCCGACGCCGCGCCGGCTGCTGGGCGAAGTACTGGGTTTTCCGCGACGCGAGCGGGTCGATCTGCTGACCCGTCCAGCTCCCGATTCGGCCAGCGATGTCGAGGCGGTGTCCGGAGCCTGCATGCTGATTCGGACCAGCGTGTTTCGGCGCCTGGGCGGTTTCGATGCCGGCTTCCCGATGCACTTCGAGGATCTGGACCTGATGGCGCGGATGCGCCAGGCCGGCTGGCAGATCCGGCTGGTGCCGGAGGTGGCGATATCACACGCCGGCGGCGTGTCATCGAAGCGCCGGCCGGTGCGCGTGCTGTGGGCCAAACACCGCGGCCTGTGGCGTTACCTGAACAAGCATTGCCTCACTCAATGGCCTCGCTGGCAGCGCCCGCTATGGTGGGCGGGCATCTGGTTGCACGCGCTGATCCAGGTTCCCCTGATCTTTCTGCGCCGGCGTTGAACCCCTCGACTGACCAGTCCCTGCTGGCCGGCGAAGAGCGCGCGCCGGTGGTTGTGCTGGGCGCCAGCAGCGTGACCGGTCGTTTCCTGCTGGCGCGCCTGGTTTCGGCGGCTGTTCCGGTGCTGGCCATCTCGCGTCACGCGCCGGCAAGCTCCGTGCCCGGGGTGACCTGGATCGAGCATGACCTGGAGACCGGGCCACCGCCGGTTCAGGCAGCGGTGATTGTCAGTCTGGGCCCACTGAAGTTTGCAGCCGGCCTGGCCGAGGCCTTGACGGGCGTGCGCCGGCTGGTTGCGCTCAGTTCGGCCAGCGTGCTGTTCAAGCAACACTCGCCGGACAGCGAAGAGCGGGGAATGATTGCCGAGTTGGCCGATTGCGAACATCGCCTCCACCAGCTGGCCGAGGCCCGCAGCATGGCGCTGACCCTGTTGCGGCCGACCCTGATCTACGGCAGTGATGCCGATGGCAATGTCAGCCGCATTGCCGGCCTGGCCGGCCGTCTGCCGTGGCTGCCCTATGCCGGTCGCGGCCTGCGCCAGCCGGTCCATGCCGATGATCTGGCGCGGATCGTGATTACCTGCCTGTCCCACCCCGAGCACAGCGCCGGGACCTGGTCACTGGCCGGTGGCGAAGCCTTGAGCTACCCGGACATGCTGCGCCGGATCGCATCGCGCACCGGCCGCGCGCCGCGCCTGCTCTGGATGCCCGCTGCCCTGCTCAAACTGGGCGTCAGACTGGCTCACCTGGCCGGTCGTCAGCGCGACATTCGGCCGGTGATGATCGATCGCCAGCACCAGGACCTGGTGGTCGATGACCAGCCGGCACGCGAGCAGCTGGGCTGGAATCCGCGCCCGTTTCGCCCCTGATGGTCATGTCACCCTTGATAGCCCCTTGATAGGCCCTTGCCAAGCAACCCTAGGCTGCGTCGAGTTTCTTGTACTTCAGTCGCTTCGGCCCGGCGTCGCCCTGGCGGCGCTTGAGATCCTTCTCGTAGTCGGAGAAGTTGCCCTCGAACCACTCGACGTGCGAGTCGCCCTCGAAGGCCAGCACGTGGGTTGCCACCCGGTCCAGGAACCAGCGATCATGCGAGATCACCAGCACGCAGCCGGGAAAGGCCAGTAGCCCTTCTTCCAGCGCACGCAGGGTTTCGACGTCCAGATCGTTGGTCGGCTCGTCAAGCAGCAGCACGTTGCCGCCGCTTTTGAGCACCTTGGCCAGATGCAGCCGGTTGCGCTCTCCGCCCGACAGTTGGCCGACGCGCTTTTGCTGTTCGCTGCCCTTGAAGTTGAAGCGGCTGGCGTAGGCGCGCGCGGGGATGCGGTAGTTGCCGACCTGGATTTCGTCGGCGCCATCGGAGATTTCTTCCCACACCTGGCGATTGTCGTCCAGGCTGTCGCGCCGCTGGTCGACATAGGCCAGCTGGACGGTATCGCCAACCCGGACCTGGCCGCGATCGGGTTGCTCAGTCCCGGCGATCATCTTGAACAGCGTGGACTTGCCGGCGCCGTTGCCACCGATGATGCCGACAATGGCCCCGGGCGGAATGCGGAAGTTCAAATCCTCGATCAGCAGCTTGTCGCCAAAGCCCTTGTACAGGCCCTCGGCCTCGATCACCAGGTCGCCCAATCGCGGACCCGGCGGAATGTAGATCTGCTGGGTTTCGTTGCGCTGTTGGAACTGCTTGCTGTTGAGTTCCTCGAACTGCTTCAGGCGCGCGCGAGATTTTGCCTGGCGACCGCGTGGATTGGAGCGCACCCACTCGAGCTCGGCCTTGATCGTTTTCTGCCGGGCCTGCTCCTGCTTCTCCTCGATCGCCAGCCGCTGCTCC
>SKQS01000204.1 GCA_007118895.1 Wenzhouxiangella sp.
CCGATGCCAGCCGCCTGGTTGCCGATGATGAACAGGTTGCACGCGCCGTGGCCGGCGTTGAAAAACGCCTCAATGGCAACGGCCGGGTGGTGCTCAGGCCCTCGGGTACCGAGCCGGTGATTCGGGTCATGGTCGAGGGACGTGAGGCGGACACGACGCGTTCGCTGGCCGAAGAGCTGGCCGAGGTGGTTTCGCAGTCGCTTGGCCCCGGCTGATGTCGGCGGCCGGCATCCCGGTGCTGAACCTGTGCGATTTCGATGGTGATCGGGGCGGTTTCGTCGCCGCCATGGGCTGCGGATATCGTGATACCGGATTCGTCGGATTCACCGGGCATGGCATCGAGTCGGCGTTGATCGAGCGGGCGCGGGAGTCATTCCGCCAGTTCTTCGATTTGCCCGAATCGGTCAAGCAGTGCTATCACCAGCCGGGAAGCGGCGGTGCCCGCGGTTACACCGGCTTTGGCATCGAGCAGGCCCGGGATCATGATGTTCCTGACCTCAAGGAGTTCTACCATGTAGGTCGCGAACTGGCCGCGGACAACCCGTATCCGGACATCCTGCTGCCCAATGTCTGGCCGTCAGAGGTAGCTGACTTCCGTGTAGCGGCGCTTGAGCTGTACCAGGCGCTGGACCGGGTCGGGCGCCGCATCCTGTCGGCCATGGCCGTGGACCTCGGCCTGGCGCCGGACTGGTTCGAGTCACGGGTCGACTTCGGCAACTCCATCCTGCGGCCGATTCACTATCCACCGATTGCTGATGCCCCACCGGGGGCGGTGCGCGCTGCCCGGCACGAGGACATCAACCTGATCACCTTGCTGATCGGCTCGCGGGAGCAGGGGCTGGAAATTCTCAGTGCCGGCGGCGCATGGATCCCGGTTACCACGATACCGGGGACGATCATCGTCAATGTCGGCGACATGCTGCAGCGACTGACCAACCATCGCTACCGCTCGACCACGCACCGGGTGGTCAATCCGCCCGGAGCCGCTGCAGCCCGTTCCCGCTACTCGATCCCCTTTTTCCTGCACTTCAACCCCGACGAGGTCATTCGTACTCTGCCGCAGTGCATCGATTCGAACCACCCGGATTGCTATCCCCAACCCATTACCGCCCACGAATTCCTGCTCGAGCGCCTGCGTGAGATTCGACTTCTGAATTGATGGTGTGGCGCATTTCGGTCGTTAATTTCGTTTATAAGATTGGAGAACCAGCAAATTTTCGATCAATGCCGCACTGCATGGAGAGCCTTGAGATGAAGAAACGGTTGCGCCCATGGGGCTGGCTGTCAGGCCTGGCTCTGGTTGCTCTGGCCGCTTCGGTCAATGCACAGGACTGGACCATCGACTGGTGGACCATTGATGGCGGTGGGGAAATCCTGTCGGCTGACGACCCGGTCAATCCGGATTGGGAGCTGTCCGGCACCATTGGCCAATGGGATGTCTCGGTGGCCGCGCCGCTGACCGGCGGTCCCTGGCAGTTGACCGGCGGGTTCTGGGGCGTCAACCTGGAAACCGACGTGATCTTTCTCGACGGCTTCGAAAGCTGAGCAGAAGCCTATCGGGAATGATCCGGAACGATGCTTGCTGATCAGCTGATCGCCCAGGCCCTCCTCACCACGGACCAAAGTCGTCGTGGAACAACAGGTCGGAATCGGCCAGGCAGAACAGGTAGCGCAGCGGGAAATCTCCGCCGCACGGAAATCCGCCACCAGTAGCGGATTTTGCCCACATCGCTCCGGCCTGGTTGGCCGGGCTGCCACTACCGGTCACCGTCTCATCGGTCCACGCCTCACAGTGAGTGCCGTCGGGCTGGCCATCGCTGCCGGTGCCTGACCAACCGGACTGTCGCCCGACGTAGTTGCTCTCAGGCGTCAGGTTGAGGCTGGTTTGCGAACCCCCATTGACGAACTGGTCAGCGCCATCGATGACCAGTATGCCATCCAGGCGCGCCCAGGGGCCATCGGGCCAGTCGAAGCGCTCGAACGGTCCTTCGACGGCATCAGGCAACAGGGCCTTGTAGGTATCGGCATCCTTGAGATGGGCAGCCGCCGCCTGATTCTGGCAAATCCGGTAGGCACCGGTCCGGCCGGTGAGTCCGTCGGCTTCCGGGTTCAGATGCATCGCTCCGAACAGCCGGTCATTGCTCATGAAGGCCTGGCGAATGCCGCGATGGTCCGGGCGAGCGACCGCCGGTTGCTGATCGACGCGAAAACAGGCCAGGCGCATGGTCGATTGACAAGGGATGCCAAACCCGGAGCCGAAGTTGCTTGATGTGCGAGTGCTGACCCCGATGGATCCTCCGGCATTGCTGCTGCCGTTACTGTAGTTTTCGCAATTGCTGGCGCCACCACCGGCGCCGAACTCGCTTGACCCGGTCAATATGAAGCTGCCGTGCTGCACACCATTTTCGTCAAGCCAAAGCGGGTAGTACATGCGGTCGGTCGGAAAGTGCATGTCTGCGGCATTGGGAAAGATTGGTCGGCCGTCAACCCGGTGCCACGCCTGGCTGTCGTCTGCGGTCAGCGGTTCGTTCAGACCGCAATTGTCTCCAAACCATTTGCCCGACAGCCCGTGCAGGCGACAGACGGCGTCATCTTCGTTGTTGGACAGGTAGGCGATGTAGTCTCCGGGCAGCCCGGCCATCCCGGCCAGGTTCTGGCAGATCCGGTCCCCGGCATCCAGCCCGCTCAATCCATCGGCTTCCGGCCACGAAGACAGATCGCCCGAGCCGCTTGCCGAGGTGATGAATACCAGGTTTTCCTGGGCGGCTGCCCAGGATCCCGCCGTCAATGCCGCGGCCAGCAGGCTGGCCTGAACAAGTCTCTCGAATCGCGTCATGTGTGGCTTCCCCATGATTGCTCACTTATTCAGGCGTCGAACGGGCCGAGGACTCGCCACTATTTGGCAGGTCTGTCTGCGCTGGCAATGAGCCAACTGACACCTGATCTGCGCGTTGTGAGCTACACATTTGCTGGATTGATTTACATGCTCAACACGATAAGGCGCATGCCTTGGCTGACAACTGCCCTCATGCTGGTGCTTCCCGGTTTGCCGGCTGTCCATGCACAGGAACCTGACGAGCTGTTGTTCAAGGATGGATTCGAGGCCCTGATCGGGACGATTCCCACTGCTGATCTTTTGATGACACCGCACCCTACCGAGGATGCGATCTGTGGTGAGCCGGGTTCGACCACGATTTCAGTACGTCCAGGGACCGAGGTCACGTTGTGCTACACCATTCAGAATCTGGGCGAGATCACCCTCGAGCACCATCGGATCGTGGATACCACCTTCGGCGTGACCGTGGATGTGAATCTGGATCTGCCGCCCGGTGAATCGATCACGCTGATCGACGCCGGATCACCCCGCCTGATCGAGGAGCGCAGTATTTCCCTGGTCACTTACACGGCGACCACTGGCAGCCTCAGCGGTACCCGTACCCGCGAAATGCGCATCAACGTGGCGCCGGCGCTGGAGCTGTTCCGCCTGTTGACGACCGACCCGAGCGAATGCACACCGGGCCTGGCGCCATTCTTTCCCTCGCCCCTGGTCAGCGGCTATCGCCTGCTGACGGTCGCGCCCGGAACACCGGTCACCCATTGCTTTCGGGCCGTCAATGCCAGCATCGGCATCTTCGCCGGGCTGGGTGATCACCTGTTGACTGACAGCCTGTTCGGCGTTGTCTACGACAATCCCATGCCGGCCATGGCCAATTTCGAGGTGTTTACGGTCGCCGAAACCGAGCCTGCTGGCCCCACGTCGGCGTTCAGCGCTCAATGGCAGGCCAGTGACGGGGTGCAGACCGTGACCGGCGAGGGTCAGTCGGCGCTGATTCTCAGGCAGGATCCGGCCTGCGAAGGGATCGAAGAGCACACCACCTACGACTACATTGTCTGGTTCCCGGGTGGCACCCTCTACATGCGCAGTGGTTTTCGCCTCGACTACCAGGTGAACGCCGCCCCAGCAATTGGCGGTCAGCCGATGGCGATCGAGGCGAACGGTTTCATTGCCTCGCTGACTC
>SKQS01000278.1 GCA_007118895.1 Wenzhouxiangella sp.
AGCGTGACGCCATTCGAGAATATCCCGCTGAATCAGTTGCTTACCGATATCGGCCCGGGAGAAGATGGCCGGGAAGAAGATAACCAACTGAAATTAATATGAATTCTGTCGGACACTAGTGATTAACCGGACACTAGTGACCTTCCGTCCAAAATTATTGCAGGCGATTGACCGGGCTTTCAAGTGCGCATGCCCGGCTTCCCCACGTGCTCTCTTGGACCAAACTCAAGAATTCACCACAGAGGCGCAGAGGTCACAGAGAAGGATCAAAAATTATCTCTGTGCCTCTGTGGTCTGCTTTTCTTGCTCCTTCCAAGACAGCAGACTCTGAATGCTGCTCGGACCTTGGAGGGTATCAGAGAGCCCGAGACAGACATCGGGTGGTTTCTGGTACCTTTGCGTGATGGAGCGGATTCTGATCGCCGATGACCATCCCCTGTTTCGGGCCGCGCTGGGCCAGGCGCTGAAGACCCGCTTTGCCGGGGCGCTGGTGCTGGAGGCCAGCGATCTGCCGGAGACACTTGCCCTGCTGGCCGGCCATCCGGAGCTGGACCTGCTGCTTCTGGATCTGCACATGCCCGGCAATCGTGGGCTGGCCGGACTGGTCGGGATTCGCAACGAGTTTCCGGCGGTGGCCGTGGTGGTGGTCTCGGCTCACGAGGACCCGCGCATCATTCGCCGCGTCCTCGACCATGGCGCGGCCGGGTTCATTCCGAAGTCGGCGGGCATGGATGAGCTGGACCAGGCGATCGCCACCATTGCCGATTGTCGGCAGTGGGTTCCCGAGCGACTGACGGCGGCTGTTGCCGGGGTCGCAAGCAGCAGCGAGGACCGCGAGCTGGCACGGCGCATGGCCAGCCTGACCCCGCAGCAGTTTCGGGTGCTGGCCCAGGTTGCCGAGGGCCGGCTGAACAAGCAGATCGCCGATGACCTGAATATCCAGGAGCGCACCGTCAAGGCGCACATGAGCGAGATCTTCGCCAAGCTGGCGGTGCGAAATCGCACCCAGGCCGGCATCGCCTACCGGCGCCTGGAGCTGATCGACCCGGCCAGCCGGCTGGATGAGTCCTAGCCATGGACCCGCAGCGTTCGCGCTTTCTGCCGCCCGAACACGAGCTGGATGAGAAGTTCATCCTGACCGGCGGTCCGGGCGGTCAGCACGTCAACCGCACCGAGACCGGCGTGCAGCTGCGTTTCGACACCGCTGCCTCGCAGATACTTGACGAGCCGGTGCGCAAGCGACTGCTCGCGCTGGCCGGCCGGCGCGCCGATTCGACCGGGGTGATCACCATCGAGGCGCGCAGCCATCGCAGCCAGCACCGCAATCGCATCGATGCCAGGCAGCGTCTGGCCGAGCTGATCGAGCGCGCCCACCGCCGCCCGGTCAAACGCATCCCGACCCGGCCAAGCCGGGCAGCCAAGAAGAAGCGGCTGGAGGGCAAGCGCCGCCGTGGCAAGATCAAGCAGGCCCGGTCCCGACCCGGGCGCGACGACTGAGTATCTAGAAAATTATTTTGATTTCACCCTGCAGGTAATCAACGGCCTGGCCGATCAGCCATACCCTGTCGCCGCGCAGCTGACAGACCAGGGTTCCGCCGCGCGCGGATATCTGGCGCGCCTGCAAATCGCTCCGACCCAGCCGCTCGGCCCAATACGGGGTGAGCTTGCAGTGAGCCGAGCCGGTGACCGGGTCTTCGTTGACGCCCAGCTTGGGATAAAAACAGCGGCTGGCGAAATCGTGGTGGTCACCAGGGGCGGTGGCGATGACCCCGCGCCGGTCCAGGCCGGCAAGCCGGGCGAAGTCGGGTTCCAGCGAGGCCACGCTGGCCTGATCGGCGAACACGGCAATGTAGTCCGGCGCCGCCAGCAGTTGCTCGGGCTTGGCACCCAGACCCTGGAGCAATCCTTCGGCCGCGGCTGAGTGCATCGGCAGGGGTACGGGCACGATGGCCGGAAAGTCCAGGCGCAGGCCCGCGCTTGCCTGCTCGACATGCAGCCTGCCGCTGCGGGTGTGGAACTCGATCCGGCCCGGTGGGCAGCCGAGGTGATTGAATAGCACGTGCGCCGTGGCCAGCGTGGCGTGTCCGCACAGATCGACCTCGGCACGCGGGGTAAACCAGCGCAGCTCCCAGTGGCCCTGGCCGGCCACCACGAACGCCGTCTCCGACAAATTGTTCTCGGCCGCAATGGCTTGCAACAATTCATCGTCCAGCCAGCTTGGCAACGGCACAACCGCCGCGGGGTTGCCTTCGAACAGCCGCTCGGCAAAGGCATCGACCTGGTAAATGGGTATTTTCATGGTGGTTCGATTCTAGCCTCGGTGGGGCCTGTCCGGGGCCACCGGGATCCTCGGAAACCATCGCAGCCACCCGGGCAGGCGGGCGCTATGCGAAGATTGGCTGATCGCTCCCGGCCCTTCAAACATGAACATATCGGACCCGCAACCGCCCCAGCCTTTCGAGACCAGCCGCTATGGTGCGCTGGTAATCAATCTTGGCCGGGCGCTGCTGCACGTGGGTTCACCGGCACACCGGCTGGAATCGGCCATGCAGATCATGGCCGACCGGCTCGGGCTCAAGGCCGAGTTCTTCTCCACCCCGACCGCGCTGGTCGTCTCGCTGGGCGATGGCTCGCAACAGAAAACCTTCCTGGCGAGGTCGGAGCCGGGCACTCCCAACCTGGGCAAGCTGGCGGATCTGAGCCGGGTGATGGAGCAGCTGGCCGATGGCAGCATGAGCCCGGAGCAGGCCGACGAGCGGGTGCGCGAGGTCGACCAGGCCAGCCCGGCCTACCGCGGCTTCAGGCTGTTTCTGGCCTATATGCTGGTATCGGCCGGGGTATGCCCGCTGATTGGTGGCGGCTGGCGAGAAATGCTGCTGGCCGCCGGGCTGGGCGGCGTGACCGGTGCGCTGGTGATCGGGCTGGGCGGCAGGCTGGATCTGTCGCGGCTGGTGATTCCGGTGGCCGCGGTGCTGGTGACCCTGCTGGGCACCCTTTGGTGCGGTATCGATCCGGCCACGGCGCTGATGCCGGCCATCATCGCCGGGCTGATCGCGCTGCTCCCGGGCATGGATCTGACCGTCTCGACCCGGGAGCTGGCGACCGGCCACCTGGTCTCCGGCGCATCGCGGCTGGCCTCCACGGTGATGGTGTTTGCGCTGCTGAGCTTCGGCATGGTGTTCGGCGGCATGCTGGGGCAATGGTGGACCGGTCCGGTCGATCTGATCTCGCCATCGCCACGTCCTGACTGGCTGCTGTATGCCGGGTTCGGGTTGGCGGCAGCCGGTTTCACGGTGCTGTTCCAGGCCCACCTTCGCGACTGGATCTGGATGGTGGTCGCCTGCCTGGTAGCCTTTGGCGGCGCCAGCCTGGGCCAAGTCACCGGGGCGCCGGTGCTGGGCGCCTTTGTCGGCGCGCTGATGGTCGGCCTGGCCGGCAACCTGTTCGTGCGCTTCAGCGGGCGGCCCGGCTCGATCATGCACCTGCCGGGGCTGATCCTGCTCGTGCCAGGCAGCATCGGCATGCGCAGCCTGGCCGCCATGCTCGGCGATGATGTGATCTCGGGCATCGAGACGGCCATGCTGGCCGGCATCATCGCCGTCGCCCTGACCACCGGCATGATCCTGGCCTCGGTGCTGCTGCCGCCAAGGACGACGCTGTAGGTTCTCAGCGTTGGCTCGGCTGACAATTTACTAGTCCCTGCATAAGTATTGCCACGCTCAGCTTGTCTCTCGGCGTTCGTGGCAAGGCGTCGGCGCGAAGTCTGTAGCTTGGCCTACATCAAGCGCCGAGAACACGCGCTTGACGGCACTCCAGCTTGCCTTCTTGCCTGCGGCAAACCGGCAAGCTTCCGTTGCCTGCGCTGTCCACGGACGCCGAGAGGCAAGCCCGAAGGGAGCTTCGGACGCGCCCGCTCGCAGCGCAGCCCGAAGCCACAGTGCGATTTGCGAAGCAAGAAGCGCTGTGGCGCAGGGCGTGGCGCGTGTTCCGCTGGCTCGACGTAGGCCCAC
>SKQS01000285.1 GCA_007118895.1 Wenzhouxiangella sp.
GCAACCGCGCCGGTGAGGGCGCTGCCGCCGACTGCGCGCCCGGCGCCGGCGGCCTGTGCCGACTGCGCAACCAGCTGGCCATCAACGAGCAGGCCAATGCCGAGTTCTACGGCGCCGAACTGACCGCCGTGGCCGATCTGCTGACCGGCGGCGTGCCGTTGAGCCTGCGCCTGTCGGCCGATCACGTGCGCGGCAAGCTGCGCGCCGGCGGCAACCTGCCGCGCATCACACCGACCCGGGTCGGCATCGGCCTGGACAGCGGCTGGCAGGACTTCGATTTCAGCGTCGATTACCGTCGGGTATTCAAGCAGTCCAATACCGGCGAGGCGGAATCGGAAACCAGCGGTTTCAATCTGCTGGGCTTTGATGTCACCTGGCGCCCGATGGCGCTGCCGAACACCCGGGTATTCGTCCAGGGGCGCAATCTGCTCAACGAGGATGGTCGCTTGCACCAGAGCTTCTTCAAGGAAGACGCACCGATCATCGGCCGGGCCTTCATGACCGGCGTGCGCTTCGAGTTCGGCGGCTGATCCCTCACGACAGCACGCCGCTGAAGAACCGGCACATGACAGTTAGAGAGAAAGCCCGGCGCGACTGGCCGGGCTTTTTTTTCTTGCTGATCGGAATACCAGCGTTCAGAACTGATCGAAACCATCGCGAAACAGCAGGTCCAGATCTGCCCTGAATATCTGGCTGGTTGCGTTGTATTCCCCGCCCACAAGCCCTACCGGCGAACGATAAAACCAGGCTTGCATGCCATCCGGGCTGAGCGCGGCGGGGGTCCCGGGCGGAAAGTTGAATTCGCCCTGGATGGATCGGCCCAATTGCCAGGTGACGCCCTCGTCGATCCTTCGCAGGTACAGGCCCTGATCGGGGCCATCCGTATCAACCCTGAACAGGACGCTGCTGCCATCGGCCGAGATCACCGGGGTTCTGGCCCGCACGGCGAAATAGTCGCCGCCGGGAGGGATGCTGACGTGGATGGTCTCGCCGGTCAGCCTGTCGTGCCGGAATACGTTCCAGTCCCCGTTGATCACACCCGAATCAAGGTTCGTGGCGCGCGATGCAAAGGCAACGTAGCGTCCGTTGGCCGAAATCGACGGGGTGTCGCTGGAGCCGTTGGCCTGGCCACCGACCGAGTTCACGCTGACGCGAATGGTTTGGCCGGTTTGCCGGTCATGGACGAATACATCGGTGACACC
Organism: Wenzhouxiangella sp.; assembly: GCA_007118895.1. Lineage (GTDB taxonomy): Bacteria > Pseudomonadota > Gammaproteobacteria > Xanthomonadales > Wenzhouxiangellaceae > SKQS01. The sequence goes on from SKQS01000285.1 coordinate 1,203, forward strand.
GTTGGTATCTCCGTTGACCAGGTTACTGGCCAGTGAGTCAAAGGCGATGAATCTTCCGTTGGCGCTGACCGCCGGCCTCGATGATGTTCCGTTCCCTTCTACGCCATCGGACGACAGGCTGACCCGGGTCGTTTCCGAGGTAACCAGGTCGCGATAGAAAATGTCCATGCGCCCGTTGGTATCGTCCGGCACCAGGTTGGTCGCATTCGAGGAGAACGCGACACCCAGACCGTCGGCGGTCATGTCCGAGGCGCGGCTGTCGCCATCGCCGAGCTCGCCTGCGTTGTTCACGCTGACCGTTACCAGCTCATTCGTGCCCATATCACGGAGGAAGATCTGCTCCCTGGTCGCCCCGGGGCTGCCGGCTGGCTGCGTCAGGTCGCCTGACAGGTCGTGCAAAGTATCGTAGCGGGCCGAGAAGGCAACCCGGCTGCCATCGTGACTGACCGAAGGGTTGCTCGCCCCTGGACTTGCCAACGGCTCGCCACCTGCCGTCTGACTGACCAGATCATACTGACCGGTGACCAGATTTCGCCTGACCACTTGCGGAAAGTTGAACCAGGTCGGCGAGTTGACGATGTTTCTTGCCGATGTCTTAAACACCACATGGCTGCCACCGCCGGCAACACGGGCATCGCGGCTATCCCGATCACCCGACCAGATTGGCACTGGCTCAGGTGCCAGGTTGGCCAGGGACGTTGTACCGGTCGGCAAGTCCTCGATGACAAGGCCCATCCAGTCGCTGCCAGCTCCACCCGGTGAAGGAATCAGCGACGAGGTGGCGGACGGGTAGAAGACGATCGGTGCCGCCGCACCCAGCCCTGCCACGCAGGTGCTGCCCCAGAAGCTCGCTGGCTCGGTATTGTCGTTCAGCCGAACGGTAGTCTGACTGAGGCGATCATGAAGGAAGACATCATGATCATTGTTGGTATCGCCGACAACCAGATTGTCGGCATCCGTGAGGAAGGTGACATAGCGGCCGCCGGGGCTGATGCCGGCTTGACTGAAAACGATATCCTGGTTGCTGGCGACGCCGAAATCATCGACGCTGACCCGCTGGAAGCTGCCGGCGATCCAGTCGTGAACATACAGCTGGACAGTCTGCACGCCGCCTTCAGGCGGTGGACTGAACGTCAGGCCGCTGGCTGCCGAGGCCATCAGCACCAATGTGCCATCGGCGCTGATGTCAGCGAGAAACATCCCGGCGTCCGGCTCCTGGCTCGCCGGTGTCAGCGCCCGAATGGTGGTCTGGGCATCCAGATCACGGATGAACAGGTTGTCCAGGCCGTTACTGATGCCGTCGGCCAGGTTGCTGGCCTGCGAGTGAAAAGCCAGAGTGCTGCCGTCGGCGGACAGGCGGGCCGGGCTGGCGACCGACGCATTCGCCAGCTCTCCCTGGGCATTGACGCTGGCGACGACGGTGGCCTGGCTATCGATATCGTGAACCAGCAGCTGAGTAAAGCTGGAGTCGGTGATCGTCGCGGCCACCAGGACGCGGTTGCCGTTGAACGACAGGCCGTCGACGCGGTTCACGCTGGAAACCAGCTCACCATCTTCGTCCAGACTGACATGGATGGTCTGGCCGGTTTGCAGGTCATGGCGAAATACCTGCCTTGAACCCGAGTCCACGCCCGGCACCAGGTTGTCGGCGCTGGTGGCAAAGACCACGTAGCGACCGTTGCCGCTGATTGCGTGGCTCGTGATTGACGAATTGGCCTGCTGACCGTCGCTGCCAACGCTGGCATAGCGAACTTGGCCAAGGCTGCGATCATGGACGAACACGTCACTCCGTCCATTGACGTCGCCCGGCAGCAGGTTGCGGGCAAAACTGACAAAGGCGATGCGGCTGCCGTCGGAAGAAACCTGGCAAAACCCCTCGCCCCCAGCATTGCCCAGGCGGCCATAGTAGAAAGGATTGGCGGCTTTGGAGATCAGCTCGGCATGTTGGGCCGGTGATGGAATCGGCGCGAGCAGAATGCAGACGCACAGTATCGTGCCAGGCGCGATGATTGGGCGCAGCAGCTTCATGGTGAGTTCTCCCTTTTCGTATGCAAGTGTCGATACCAGGAGATACGCAGTACATTGCCCGAAATCCGTCAGTCTTGCGTTGTGGCGACCGATCAGGCACAGTCATGGTCTGGGATTGCAAGCTCGCTAAGGATGATTGAACGTGTCGATGCCGAAACTGTTATGTATTGCCCTGCTGATCCTGGCCACGCCGCTGATCGCCGATGATGTGCTGTACAAATGGGTCGACGATGACGATGTCACCCACTACTCGTCCCAGCCGCCGGTCGACCGCGACTACGAGCGGGTTTCGCTGAGCGCCGCTTCCGTTGTCAGCCCGGATGAGGGTCTGGTCGAGCGGGCAGAACAGCCGGCCGAGGCCCAGGCGCCCGCTGCGCTGCCGGCGCTGCCGGAAATGGTTCAGGCCGAGCCGGACCCGGCCGAGGTGGCGGCGCGCTGCGAGCAGGCGCGCGAGAATCTGTTCTGGCTGCAGGAGCGCCCACGCATCATCGTGCGCGGCGACGATGGCAGCGAAACGCATCTGGATGACGATGAGCGGCTGCGCATGATCGAGGAGACCCGCGCCTTCATCGCCGAGAACTGCTGACCCGGCCGCCGAGCCAATTTACTAAGACATTCATATTCAAAGCCACATTCAGAACCCCTGACACGTCCGCCTGCAGCGCAGCCCGAAGCCACAGTGCGGTTTGCGAAGCAAGAAGCGCTGTGGCGCAGGGCGTGGCGCGTGTTACGCTTGCTTGACGTAGCTCACTATGCCTGCGCAAGC
>SKQS01000208.1 GCA_007118895.1 Wenzhouxiangella sp.
CCCGGTGGCACCAGCCGCCAGGCCGGCAGTTCGCCGGCACCGATCACCCGCCGGGCAATCAGTTCGCGGTCGATTACCAGGCTGAGCGCTCGGCGCAAGTCGCGGTTGCCGGCGAAGGGTTCCTGCGACAGGTTGAAGGCCAGGAAGAAGGTGCCGAGATAGGGCGCAATGCGCAGCTGGTCGCCGAATCGCTGCTCCAGCCAGGCCAGGCGGCCAGGCGGAATGGTCTCGGTAATATGCAGCTGACCGGCACGGTAGCGGGCCAGCTCCACCGACGGATCCTCGATGACATGCCACACCACCCGCTCCAAGCGAAGCTCCTCGGCCAGCCGCCAGGCCGGGTTGGCCACCAGCGTCAGGTGCGCTCCCGGCACCTGGCGCGCCAGCCTGAACGGTCCGCTGTAAAGCCCCTCATCCGGCGACATCGGAAAGGCCACCGGGTGGGTCAGCAGCTCGGCCAGCCACGGGGTCGGCCGGGCCAGCTCGAGCATCAGGCGATCCGGCGCCAGTGCTTTCACCCCAAGCGCGTCGGGCGGCTGCCTGCCGGCACGTACCGCTTCTGCGTTGGCAATCACATCAAGCAAGGCCGCGGTCGGCGAGGCGGTGTCCGGGTCCAGCGCGCGCTGCCAGCCGCGAACGAAATCATTGGCCGTGATCGGCCGGCCATCCGACCAGCGCGCCCGGGGATCGAGCTCGAAGGTCCAGCGCAGGCCGTCGGTCGAGGTTTCCCAGGACATGGCAATACCGGGAATCAGCCGCGCCCCGGCGTCGAAGGTGATCAGCCCCTCGTGCAGATCACGGATGACGTTGATCGCCGGCAGGCTCTGGGCCAGGTGAATGTCCAGCGACTCGGGAGCGGGGCCTAAGCCGCGGTCCAGCGTCTGGGCGCCGCCCGGCAGCGCCAACAGACAAAGCGCGGCGGCCAAAAAAAGCCGGAAGCAATAAACCCGTGCGAACAGATCAGGGCGCATCCGGGAATGATAGCCCCTTGCCCGGAGATTGGACGGCGGGACAATGCAATAAAGCCGCGACCCGGGCGGTCCATTGCGGCGATAATGCCGATTCGTACACCGGGAAATGAAAGGTATTAGTAACATGAAGCCCGACCAGATCCTGGAACATCCCCGCCAACTCGCCGAATGGCTGGCCTCCGGCAGTCGTCCGGCGTCGGAATGGCGGATCGGCACCGAGCATGAAAAGTTCGGATTCGACCTGGCCACGCTCAAGCCCTTGCCCTATGGCGGCGAACGCGGCATCCGCGCCATGCTGGAGGGCCTGAGCAGCCGGTTTGGCTGGGAGATCGTGGCCGAGGAAGACTTGCCGATCGCGCTGAAGAAGGCCGGCTGCTCGATCACCCTGGAACCGGGTGGACAGCTCGAGCTGTCCGGCGATCTGCTCGACAATCTCCACCAGACCTGCAGCGAGGTGCATCAGCACCTGGCCGAGGTACGGGCGGTGGCCGAACCTTTGGGGATTGGCTTCATCGGGCTGGGCTTTCACCCCACTGCGCAACGCGAGGACATCGAGTGGATGCCCAAGGCGCGTTACGTGATCATGCGCAACTACATGCCGAAGGTCGGGACGCTGGGCCATGACATGATGAAGCGCACCTGCACGGTGCAGGTCAACCTGGATTTCGCCGACGAAGCCGACATGGTGGCCAAGTTCCGCGCCTCGCTGGCCCTGCAGCCGATTGCCACCGCAATGTTTGCCAACTCGCCGTTCGTCGAAGGCCGGCCATGCGGCCATTTGAGCTACCGCGCCCAGGTCTGGACCGACACCGATCCTGACCGCACCGGCATGCTGCCGTGGGTGTTCGAATCCGGCATGGGTTTCGAGCGCTACGTCGACTGGATGCTGGATGTGCCGATGTATTTCGTGCGCCGCAACGGGCACTACATCGATGTTGCCGGTCAGTCGTTCCGGGATTTTCTTGCCGGTCGCCTTGCCGCCCTGCCGGGCGAGCGCCCAACCCTGACCGACTGGGAAGACCACCTGACCACGGCCTTTCCCGAGGTTCGCCTGAAACGCTTTCTGGAAATGCGCGGGGCCGATGGCGGGCCATGGCGGCGCCTGTGCGCACTGCCGGCATTCTGGGTCGGCCTGCTCTACGATGCCGACAGCCTGGCCGCCTGCCTGGAGCTGACCGCCGGCTGGTCACCGGCCGCGCGCGCGCAGCTGCGCCTGGATGCTGCCCGGATCGGCCTGGCTGCCGAGATTGGCGGACGCTCGGTACGGGACATTGCCCGCCAGCTTCTGGACCTCGCTCACGCAGGCCTGGCCCGGCGTCAGCGCCTGGATGCCGGTGGCGAGAACGAAACCGGATTTCTCAACACCCTGCGCGAGATCGTCGACAGCGGCCAGACCCCGGCCGAGCGCAAGCTGGCCGCCTGGAAAGGTCCGTGGCAGCAATCCCTGGACCCACTGTTTCGGGAATTTGCCTACTAGGAAGGCTCCCTAGAACGGCAGCTGCAGCTCGGGCGCGGTCTGCTCCAGCTGCTCGCGCATCAGTTCCTGGATGCGCTGCATGGCCTCCTTGCTGGCGCCGCCGAAACGCGCCGTCAGTGCGTCGAGCTGCTCGCTGGCCTGGAGCAGGGCCCAGCCATCGTCGAAGTCGATCCGCAGCCCATCGATGATGGTGATCTCGGCCTCGCCGAAATCGCCCTCTTCGATCACCCGGTCAAGCACCGCGGCAGCGGCTCGCTCGGCCACGGGTATGGCCAGTGACACCATGGATTCCTCGTCCGGCAGTTGACCGAACACCTCGGCCGGTTGCGCGCCGGCGGCGCCCAGCTCGACAATCAGCCGGCAGCAGGCATACAGCGCATCCTCCAGGCCGTGCCAATCCTCGGCGAAATAGAAATGCCCGTCCATGTCGCCGCCCAGCGGCGCGCGCTGCGCGGCGACTTCGCGCTGCACCGCCAGTCGATTGCTGGCCGCATAGACCGGCTGGCCACCACCGGCGCCGATCTCGGCAAACAGCTGGCTCGAGCCACGTACCTCGAACACCACCGCAGCCCCCTTGGTGCGCCTTAGCTGGCCACGTGCCAGCAGCAGCATCAGGCGGTCCGGCGCTATCGGCTCGCCGTTGCCATCAACTACCGCCAGGCTGGCGCCTATACCGTCGAAGGCGATACCCAGATCGGCGCGGAAGTTGCGCACGCACAACTTGAGGTCTTCCAGGTTTTCCGGGTTGGCCGGCGCCGGCAGGTGATTGGGAAAGCTGCCGTCGACCTCCGAATACAACGGGATAACCTCGGCGCCCAGCTCGCGCAACAGTTCCGGCGCCAGCGCTCCGATGATGCCGTTGCCGCAATCGACCACCAGCTTGAGCGGCTTGCTGAAGCTGAACAGCTCGGCGAGACGCTGGCGATAGGCGCTGTCGGCAAGCACCTCTTCCATTTCCCCCTCGCCGGGTTCGTACTGCCCGCTTTCGATCAGCTGACGCAGACTGGAGATGAGTTCGGCATCGGCCGGTCGGCCATCGAATACCAGCCGCAGGCCGTTGATCCGCGCACCCTGTCCAGCGGCGGTGACATGGGCGCCGAACCCGTCAGCCAGCTCGATGGCCGCGTGGTGGAAAACCGGCGCCGAAGCTGCCCCGATTTCGACGATGTCGACCCCGGTTGAGCGGATACCCTGGCCCAGGGCGGCCAGCAGACTGGCGCCGGACAGCCGGCCGTCGCGGGCAACGACCAGCACACCCTGGCCGCGCTGGAGCAGCAGCGCGCCCAGGCCCTGACCGATCAGCGTTGCCGTTCGTACGTCCAGCCCCTTGCCGACCTCGCCAATGATCTCACCATCGCGGAACAAACCGGGATCGACCACGGTGCGCGTTACTGCCTGGCGTGCGGTGGCCTTGCGTCGGCGACGTTTCGGCGGCACGGTCACCGGTTCGGGTTCGGGTTCGGGTTCGGGTTCGGGTTCGGGTTCGGGTTCGGGTTCGGGTTCGGGTTCGGGTTCGGGTTCGGGTTCGGGTTCGGGTTCGGGTTCCG
>SKQS01000275.1 GCA_007118895.1 Wenzhouxiangella sp.
ACCTACGGTATTCGTTGCACGGCATTTGCGGCGCATGTCCGCAAATGCCTTCGCTTCGCGGCCCCGGCCGTTCCGGCCGGGCATTAACGCAGCAATCTATTTGATTGCCGCGTTAATAGCACCCAGCGTCTCGATTGCGGGGAGGCATGCGCTCCTCGACCAGACCGCTTGCCACTCGAGGTTTGCAAGGGCCCTCGCGCCTCCAAAGCCAGTACCGTCAGGAAACCATCAGGCTGCATGGGGCTGCCGCAGCGGGGGGCATCTGACCGATCGCGGCCTGAACGGGTGGCGGAATCAGGCAACAACAAAAGCCCGGACCAACAAATACGCCAACCGGTTTATCGAAAACGGCAGTCAAGCCGAGGCACTTAGCCAGTCTTGCCAGCATGAGGCCACCGGGCCCAACAGTTATCGATCAAGCCGATCACCCGAGCAGGCCGCGAGCGGTCGGGTGTCACCCGATGCCCCGCGATAAAACAGTTGGAAAAGCGAATGCGCCGATCGACCTCGAGCCCGGTCATGGCCAGGGCCGCTCGGCACCCTGCCACCAAAACAGATCAGCGCAAAACTGACACTAGCGCCTTTGTCGCTAGCCTTCCCTGTCCAGCACGATCATGGTCAGCTTGGCCTGGGCAATCAGCCGCTCATCCTGGTCGCGGATCTCGATCTGCCACAGGTGGGTGCGGCGGCCGATATGCACGGCGCGGGCGGTAGCCGTGACCTGGCCCTGACGCATCGAGCGCAGATGGTTGATGGCCAGCTCCAGGCCGACCGCCGTCTGGGTCTTGAGGTCAAGCTTCAGCGCCGATGCGGCGCTGCCGACCGACTCGGCCAGTGCCGCAGTTGCTCCGCCATGCAGGATGCCCATGGGTTGGTGCACCCGGGCATCGACCGGCATGGTGGCGGTCAGGCTGTCTTCGCCCACCTCGGTGTACTCGATACCGAGCACCTCCATCAGGGTGTTGTCGTTGTGCGCATTCAGCACATCGAGGATCTGTTGTCCGTTCAATGCTCTCGCTCCGGGTTGGAACCTGACGGCATCGTGCTCAGTGCAGCGTGTGGGCGGCGTGAGCGCGCAGCTGGTCCAGGGTCACGTACTTCAGGGTCGCTTCGTGAGTGGCCTCCAGAACCACCCGTGGCGCCTTGCCGGCCAGCAGCGCTTCGCGCCAGCGCGCGGCGCACAGACACCATTGATCTCCGGGCTTGAGGCCCGGGAAGCCCCAGGCCGGGCGCGGAGTGGACAGGTCGTTGCCACGTTCGGCCGAAAAAGCCAGGAACTCCTCGGTCATGACCGCACAGACACTGTGACAGCCGGCATCATCTTCCCCGGTGTTGCAGCTGCCGTCACGGTAGAAGCCGGTCAACGGATCGCGAGAACAGGGGAGCAGGGGCTCCCCCAGCACATTGCGCGCCATCCTCAGAACCCGTAATCGAGCTGATAGGGCGGCGGGTCTCCGCCGTCGTCCTTCAGATAATGATCCATCCAGCGCATCAGGCGCAGGCTGTAGTCCCAGCGGGAGGCGGCGCGCTGGTTGCCATGACCCTCGCCGCGATAGAGCACCAGGCGGACCGGCGGCGGGTTTTCCTGCAGCACCAGGTAGCGGTAGAGGATGTGCGACTGGGTCGGATCGACCCTGGGGTCAGCGTCACCATGCAGGATCAGGATCGGCGTGCGCGCGTTCTGCACGTGGTAGATCGGGCTGGCCTCGCGATACATTGCCCAGTCCTCCCACGGCCAGGTCAGATAATGAACCAGGTAGAGCTCCTGCGGGATATCTGAAGTGCCGAGCATGGCGATCTTGTCCGACAGGCCGACGTTCATGACGGCAGCGGCGAAGCGCTCCGAGTAATAGGTCGCCGCCCATGCCGAGGCATAGCCGCCGTAGGAGCCGCCGGTGATGCCAACCCGATCGGCATCGACGAGACCTTCCTCGATCAGGTAATCCACCCCGTCGACCAGGTCATCGAACTCCTCGCGCGCCGGTCGGCCCTGGGATGTCTCGGTAAATGCCACGCCGCGCCCGGTCGAGCCGCGGTAGTTGGGGTAAAACATGAAGTAGCCTTCGGCAGCGGCATGGTGAGCCGGCAGGTTGTAGGTAGTCAGCCAGCCGTTGGAATAGTGTGCTTCCGGCCCGCCGTGGGCGGCCAGGATCAGCGGGTAGCGACGACCCTCCCGATAATCCAGGGGATAGAGCAGCAGGCCCTCGATCATCAGCCCGTCACGGGCAGGATGGACCACCACTTCCTGGCGCGCCAGGCGCCGGTCGGCCAGCCATGGATTGCTGTCGGTCAGCCGCTCAGGTCCTTCTTCGGTCCAGCGAAACACCTCACGCGGATGGGCCACGGTATGGGCGGCAAGCGCCAGATGGCCGTCAGCAGCCGGGGCGATGGCATCGAAGATCAGACCGTCCTGCTGCCAAAGCGTGCGCTGGTTGTCAGCGTCGGGCCCGATCACCGCCAGCCGGGCCTCGACGCCCTCGTAGCTGATGAACAGCACCTGGTCGGCATCCAGCCAGTCGACGTGCCAGACGTGTCCTTCCAGCCCGGGCAGCAGGTGCAGCCACTCGCCACCCTGCTTGCCGGCAACCATCAGCCTGCCTTCACGCGTATCGTGAATGCTCTCGGTGGCGATGAAGGCGATGTGCTCGCCATCGGGACTCCAGGCAGACTGACCCAGCTTGCCGGGATTGTCGATCCGGCCAAGCTCCGCGCCCTGTGGGTCGATGATGCGGATGCGCTGGAACATCAGGGTGTCGTCGACCAGCTGGCGCGGCGTGACCACGATCTTGAGCCGATCGCCGGTCGGCGACCAGTCCACCCGCTGCACCGAGCCTTCGATCGGCAGCGGTTCGGCATCGTTGCCATCGTCATTCAGATCGACAATCCACAGCCGCCGCGGCTTCCAGTCCTCCTCGAAGATGATCTGGGTAAAACCCATCTCGCGCTGGCGCTTGAGATCCTCGTCGTCTTCCTCGAAGGCGATCAGCGCCACCCGGCCGCCCGCTGGGTCAAAACTGTAGCCCAGCACACCCTCGCCGACTTTCGCCAGTTTCTGCGACTGGCCACCGCGCAGCGGAATCTGCTTCAGCACGCTCGCACCATCGCGCCGGGTAAGGTAGCTGATCCCGGAGCCATCGGGCAGCCAGTCGATTGCCCGGACGTTGACCTCGCCGCTGATGTAGGAACGAACCGCTCCGTCGGCATCGATCACGTGCAGCTCCGACCAGGCCGGACCGTCATCCTGATGTTTCAGGTCGCGCGGGACCTGGCGGGTAAAGGCAACATGTTGCCCGTTGGGACTGATCGCGATTTCTCCTACCTGCTGCAGGCGGGCGATATCGGCCAGGCTCATGCCCTCGGCCAGCACTGCCGCTGGGGCCAGAATCAGGGACAGAACTATTAGTCGCTTGATGGTATTCATCGGCTTGAGAAATCCTTGACAGAGCACTGGGTGCGGGAATCGAGCTCCTGATTGTATCGGCAAGTCGCCGCCGATGCCTGACTGCAGACAGTCCCGCTATACTGGTGTACATGAATATCCAGCACCAGGCCGAAAGCCAGCGTTTTGTCGCCATTGTCGATGGCAGCGAATGCCTCCTGAGCTACCGCCTCGAGGGCGATGTTGTCAGCATGGACAGTGTCGAGGTTCCCAAGGCCGTTGGCGGTCGCGGCATCGCCGGTGACCTGACCCGCCATGCGTTGAACTGGGCGGCTGGAAAAAACCTCCGGGTAAGGCCGCGCTGCCCTTACGTCAAGCGCTGGATCGAGCGCCATCCCGACGCTATCGAAGGACTCAGCCTCCGCTATTCGTGACGCATTCGTCGCGAAACGTTCTCAGGTTCCGTAGCTGGTGGCTTTTGCGACCGAGCAAGCCGGAAGCGTAGCTCACCCTACGGTGAGGACTTGCGACCGAGCAAAAGCCAGCAGATGCGGGGCCTGAGGGCGTTGCAGTAGAAGGCGTC
>SKQS01000149.1 GCA_007118895.1 Wenzhouxiangella sp.
AAGAAGAAGGCTTCCAAGAAGAAGGCTTCCAAGAAGAAGGCTTCCAAGAAGAAGGCTTCCAAGAAGAAGGCTTCCAAGAAGAAGGCTTCCAAGAAGCGCGGCAAGAAAAAGACCGTGCGTGCGGCTGCCGGTGGCGGTGACATGTCCCGGGTTCTGGCCGCAGTCGAGGAATTGCGTGATGCGATCAGCGAGCTGGCCAGCCATGAACTGTCCAATCGGCGCTCGGCGATTGATGAGTTTCGGCGCACCACCAAGCAGCGAATCGCCGATCTCGAGGAAGCTGCCCAGCACGGTATTGCCAAGCTGACAGGCAAGCGTTGAGCTTGATCGGTAAAGCGGAGGCCGGTGCGCCGGCCTCCGCTGGTCCCATGGACCGGGATACCGCCCTTCTTGTTGATCGTTTTCTGGACTCCCTGTGGGCCGAGCGAGGTGTCGCTCGTCTGACCCTGGAAGCCTATCGCCGTGATCTCGAGTCGCTGGCCGCTGCCGTTGGCAGCTCGTTGAATGCTGTTGATCAACAGGCCCTGCTGGGTGTTCTGGCAGGTCGTCTGAGACGCGGCGATGCGGTTTCCAGCATCCTCAGGCAATTGTCATGTCTGCGCCAGTTCTTTGCCTGGCTGGTGCGCGAGCAGCTGATTGACGCCAATCCCATGGCGGCAATCGAAGGGCCACGCCGCCCGCAGCGTCTTCCCTCTGCGCTGACCGAGGCGCAGGTTTCGGCCCTCATGGCCCAGCCCGATTCCAGTGACTTGCTGGGTTTACGTGATCGAGCCATTCTCGAGCTGCTGTATGCCACCGGCCTACGGGTCAGTGAACTGGTCGGTCTGGATCTGGCTGGACTCAATTTGCAGCGTGGCGTCGTGCGGGTCGTTGGCAAGGGCGGCCGTGAGCGCCTGGTCCCATTGGGTGAGTCGGCCGTCGATGCCCTGACTTGTTATCTGCGAGATGCACGCCCCCGTTTGCTCGGTCAAGGTGGCAGTGGCCAGGCGGTATTCATCGGGCGTGGCGGCCAGCGCATGTCGCGCCAGGCGGTCTGGCTGAGGATTCGTCGACATGCCGGCGATGCCGGAATTGGCGGCAGCCTTTCTCCGCATCGACTGCGTCATGCCTTCGCCACCCATCTTCTCGATCATGGCGCAGACCTGCGGGTGGTGCAGATGCTGCTGGGGCATGCCGATCTCAGTACGACCCAGATTTACACCCATGTGTCCCGGAGTCGGCTCAAGGAACTCTACGCCAGCCACCATCCGAGAGGGTGAAAATCGCGACAATTTCGAAACCTTTGGAATCGCCTGCGTTCCAACAGCCATTCCGGACGGCCAGGCCGATCCGAAATCAAAAAATCTGCTGAATCTGTTCAAGGACCGGAAATTAGACATGTCAAACAAGAAATCCCATTGCCGCCCGTTCGTTTTCTGCCTGGTCTTGCTGGGCCTGTGGCTGACCGGTCCGGTCAGTGCTGATCCAGCGGCCATAGAGGCCCGTCTGCAGACCCTGGTCGGCGATTCGACCGAACTGGTCATCAATGAAACGCCGATCGATGGCATCTATGAGGTTCGCATTCGCGGCGAAATCCTGTACATGAGCGCCAATGGCAGGTATTTGATGCAGGGACGCATGCTTGACCTGGAGACCCAGGTCGATCTGACTGATGCTGCCAAGGCGGAGGTTCGCCAGCAGGCGCTGGAGGAACTGGATCGCGCCACCTGGATCAGCTTTGGCAACGACGACGCCGATCATCAGATCCTGGTGTTTACTGATCCCGACTGTGGTTACTGCCGTCGCCTGCACGAACAGGTCGATGAGTACAACGCCAATGGCATCACCATTCACTACCTGGCCTTCCCGCGAGCCGGGGTTGGCTCGGGCACCTATGAAAAGTTGGTCTCGGTATGGTGTGCCGAGGATCAGCAGGACGCCATGGATATCGCCAAGGCCGGACGGACCCCCCGCAAGGCGGAGTGCGACAATCCGGTCAATGATCAGTATCTGCTTGGACAGACCATGGGCGTGACCGGCACGCCAGCGCTGATGACGCTCAATGGAGATCTGATTCCTGGCTACGTGCCGCCGGAGCAGCTGCGTCAGCGACTCGACAACCTGGCCAACGGCCGCTGACAGGGCGGTAAGCAAGCCGGGTAAAATACCCGGCTTGTTTCTTAACTCGGAAATTCCTTGTGGATTCAGGGATCAAGCGAGGGCGTGTCTTCTTGATGGTAATGCCGGGCTCAATTCGAGGGCATCGATGATCCAGTTGCTGGGCCCTTCTGCCCTGCCGGCATTCCGCCTGACGCAGATTGCCGACCGGCTGTCTGCGCTGGCCGGGCGAAAGCTGGCGGTCACTGCCACTGACCTGTATCTGCTCGATTGCAATACGCTACCCGACGGACTTGCCGGGCAACGCCTGCTGAGCCTGCTCAAGGCAAAGTCGTCAGCAGCGGCGCCGGCGTCCGGCGACTTGCTGGTTCTACCCCGCCCCGGTACCACCACGGCCTGGTCCAGCAAGGCTACCGAACTGCTAAGGCGCTGCGGCCTGGCCGATGCCGGGCGGATCGAACACGGGGTGCTGTTCCATTTCGAAGGCTTTGACGCGCGCTCCCTTGGCGGTCGGGCAGATGAGGTGATCAGCGACCGAATGACTCAGGTGGTGGTGCCTGCTGATGCCGAACTCGCCGGCTGGTTCGACAGTCATCCGCCGCAGTCGCTGGGCCGTATCGAGCTCGGAGACGATCCGCACGCGGGCCTGGCCCGGGCCAACTCGGACATGGGCCTGGCCCTGAGCGAAGACGAGATCGACTACCTGGTTGCTGCATATCGTCAACTGGGCCGCGAGCCCACCGATGCCGAGTTGATGATGTTCTCGCAGGCCAACTCCGAACACTGTCGGCACAAGATCTTCAATGCCAGCTGGACTGTCGACGGCGTTGATCGGGATGGTTCACTGTTTGGCCTGATTCGCCAGACCCATGCGCGAAATCCCCAGGGTGTGATCGTCGCCTACGACGACAATGCGGCGGTGATCGAGGGCTACGATTCAAAGGTGCTGATTGCCCGCGCCGGCGCGCCCGAATACCGGACCGAGCCGCGTCGGTTACATTTCCAGATCAAGGTCGAGACCCACAACCATCCGACCGCCATCTCGCCTGATCCGGGTGCGGCGACCGGCGCCGGCGGAGAGATTCGCGATGAAGCGGCGACCGGACGGGGCGCAAAACCGGTGGCCGGCTTGACCGGCTTCAGCGTTTCCGATCTGCGCCTGCCGGGAATGCGGCGCGACTGGGAGCAGGCGCCGGTTCCACCTGGCCGGCTTGCCACTCCGCTGAAGATCATGATCGAGGGCCCGGTCGGGGCGGCCCGATTCAATAACGAGTTCGGTCGTCCGGCGCTCGGCGGCTACTTCCGCACCTTTTCGAGCCAGCTGGGCGGACGGCTGTGGGGTTATCACAAGCCGATCATGATCGCCGGGGGCAGCGGGGTCATCTGCGATTCGCAGACCGCCAAGCACCGGCTTGAAGCTGGTCATCGTGTCATTGTGCTCGGCGGTCCGGCGATGCTGATCGGGCTGGGCGGTGGTGCGGCCTCATCGATGAGCGCAGGGCAGTCCAGAGAAGATCTGGACTATGCCTCGGTTCAGCGCGGCAATCCGGAAATGCAGCGTCGTTGCCAGGAAGTGATTGACCGCTGCTGGGCCGAAGGCGAGGGCAACCCGATCGAGTCAATTCACGACGTTGGCGCCGGCGGGCTTTCCAACGCCATCCCCGAGCTGCTGCACGACGGTGGGGTCGGTGGGGTACTTGAGCTGCGCGAGATACCGTCGGCCGACCCGTCACTTTCGCCCATGGCCATCTGGTGTAACGAGGCCCAGGAGCGTTATGTTCTGGCGGTTGCGCCGGAAAGCCTTGATCGCTTCGCTGCCATCTGCACTCGCGAGCGTTGCCCGTGGGCTGATCTCGGTCCGGCTACTGCACAGGGCCACCTGCGTCTGGATGATCGCTTGCTCGGCGAGCCGGCCGTCGATCTGGGCCTGGAGATCTTGCTTGGCAAGGCGCCGAAGATGCATCGCGATGCCGTTACCGAGCGGCATCGGCCAGGCAACGACGGGCTCGAGGGGCTGGACCTGGATGACTGCATTGGTGCCGTGCTGCGGCTGCCAGCGGTGGCCAGCAAATCGTTTTTGATCACCATCGGTGATCGTTCGGTTGGTGGTCTGACCGCTCGAGATCCGATGGTCGGCAGACACCAGGTGCCGGTGGCCGACCACGCCTTGACCCTGGCCGACTACGAGGGCTTTGCCGGTTGCGCCATGGCGATGGGCGAGCGCACGCCGCTTGCGGTCTGGGATGCGCCGGCTTCCGGGCGGATGGCGGTCGGTGAGGTGATTACCAACCTGTCGGGCGTGCTGCTCGACGGTCTTGACCGGATCAAGCTGTCGGCCAACTGGATGGCGGCTGCCGGCACGCCGGGCCAGGACGCCGCGCTGCGCGCTACCGTCGAAGCAGTGGCCGGCAAGCTGTGTCCGCAGCTGGGACTTGCCATCCCGGTCGGCAAGGACTCGCTGTCGATGCAGACGGTGTGGGGCGAGGATGATCGGAAGCATGACATGCGCGCACCGGTGTCCCTGATCGTGACCGGTTTTGCCGCGGTTGCCGACGTGCGCCGGGCAGTCACCCCGGCGCTTCAGTCCGGGGTTGCTAGCGAGCTGTTGCTGATTGATCTGGGCTCGGGGCGGCTGGGTGGCTCGGCGCTGGCCCAGGTCAGCGGTCGTGAACTCGGTGCCGTGCCGGACCTGGACGACCCCGAGATGCTCAAGTCAGCCTTTGGACTGGCCCAGCAGCTGCTGGCTGCCGACCTGTTGCTGGCCGTTCACGACCGCAGCGATGGCGGGTTGTACACCACGCTGCTTGAAATGGCGCTGGCTGGCCGGGTCGGGCTGGATATCAGTCTGCCTGCCGGGTGCGACCCGCTGGTTGAGCTGTTTGCCGAGGAGCTGGGGCTGGTGCTGCAGGTGCCGTCTGCGGCCCGGGACCAGGTCCTGGAGCTGGTCGAGCGCGCCGGCCTGGCCGGTTGCAGCCGCTTCATTGGCCAGCCCGCTGACCATGACCGGCTCGAAATACAGGGAGTTGACGGACCATTGAGTGTTCGCCCGATGTCGGAGCTGGCCAGGATCTGGAGCGAGACCAGCCACGCTGTGGCTGGTCTTCGCGATGATCCCGAGTGCGCCGACGAAGAGCTGGAGTGGGCGGCTGACTGGCAGCGCCCTGGTCTTGCTGCCCGGCTCGAATTCGGGCCCGAGCAGGCGCCGGCCATTATCGGCGGCGATCAGCCGCGAGTAGCCATTCTGCGCGAACAGGGAGTCAACGGCCAGCGCGAGATGGCTCGTGCGTTCATGGCGGCCGGATTCGAGGCTGTCGATGTGCACATGAGCGACCTGGAGAGCGGCCGGATGGATCTGACCGGGTTTCGCGGCCTGGTCGCCTGCGGCGGTTTCTCCTTCGGTGATGTGCTTGGCGCCGGCCAGGGCTGGGCGCGGTCGATTCTATTCAATGATCGTCTGCGCCAACAGTTCGCCGACTTCTTCGAGCGTTCCGACAGCTTTGCACTGGGGGTTTGCAATGGTTGCCAAATGCTGTCATCGCTGGCCGAGATCATACCCGGCGCCGCTGCCTGGCCGCGATTCGTGCACAATCGATCGCGTCAGTTCGAGGCGCGCCTGAGCCAGGTCCGGATCGAACCCTCGCCCTCGATCTTTCTGACCGGCATGGCCGGCTCATGGCTGCCGGTCGTGACCTCGCACGGTGAGGGCAGGGCTCGTTTCGATGACAGACAGCCGGCTGATGCCAGGATCTGTCTTCGTTATATTGATGGGCATGGCCGGCCGACCGAACGCTATCCGGACAACCCGAACGGGTCTGCCGAAGGCATCACGGGGCTGTGCAGCGAGGATGGTCGGGTGACGATCATGATGCCGCATCCGGAGCGACTGCTCAGGGCGGTCAACTTTTCCTGGGCGCCCAAGGCCTGGGGTGACTGGTCACCGTGGCAGCGAATGTTCGAAAATGCCCGTGCCTGGTGTGATGACTTATAGGAAAAGTGGACGAGCATGAGCGACGATCAACCGGCGACTGAACGCGAAGAGAGCAAAAAGCCCCGGATGAATCCGGTCAAGGAGATGTTCATCCTGGCTGCGCTGTATCTGCCGATGGGTTTTTTCCTGTGGTTCTTTTTCGCCAGCTTTCTGATGGTGCCCACCGCGCGCTTAAGCGAATGGCTGATGCGCGGCTTTTTCCCGGCGGTGTTCGACCGGGTGGTGCAACTGCAGTTTCATCTCGAGATACAGACTTTGATCGCCATGGCCCGACGGGTCGAGGGGCAGCAGGTTATGCTCAACCTGCACGTCAACCCGATGATCTATGCCTGGGGCATGGCACTGTTGTTCGGGCTGATCATGGCCACCCCAATGACGGTCAAGCGTCGTCTGCTGCAGCTGCTGATCGGCTACCTGGTGGTTTCGCTGGTGGCGGTCTGGGGTGTATTCTGGGAGGTGTGGCGCGACCTTGCGTTTCTGATGGGGCCGGAGGCGGCCTCGGTGGTCCAGCAGTCGGCACTGTCGCCTACCGCGATCGCCCTGTGTTACCAGCTCGGTTACCTGATGTTTCCGGCGGTGATCCCGGTCGCAACCTGGATTCTGATGAACCGACCGTTTCTGGAGGAAGTGGTGATGACGCGCCAGCCGTTGAACCAAGGCCGGAAATGAGGGTCATCATCCTCACCATCAGCGATTCAGTCCGTCATGCCAGGTAGTGGCCGACCGGAGCGCCCGGACATACCGCCCAATACACTGCGATAGCCTATGGAAACGCATTCTGCAAGTACACCGGATACCGACCTGCTGCCCAGCGTCGGCGACCATCTCGAAGATGAGGCGACCGAACTGTGCCGACTGATGCTGGACCAGGGGCGGCTGCGTCAGGACGACCTCAACCGCGCCAGGGCCTATCGTGACCAGCATGGCGGCAACCTGTTGACCCTGCTGGTTCGGCTCGGCCTGGTGTCCGAGCGCGACCTCGCGGTGGCCCAGTCGGAGATGCTTGATATCCCGCTGGTGTCGGACAAGGAGTACCCCGAAGATGCCCCGCAGATCGAGGACATCTCGGTGCGCTACATGAAGCAGCAGCACCTGGTGCCGATTCGCATCAACGATGACCAGATCGAGGTGGTGATGGCCAATCCGCGCGACACGGTCGCGCTGAAGGCGCTGAAGATGGCGACCGGGTGCGAAGTGCTGGCCAGGGTTGGCGTCAATTCCGAGATCGACAACACCATCGAGCGCTATTTCGGCGGCGGGCGAAGTGCGATGGGCCAGATCGTCGAAAGCCTTGGCTCCGACGACGCCGGTGACGATGAAGAGGACGTCGAACACCTGCGCGACCTGGCATCCGAGGCCCCGGTCATTCGCCTGGTCAACCTGATTCTGCAGCGGGCGGTCGAGGCGCGGGCGTCTGACATCCACATCGAGCCGTTCGAAAATCGCCTCAAGGTGCGCTATCGCATCGACGGCGTACTGCAGGAAGTCGAGGCGCCACCGGCCCGATCGACTGCGGCGGTCATTTCGCGCGTAAAGATCATGGCCAAGCTCAACATCGCCGAGCGTCGGCTGCCGCAGGATGGGCGCATCATGCACCGGGTCGGCGGCAAGGAGCTGGACCTTCGCGTCTCCTCAGTGCCGACCGCCCATGGCGAGTCGGTGGTGATGCGTATTCTAGACCGCGAGGCGGTGATACTGGATTTTTCCAGCCTCGGTTTTGCCGACGATACTCGCAGGAAATTCATCAAGGCGCTGGAGATGCCGCACGGCATCATCCTGGTTACTGGCCCGACCGGCTCCGGCAAGACCACCACGTTGTACACCGCGCTCAGCCACATCAATACGCCCGAGCGCAAGATCATCACCGTCGAGGACCCGGTCGAGTACCAGATCGAGGGCATCAACCAGATCCAGGCCAAGCCCTCGATCGGGCTGGATTTCGCCCACGCGCTGCGCTCCATCGTCCGCCAGGACCCGGACGTCATCATGATCGGTGAAATGCGCGACCTGGAAACGGCCAAGATCGCCATTCAATCAGCGCTGACCGGTCACCTGGTACTGTCGACTCTGCATACCAACGATGCCGCCGGCGGCGTGACCCGTATGCTGGACATGGGCGTGGACGATTACCTGATGACCTCCACGGTCAATGCCATCATGGCCCAGCGCCTTGTTCGTCGGCTGGATCCGGAGTGTCGTGAAACCTATCGCGCGTTGCCGGAAATGGCCCGCGAACTGGGCCTGGACAAGTTTGCCGATCCCGAGTCGATCACCCTGTATCGCCCCGGCAGCAGTGAAACCAATCCCACCGGGTACCGTGGGCGGACCAGCATCCTGGAGCTTCTGGGTATGACCGACCCCATCCGCCGCCTGGTCATGAAGCACGCCACGGCAGGTGAAATCGAACGTCTGGCGCGCGAGGAAGGCATGCGCACGATGTACGAGGACGGCATGTTGAAGGCGCTGGGCGGCGAAACCTCGGTTGAGGAAGTGCTGCGGGTGACGCAGGAAGCCTGACATGGCGCTGTTCGAGTACAAGGCGGTCACGCCGGCTGGAGAGACGCTGACCGGCGAGATGGAAGCACCCAGCCAGGACCTGGTGATCGCGCGACTGCAGGAGGCTGGCAACATCCCGGTCTCGGCGCGTGAGGTGGGCTCGGGCTTTCGCATCGAGACCCTGTTCCGGCCACGTCGCGGGCTGAACCAGCGCGAGATCGGCGATCTGACCCAGCAACTGTCGACCCTGCTCGGCGCCGGACTGCCGCTGGACCGCTCGCTTGGCATCCTGGTCGAGCTGGCCGAGAACGAGCGTGTCGGCCACGTGGTCGAGCGGATCCGCAACAAGGTGCGCGAGGGCGGTTCGCTGTCGGACGCCCTGGAGGAACGTCACGGGGTGTTTTCCCGTTTCTACATCAACATGGTCCGGGCCGGCGAGGTGGGCGGTTCGCTGGATCAGACCCTGGCCCGGCTGGCCGAGTATATCGAGCGCGCCAAGGAACTGAAGGACGGGGTGGTTTCGGCGCTGATCTACCCGATTCTGCTGGTTTTGCTGGCGATCGCGGCATTGATTCTGCTGATGGTCTATGTGATCCCGCAGTTCATCCCCATGTTCGAGGACTTCGGCGGCGAGCTGCCGCTTTTGACCCGGATCGTGGTTGCGGTCGGCGGCGCACTGCAGCACTACTGGTGGGCCATTATCGGGGTGACTGTGGTCGTGCTGTTGTGGTTTCGCATGCAGCTGGCGCGCCCGGCCTCCCGGCTGCGCTGGGATCGGCGCTTTTTGCGCATGCGCTGGGTTGGCGACATCATCGCCAAGATCGAGACCGCGCGGCTGACACGCACCACCGGCACCTTGCTGGTCAACGGTGTGCCGCTGCTGTCGGCGATGTCGATCGCCAAGAACGTGATGACCAACAGCGTACTGCGCGAGGATGTCGCGGTCGCTGCCAAGCAGGTCAAGACCGGCAGCCAGATGGCCCGGGCGCTGGCCGCCAGCGGCAACTTTCCGCGCCTGGCCCTGCAGATGGTCAATGTCGGCGAGGAAACCGGAAAGCTGGACGAAATGCTGCTGCGAGTCGCCGACACCTACGACCGCGAGGTCAAGACCACGGTCGACCGCCTGATGGCCATGCTGGTGCCGGCGCTGACGCTGGGCCTGGCGGTGCTGATCGGCACCATCGTGATGTCGGTGCTGCTGGCGATTCTGAGCATCAATGAATTGATCGCCTGATTGGTGGTCAAAGGATTCGTGCATTGACGCCTGCCTGCGCAGGCTTGATATGAGTATTCGAGGTAGATCATGAAACGTGTCAATACGGCCCAGGGCTTCTCCCTGATCGAACTGCTGGTGGTGCTGCTGATTCTCGGCCTGATCGCCGGGTTGGTGGTGCCCAATATCTTTCAACGTGGCGAGGACGCCAAGGTGCGCACCGCCCAGGCTGAAATCCAGCGCCTGTCTTCGGCGGTAGATGAGTTTTATCTCGACACCGGGCGCCTGCCGCGCGAGTTGCGCGAGCTGGTCGAGCGGCCGTCGAACGTGTCGAACTGGAACGGGCCCTACGTCAACCGCTCCAACCTGAACGACCCGTGGGACAATGCCTATCACTACCGCTTCCCCGGCCAGCATCGCAGCTTCGATCTCTACTCCTACGGCGCTGACGGCTCGCCCGGTGGCGAGGGCATCAATCGCCAGATCACCAACTGGGATTGACCGTCCCGACTACCATCGTCGTGAAGCCAGGCACTTGTTTTACTGCCCGCCTGCCGGCACCGACGCGACCGGCCGGCGGGTTCAGCCTGATGGAAGTCATGCTGGTGATGGTGCTGGCAGCCATGCTGTTCGCGGCCGTGGGCGTGTCGGTCAGTCGCAGCGTCAGCGGTGCCGAGATTCGCAATGCCGCCCGCGAAGTGGTGGCTGGTCTGCGCCAGACTCGAACCCTGGCCATTGTCCATCGCAGTGAACAGGTGTTCCATGTTGACGCCCGCAACCGGGTCTGGACGGTCCCGGGGCGCGACTCGGTAACATTGCCTGACGGCCTGGAGATCACCCTGGACACAGCCCGCTCGGAACTGACCGGCGAAGAAGCCGGCGGCATACGCTTCTATCCAGACGGCGCCTCCACCGGCGGCACCGTCACCCTGCATATCGACGGTCGCGCCTGGGAAATCACCGTGGCCTGGCTGACCGGCGAAATCAGCATCAATCGCGACTGATCATGACGCTGCATGCCCCCAGGTCACAGCAAGGTTTCACCCTGATCGAGGTGATGGCGGCCTTTGCCGTGTTTGCCCTGCTGTTCGGCATCACTCTGCAGATCCTGTCGGTCTCGCTGAGCAATACCCGGCGCGCCGGCGACTTCACTCAAGCCGCGCTCTGGGCCCAGACCCAGCTCGACATGGTCGGCATCGAGGAGCCGATCGAGCCCGGCCGCAGTCACGGTCGTTTCAACGACACTTATGACTGGCAGCTGGAGATCGAGCCCTGGATGGTGGTTGACGAGCGCGGGCTTGATCCGGAGTCGTCTTCGGTCAATCTTTACCGGGTCACGCTCATTGTCAGCTGGGGCGAGGGCCAGGCTCGCCGCGAGGCGGTGTTCGACACTCTGCGATCGTCGGACGATCACTGGGAACAGCGGCGGTTGGCTCGATGAGGATGATGCTTCAGCGCCAGCGCGGATTCACCCTGGTCGAGGTGTTGCTGGCCATCGCCCTGGTGGCGCTGATCATGGCCATGGCCTACGGTGGCTTCCAGGCCAGCGTGCGCTCAACAGCCTCCGGTGAGGCGCTGATCGAAAAGACCAACCGCTTGCGTGTGACCCACCAGTTCATACGTCGTCAGCTGTCGCTGGCGCTGGCCCTGACCATCGAGGAAGACCGCGATGGAGAGCATATCCGGTTCGAGGGCGGTCGCGACTTCGTGCGCTTCGTCGCGCCGCTGCCTGGGTACTTGAGCTACGGCGGCCCGTATGTCCAGGAGCTGCGCCTGGAGCGCGGCAGCCGCGGCGGCGAGCTGGTGTTTTATTACGCCCTGCTCAACGGCTACGAGCCCGGCGATCTCGATCAGTCCGAAGGGATTGTCCTGATCGACGGCCTCGGTCGCGGCGAGTTTTCCTTCCTCGATACGGACGAAGACGGTGAGGATACCTTCTGGGACTCGCTGTGGGATGAGCCGGGCGTCGTGCCGCTGGCCGTTTCGCTGAGCATCGAGCTGGAAGACAGCCATGGCCTGGAGTGGCCGGATCTCGTCACCCCGCTGAGAATCGACGCCGGTGGGGTTCGCGCGGCGCGTTCTCGCACCATGCACCAGGTACAGCCGGGCGGCGGCCTGCTGAGGAATCAGTGAAGTGAGCGCCCAGGGGATCCAGCGACCTTCACGCGGCATCGCACTGATCATCGTGCTATGGGTGCTGGTGCTGCTGACCATCGTCGTCGGCACCTTTTCCGTGCTGGCTCGCACCGAGAGCATGCAGTCGCGGTTCCTGTTCGACACCACCCAGGCCCGCTATGCCGCCGAGGCAGGGCTGCACCGTGCGGTGTTCGAGCTGCGCAACCCCGATTTCGAGACGCGCTGGGTGCCCGATGGCCGCGAGTACACCATGCCATTCGGCGATGCCGAGGTTTCAATCCGGATCACCGATGAAACCGGCAAGGTCGATCTCAATGCGGCTACCGGCGAATTGCTTACGGACCTGTTTCTGGCACATGGCATGGAACCGGAGTCGGCCTGGCAGCTGGCCGATGCGATCCAGGACTGGCGCGAGCCCGGTGATGTGCCCAGGCTTTACGGTGCCAAGGACGACGAGTATCGGCGCGCCGGTTACCCCTATGGTCCGCGCAATGCACCATTCGAGTCAGTCGA
Source organism: Wenzhouxiangella sp. (assembly GCA_007118895.1). Classification (GTDB taxonomy): domain Bacteria; phylum Pseudomonadota; class Gammaproteobacteria; order Xanthomonadales; family Wenzhouxiangellaceae; genus SKQS01. Next base: position 12,444 of record SKQS01000149.1, read on the forward strand.
TGAACTGCAGCAGGTCATTGGCGTGAGCTGGGAACTCTATCGCCAGTTACAGCATCTGTTTACTGTCCACTCAGGTCGCGGCCAGGTCAATCCGGCCTTCGCCCCGGTCGATGTGCTGATGGCGCTGCCGGAGATGGATCGGGCCAGCGCCGAAAGCTTTGTCAGCGAGCGTGAGATGATGCACCCCAGCGATCCTGGCCAGCTGATGCTGCCCGACGGAACGCCAGTGGCCTTGCAAGCTGGCGGCCTGACCTTTAGCATTCGCAGCCGGGCGACGCTGTCTTCGGGAACCTGGAGCCAGATCGAGGCCACCATCCGCCTTGGCACCGACAGCCAGGGCCGGCCATTTCGGATCGTGCGCTGGCGCGATAACTTCGAGGAGTCATGATTCAGGATTTTCTAAACGACCAGCTGGCCACCCTGCGCGGCCGCTACCGGTCCAGCGGGCTTAAGACCTTTATCGACTGGTGGTTCGGCGAATTGTCGGCGTTGTTACCGGCGCACTTTCGAGAGCGCCTGGTGCCGCCGCGTCCGACCGTGCTGCTGGTCCCTGATGCTTCCGGCCAGGAGCTTTCGGTGTGGCGAGGTGGCGAGGCGGTCAAGCAACTGGATCGCTTCGGCATGGCCGAGGATCTGCAGCTGCTGAAAGGCCGCTGGCAGGAGGCGCTGACCGAATTCGACGAGGGCCAGCCGGAAATTCGCCTGTGCCTGCCCGGCGAGGAAGTGCTGCAGGCACCGGTCGAGCTGCCTGCCGCGGTCGAGGCCAATCTGGCCCAGGCGCTGGGTTACCAGCTGGACCAGCTCACGCCGTTCCGTGCCGACCAGGTCTGGTCGGATTTCAGGGTCGACGACAAGGTCACCGAGCGAGGGCGCTTGCAGGTTGAGCTGCGCGTGGTGCCCAAGGTCCAGCTTGATGAACTGCTTAAGTGGCTGGGCTCGATCGGCATCACATTGCATGCCATTGACACCCTGCCGCCGCAAGGAGCGGAAAAACCGAGGCCCGAAGGCTTCAACCTGATTCCGGAAGCTCAGCGCCCTCGCCATGTCTATGCCCGGGCGCGGCTGAACTGGGTGCTGGCCGGGATTGCCGTGGTGGTACTGGCGCTGGTCATGGTCCAGTCGCTGCACCTGCGCGGTCAGACTGTCACGGGACTGCAGGCCGAAGTCGATCGGCTGCGCGCCGAGGCGATGGAGGTCATGACCTTGCGCCAGCAGCTTGATGACGCGCTGGAGGCGGCCAACTTCCTGGCCGAGCATCGTAGCCGGCAACCGGTGATCGTGCCGGTACTCGACGAGGTTACCCGACTGCTGCCCAACGATATCTGGCTGCAGCAATTCAGAATCGAGAACGGCCAGCTCATGCTGCAGGGCCAGGCCCGCGGCGCCCAGCAGTTGATCGATCTGATCA
>SKQS01000125.1 GCA_007118895.1 Wenzhouxiangella sp.
GACTGGCTCGCCATTCAACAGCTTCTGCAGCAGCCACGGGTAATGGCTGGAAGCGAGGGTGTTGGTCAATTCCGGCGGGTTGGCGGCTACGCCATCAGCGCACCACTGTTGGGCCAGTTGGATTCGATCCTCGTCTGGATCGAATAAAAACAGGGAGCAACGAGACGCGTTCAGACTTTCGCCGATACTTTGCAGCGCATCGGCCAGGGCTTTTCCAAAACTCTCGGAGTCGACAAACAGAAGGCGACTGCAGACATCGACCGGCAGCCTGGCCAGGTTGGTCGATTTGCAGTTTGCCCACCCCTTGCTCATGCGCTGCCATGCCCCGCTTGATCAATATAGACCTCTTTCCCAGGTTGCAGATTATCAAGCCTGGGTGAAAGCGCCTGATTGCGCTTTTGTTTTACTTGGGAAATATCTCTTCTGTCAAGCGCCGGATTGTCGCGCTGCCTTACCGCCCTTGGCTCAACCGGGTCAATCGCTCCCGCACGGCATCGGCTTCGCCGAGCACCAGCAAAATCAGCAAGTCGCCCTCGCGCGCCCATTCCAAAGCCTGCTCTAGCGCTTCCAGTTCGGTTTCGACGTGTTGGATGGCTCCGGCATCGCAGCCGCAGCGCTGTAACTCGTCTTGCAACACGGCAAAGACCTCGCCGTGGGCGCGTCCGCGAGCGTACTTGGTTAGCTCGGAAATGATGATCTGGTCGGGCTGGAATGCCCAGGCACTGCGGGCGCATTCGCGTAGCAGGGCATCGGTACGATCGCCGGCTTGGGCGAAGGCCAGCAGGCGGCGCTTTGCGGGCAGGGCGCGGCTGAGTTCGGCCATGGCGGCGATGGCGTGTGGGTTGTGGGCGAAGTCGACGAAGGCGGTGATGCCGTTGAACTGGTAGAGATTGCCGCGGCCGGGATTGTGTTCCTGGTCCATGCCGGTCAGGCCTGCGGCGATCGCCTCGGGCGTGGCGCCCAGCGTCGTGCAAACGGCAGCGGCGGCCAGGGCGTTGGCGATGTTGTGGCGAGCGGCTCCGCCCAGGCACAGGGGAATGTCTTCGATGCGGCAGAGTTGTTGTCGTTCGCCCGCTGTTTCACGCACCAGCCAGCCGTCGACCGGCCGAAACTCGGCTTTGGGATGGTTCGGGTCGAGGCTGAACCAGACCACTTGGCCGGGATAGCTGGCAGCCTGTTTGACCAGCCGTGCATCGTCGGCGTTGAGAACCACCTTGCCGCTGGCGCTGACGGCCCGACTGATGATCCATTTGACCTCAAGCAGCTCCTGCAAGGTGCTGGAGCCGAAGTCGCCCAGGTGATCGGCGGCGATGTTGGTGAGCAGGGCGACGTCGGCTTGTTCCACGCCCAGGCCCCGCCGCAGCAGGCCGCCGCGGGCGGTTTCGAGTACGGCGGCGGTCGCGCCTGTTTGTCGAAGAATCGCCCGGGCGCCGCCGGGGCCCGCGTAGTCGCCCTCGTCCAGCATCTCATCGTTGAGCCAGATGCCTTCGGTGGAACTCAAGCCCACGGTATGACCAGCTGCGCGCAGGATGCGTGCACACATGCGCGAGGTGGTGGTCTTGCCGTTGGTGCCGGTGATCATGGCGATCGGAATGCGTTTGGCATTTTGCCAATCGATGGCTTCCGGTGGCGGCAGCTCATTCGACGGCCAAACCTGGGCGCTGGCGCCGAAGCCGACCGAGACCTCGTCGTCATCCCATAAAAACGGTGCGCCGTGTTCCAGCGCGGCAGCCTGCAGGGCCAGTAGAGCCGGGTTGGCTTCTTCAGCCGCGCGTTCGGCGATGCTGGCCAGGGCTCGCTCCAGTGCCTCGGCTTCGTCCGGGCTGTCGTAGCGCGCCCAGGCGGCTTCGGCCAGGGCGATGCCGGCATACAGCCGATCCACCGGGCCGTCAAAGGCGAGGCTGAAGCCGCCGATCCGCGCTTTGGCCTGAAACGCGGGCGGGTGCCAGCCCATGTGCTGGTGCAGCTCGGTGATATCGCGTTTAAGACGATCCTTAATATCTGGTACTTGCCCCGACCGGCAGGCGACATCCATGACCACGGACGGATGCTCCCACAGCAGGTTGGGCCCGGGCAGGCGTCGACAGTCGAGCAGCTTCACGACTGGGGCTTACGCTTAGTCCGCCTCTTCATCAACGCTGCGGGCAATGCGCACGCCGCGCTCGTCGCTGATCAGCTGCGTTTCTTCATCGAAGCTGAAGCTTTCGAGATCGGGTAGCTCGACAGGCTCGGACCGGCTCACCGCCGGCGCAGCGCCCGGCGTTGGATGGAACTGGACGATCTGCTTCCAGCTGCGTTTGATCTTGTCAGCCAGCACCAACACAAGGTCGCCGGCTGCCGCCATCTTCAGGACATGGTCAATCGCTGGTGGCTCGTCCGGGATCACGTCGATGCAGTCTTCGCTGATGCCTCGCTCCAGCAACCGGGCTTTCAGCATCTGCGCCACTTCGTCATTGCCGCGGCCGCGGCGACGGTCGTCGCAGCGACAGATGAAATGGTCGAAGTGACCGGCAGCAATGTCAGCGATTTCCTCGATGTCCTGGTCGCGGCGATCCCCTGGCGCGCTGAGCACGACCAGACGGCGACCTTCGACGTCGAAGTGGTCAACCACATTGCACATGGCCTTGACCGCCGCCGGGTTGTGGGCGTAGTCCATGATGACCTTGAAGGGATGGTCATCGAACAGGTTCATCCGGCCCGGGGCCTGGAAGTAGGTGGCATCGAAGGTGCGCAGCCCCTGGCGGATGTCGTCGAGGCTAAGCCCCATGTTGTAAGCCAGGGCGGCGGCGAACATGGCGTTCTGAACGTTGTGCATGGCGCGGCCTTGCAAGGTCGCCGGTATCAGGTGGGTCCACAGCAGCGGCATGTGCTTGCCCTGATCGTAAATCGTGATCATGTGCCCGTTCATGCCTTCTTCCAGCACGAAGGCCTGGCCGCCGGCGCGGACATGTTCCTTGACTAGCCGATGGCCGGGTTTCATCGTCACGTAGCACAACCGGCTGGCCTCGGTATAGTCAGCCATTTCCAGGCACAGTCGGTCATCGGCGTTGAGCACGGCGGCATCGGTGGCGACTTCAACCGGAATGCGCTTGACCTCGGCCAACTGCTCGATGGTATCAATGCCGCCCAGGCCCAGATGATCGCCGGAGACGTTCAGGCAGCAGGCGACGTTGCAGTGGCGATAGCCCATGCCGCTGCGGACCAGGCCGCCGCGGGCGGTTTCCAGGACGGCAGCGTCCACTTCCGGGTCGCGCAGGATCATTTTTGCCGAGACCGGCCCGGTCATGTCGCCGGCCACGGTGAGCTGGCCGTCGATGTAAATGCCGTCGGTGGAGGTCAGGCCGACGGTGTAGCCGCGCATTTTCAGGATATGGGCGAGCATGCGCGAGGTGGTGGTCTTGCCGTTGGTGCCGGTGACGGCGGCAATCGGGATAGTGCTGGGTTCTCCTTCTGGAAACAGCATGTCAATCACCGGGCCTGCGACATCGCGCGGTTGGCCTTCGCTGGGGGCGACATGCATGCGGAAGCCGGGGCCGGCGTTGATTTCGCAGATACCGCCGCCGATATCGCGGTAGGAGCGGGTGATGTCGGGGGTCAGGAAGTCGACACCGCCAATATCCAGGCCGATTGCCTGGATGGCGCGGATGGCCATGTCGCGATTGTCCGGGTGGATTTCGTCGGTGACATCGATGGCCGTGCCGCCGGTGGACAGGTTGGCGGTGGAGCGCAGGTAGACGATTTCATCAGCGGCCGGCACGGTGTCAAGGTCGTAGCCCAGCCGCGCCAGAAGGCGCTCGGCCTGGGCGTCGATCTCGATCCGGGTCAATACCTTCTCATGGCCAATGCCGCGCCGGGGGTCCTGGTTGACGATGTCGACCAGCTCGGCCACGGTGTGCTTGCCGTCGCCGATGATGTGGCCAGGGATACGCTTGGCCGCGGCAACCAAC
>SKQS01000051.1 GCA_007118895.1 Wenzhouxiangella sp.
CTCCAGCTCGTTTGGGCTCGCTCATTTGGAATGACCAAACCACACGCGCTGATCGTTTCGTCGCCAGGCGCTTCTTGCCTGCGGCAAACCGCACCTGGCACGAAACGGCGCTCGCCCAAGCTGAGCCGGAGACTCCCGCAGAGGCCCGGCGCGCCCGTGCATAATTGTTCAGAGGTTCCTTAATGGGCACAGTGCCTGTGGTGGCCATTGTCGGTCGCCCGAATGTCGGCAAGTCGACACTGTTCAACGCGTTTACGCGCAGCCGGGATGCCTTGGTGGTTGATTTGCCAGGCGTCACCCGGGATCGCATCTATGGCCGCTGCGAAATCGCCGGCAGAACGGTAATCCTGATTGATACCGGGGGCTTGAGTGATGCCACCGGAAGGCTGGAGTCGCTGGCCCGTCGTCAGACCGAAGCAGCAATCGAGGAGGCCGACCTGGTGCTGTTTGTCAGCGATGGTCGCAGCGGCCCGCTGGCCGAGGATCACGAAATCGTCTCGCGGCTTCGCCAGCAAGGCAAGTCGATCGTTCACGTCGTCAACAAGACCGATGGACTGGATGAGCAGGCGGCCCTGGCCGAAGCCTCCGAACTCGGACTCTCCCCCGTGGTGGCCATTGCCGCCAGCCATCGTCGTGGTATCGACAGCCTGGCCGCGGAGACAGCGCCGCTGCTGCCGGCACTGGCTGACGACACTCAGGATTCCGCCGAAGGACTGAAGCTGGCGTTTATTGGCCGTCCCAATGTCGGCAAGTCGACTCTGCTCAATCGCTTTGTCGGCGAAGAGCGGGCGGTGGCCAGTGAGGTGCCGGGCACGACCCGCGACCCGGTCCACGCTCGGGTCGAACGGGATGGCGAGGTGTTTCAACTGGTCGACACGGCCGGTATCCGGCGTCGGCGGGCAACCCACGAGGCAGTCGAGGCTTTCAGCGTGATCAAGGCGCTGAAGGCGATGGAAAGCGCCGAGGTGGTGGTGCTGCTGCTCGATGCCACCGAAGGGGTGACCGATCAGGATGCGCGACTTGCCGGTCATGTCATCGAGGCGGGCAGGGCGCTGGTCATTGTGCTCAACAAGTGGGATGGCCTGGATGATGCTTCCCGACGCCGTTGTTTGATCGAGGTTGGCGAGCGAATGAATTTTGCCGCTTTCGCCCCGGTCGTGACGCTGTCGGCATTGCACGGCAGCGGGCTGGGTGAACTGATTGATGCGGTCTGTCACGTGCATCGCTCGGCAAGCATGGAATTGCCTACTCCGCAGCTGACCCGCGCTCTGCGCCATGCGGTCGAATCGCATCCGCCGCCGTCCAGCCGCCGGTTCACGCCCAAGCTGCGCTATGCCCACAGTGGCGGCACATTTCCCACCCGCATCATCATCCACGGCAATCGCACCGGACATGTCGACGCTTCCTACAGACGCTACCTGATCAACAGTTTTCGACGACAGTTCGAGCTGGCCGGGGTGCCGCTGAAGCTGATCTTCAAGGACACCGAAAACCCTTATGCCGGCCGCCGGCAGCGTTCGCCTGCCGGTGGCAGGCGTGGGCGGACGGTCCGGCGCAAGCGCTGAGTCGAGCGGTGAGCCGAGTCTCTGGTCCATCGAGTGATCCGGCACGGCTTGAGGTGCCGATCGATGAAGCGCTCAGGCTGCTCGAACAGGGCGCGATGCTGATTGATATCCGCCAGCCCTGGGAGCGGGGCGAGGGTTGCCCGGCTGGTAGCCAACCGCTTTGCAGCGAAGAGCTGGTCAGTCGTATTCCGGCAATGGGCGTGCCGGACGACAGACCGCTGCTGCTGCTGTGTGCGGCCGGGATCCGGTCGCGCGATCTGGCGGCTCGCCTGCGTGAACTCGGCTGGCCTCAAGCGGCCAGCGTCCGTGGAGGCTTTCAGGCCTGGCGGACGGCCGGGCTGCCGGTCGAAACCGGCGAGCTGGATGCCGAGACAGCGCGTTATGCCAGGCACCTGGCATTGCCTGAGGTCGGGGAGGCGGGCCAGAAACGCCTGAGCGACAGCCGGGTGCTGCTGGTGGGTGCCGGCGGTCTGGGCTCACCGGCTGCCCTGTACCTGGCGGCAGCCGGCGTCGGAAACCTGTGCATCATCGACGATGATCGGGTTGACCGCAGCAATCTCCAGCGCCAGATCATTCACTCCGACCCCGGGGTCGGTGAGCTGAAGGTGAACTCTGCGGCTGAGCGGATGCGCCGGCTCAACCCGCAGATCAATGTCCAGGCACTGGCAGACCGGCTGGATAAGGGCAACGTCGATGAGCTGGTCGCTGCCCACCAGCTGGTCATCGACGGCTCGGATAATTTCGATACCCGGTACCTGATCAACGATGCCTGTCTCAGGCGTCGCCGACCCATGGTTTATGGTGCGGTACTGCGCTTTGTCGGCCAGGTGGCGGTGTTTGCTGCCGGCGACGGCCAGGCTCCTTGCTACCGCTGCCTGTTTCCGCGCCAGGCCAGCGGGGAAGATGCACCCAACTGTGCCGAAGCCGGCGTGCTGGGCGTTTTGCCCGGGGTCATCGGCACGCTTCAGGCGACCGAGGCGATCAAGCTGATCCTCGGGATCGGAAGGCCGTTGATCTCGCGCCTGCTGCGTTTCGATGCCCTGGCCGGAACCTTCAGCGAAACCCGGCTGGTGCGCGACCCGGATTGTCGCTGGTGCCGTGGCTCATAGCGACCAGGACTGGAGATTGCGGGTGATCTGGTGAATCACCGCCGGATCGTCCGGCGCGGTTGCCGAAGGCCAGTGTTGAAGCAGCGCCCCCTTGCGGTCGAACAGGTATTTGTGAAAGTTCCAGCGCGGCAGTATATCGCTGCCGTACTCCTGCGCCATGTCCTTGAATAGCGGATGGGCGGCGCGGCCGATCACCGAGTACTTCACCGTCATCGGGAAGGTGATCTGGAACTCGCGATGACAGAACTCGGCGATGCTTTCCTCGTCACCGGGCTCCTGCTCGCCAAAGTCGTTGCAGGGGATGCCGATCAGATTGAGTCCGGATTCGCGGTAATCGGCATACAGCCGCTGCAGTTGGGCATACTGCGGTGTGTACCCGCATTCGGAGGCGGTGTTGACGATCATCACCGGCTGATTGCGGAATCGTTCCATCGGCATCGCGCGACCATCTATGCCGACAAAGTTATAGTTGAACAGGTTCATGCGGCGCTCCTCAGGCAGCATTACAATGAGGTCCATTATGGCGAGTCGTGGACAAATCCTCAACGGTCGGGAAGTGGCCGACCGGCTGATCGGCAATGTGGCCGATGCGGTGGCCAACCATCGCGACCAGGGGGGCAGGGCGCCGGGTCTGGCGGTGGTCCTGGTCGGTGATGATCCCGCGTCGGAGGTTTACGTGTCCAACAAGGTCCGGGCCTGCGAGCGTGCCGGCATCGTCTCGGTGCATCATCGCCTGCCGCACGGCATTGGCCGTGGTGAGCTGCTGGCGCTGATCGATGCGCTGAATCGCGATCCCGAGATCGACGGCATTCTCGTTCAGTTACCGTTGCCGGCGCACCTCGACGAGCGCGCCGTGACCGCCCGAATCGATCCGGCCAAGGATGTCGATGGATTCCACCCGATCAATCTGGGTCGCCTGGCCTGCCGCGACCCTGCGCTCAGGCCGTGCACACCGCGTGGCGTCATGACCTTGCTGGCGGCGCACGGTATCGATCCGAAGGGTGGCCATGCGGTGGTTGTCGGGGCATCCAACATTGTTGGCCGTCCGCTGGCGCTGGAGCTGTTGCTGGCCGGTGCGACGGTCACCGTGGCGCATCGTTTCACACGCGACCTGGAAAGCCACGTACGCAGCGCAGAATTGCTGTGCGTGGCGGTCGGCAAGCCAGGTGTCGTCGATCCGGCCTGGATTGCCGACGGTGCCGTGGTTGTCGATATCGGGATTTCGCGCCAGCCCGATGGCAGGCTGTGCGGTGATGTCGATTTTGCCGCCGCCGCACCGCGGGCCGCCTGGATTACCCCGGTGCCCGGCGGCGTCGGCCCGATGACGGTGGCCACCCTGATGCAGAACACCGCCGAGGCCGCCGGCCTGGTTGTCCAGGCGCCGTGATGCCGGCGCTCAGGTTCACTCTGATCATCCTGCTGGCGCTGCATCTCGGCGCCTGTGCCAATCTGGTCAGCCGGGCCACCAACCAGTTTGCCGATGACCTGGAAGCTGCGGTTCGCGCCTACGATGACCCGGCTACGGTGGCCAGCGCCCTGCCGGCCTATATCCTGCTCATGGAGGCCAGGCTTCAGTCGCGGCCCGAAGATGCCGCGCTGCGCCTGGCCACTGCCCGACTGACCGCCACCCAGGCGACCTTGTTCGCCGATGATCCCGACAGCGAATTGCGCTTGACGGCTCGCGCGCTGGCACATGCACGGATCGGTGCCTGTCAGAGCCACCGGCGGCTTTGCGAGCTGGATTCGGTGAGGTTCGATCAGTTCGAGCAGGCGCTGGAAAGCCTGCCGACCGGTGCGCTGGAGCCGGCCTACGTGCTGGCGACCACCTGGACCGGCTGGATCGCCGCTCGCCGCGGCAGTTTCGAGGCGCTTGCCGACCTGCCTCGCGTCGAGGCCATGCTCGACTGGGTAGCCGAGCGTGATCCCGACCACGACGACGGTGCGGTGTGGTTATACCTGGCCGTACTCAACAGCCAGCGGCCGCCCGGGGCTGGCGGCCGGCCGGAGCTGGCAAGGGCACACTTCGATCGTGCGCGACAGGCGGCAAACGGAGATAACCTGCTGATCGACGTGATGCAGGCCGACAGCTATGCCCGGCTGGTATTTGATCGTGATCTGTATGTGTCGCTGCTGGAAGGGGTGCTGGCAGCCAGGCCGGTCGGTGATCGCTATCGGCTGGCCAACCAGGTGGCGCGCGCACGGGCAGCCACCCTGCTGGCCCGCACTGCGGCCATATTTGACTGAACCAACAAGGCTTTGAAGATGCGGGAATTGCTGAGATGCTTGGGACTGGTGCTGCTGATGCTTTCCGCGTCGGCTGCCGGACAGGAACTCAAGCTGGCCACACTGGCCCCCGATGGCTCCTCGTGGATGAACGAGCTGAGGGCTGCTGCTGGAGAGGTAGAGCGCGAAACCGAGGGCAGGGTGCGGGTGCGCTTCTACCCCGGCGGGGTGATGGGGGATGCGGCCACGGTAATGCGCCGGATGCGGGTCGGGCAGCTGCAGGGTGGTGCCTTCGCGATGAGCGACCTGGCATCGGTCAGCGCCGAAACCCAGCTGTACGGGCAGCCGTTCCTGTTCCATGACGAGGAAGAGTTTCTGGCCGTACGGGAAGCCTTTGACCCGCTGATACTCGAGGCGCTGTCCGCCGGTGGCCTGGTGGCGCCGGCAATCAGCGCCGGCGGGTTTGCCTATCTTTTCAGCCGTCATCCGATACCGGAACCGGATCGTACCGGTACCGATTTCAGAGTCTGGGTCACACCTGGTGACCTGCCGGCGCGCCGGGTACTCGAGGCGGCCGGGGTCAGTCCGGTACCGCTGTCGCTTGCCGAGGTCTACACCGCGCTGCAGACCGGCACGCTGAATACCTTTGCCAGCACACCGGCCGGCGCCATCATCCTGCAGTGGCATACCCGGGCCCGGTACCTGCTGGATCTGCCGGTGGTCATGACGGCTGGCACCGTGGCTTTCGATCAGCGCGCGATCAACCGGTTGTCGGACCCTGACCGGGTGGTCGTCAAGGACGCCTTCGGCCAGGCCCTGAAACGGCTGGAGCAGGGCAACCGGGCCGAAAATGAACAGGCCAGGGCAGCGCTGGCCGGGCAGGGGATCGAGATCACCGCCCCGTCTCCGGCCCAGGCAGAGGGCTGGCGAGTGCTGGCTGACCAGGTGCGCGGTGAGCTGGTCGCCGAAGGTCGGCTGTCACTTGATCACCTTGAGGCACTGAGCCTTGAGCTGGAGGCGCTCAGGAATGCGCAATGAGCGGTCTGCTCGCGATCCGGTCGATCGCATCAATGCGTTTCTGACCGGGCTGGAGCACGGACTGCTGGTGGTGCTGCTGGTCGGGCTGATCGGCTTGGGCCTGAGCCAGATCCTGCTGCGCAACTTCGCGGGCATCTCGCTGGTCTGGGCCGATGCCATGATGCGGGCCATGGTGCTCTGGCTGGCCATGCTGGCCGGCGCAATCGCTGCCGGTCGGCTCAAGCACATTCGCATCGACCTGATTGATCAGTGGCTGGGCGAGCCTTGGGCAAGACGAATCAATCGGATCACGCTGCTGCTGACCTCGCTGGTGTGTGTGCTGGTCGGCTCGCAATGCTTCCGGCTGGTCCTGCTGGAGCGTGAATTCCCCGGCGAGGCCTTTCTCGGCATCCCGGTCTGGGCGGTGCTGCTGATCCTGCCGATCGGCTTCGGGCTGATGGCGGCTCGTTTTTTTGCCCGCGCCCTGACCGACCCCATGCCCGAACCGTCAGCTTCGATGGTGGATAAGCCCGAATGATTGTAGTGCTGCTGATCATCCTGGCGCTGATCGGCATGCCGCTGTTTGCCGTGATCGCGATTGGCGCACTGGCCGGATTCCATGGCGCCGAGCTGGACCTTCGCCTGGTGGCGATCGAGTTCGCACGCATCGGCGAGATGCCGGTGCTGGTTGCGCTGCCCCTGTTCACCTTCGCCGGGGTGCTGATTGCCAGCAGCAGAACGCCTGATCGGTTGGTCGATTTGACCCGAGCCTGGTTCGGCTGGCTGCCCGGCGGTCTGCCGATTATCGGCCTGATCATGTTTGCCCTGCTTACAGCCTTTACCGGCGCCTCGGGGATTACGGTGATTGCACTGGGCAGCCTGATGCTGCCGGCCCTGATCCAGGCCGGTTATCCCCGTCGCTTCAGTCTTGGTCTGGTCACCACCGGTTCCAGTATGGGTGTGCTGTTCGCGCCGTCGCTACCGCTGATCCTGTATGCCGTCATCGCCCAGCAGGTCGCACCGGGGCAGAGCATTCACGTCGACGATCTTTTCCTGGCCGGCATCCTGCCCGGACTGGTGCTGATCGGCTTGCTGGCGGCCTGGGCGATGTGGGTCCAGCGTGGCCTGCCAAGCGATCCCACGCCGACCCCGCCGCTGATGCGCAGCCTGCGCCGAGCCGGCTGGGAGCTGCCGCTGCCGTTTGTTGTTCTGGGCGGCATCTACAGCGGCTGGCTGCTGGTGATCGAGGCAGCGGTGGTCACCGCGGCCTGGGTGCTGATTACCCTGGTGCTGATCCGCCGCGAGGTCTCCTGGCAGAAACTTAAAGCGGTGATCGAGGAGTCCATGCTGCTGGTCGGGGCGATCCTGATCATTCTCGGCATGTCCCTGGCCTCGACCAACGTGCTGATCGATGCCGGTGTGCCGCAACGGCTGTTCGAGTGGCTGTCGCCGCATATCGACAGCCGCCTGGTATTCCTGCTGCTGGTCAACGTGCTGCTGCTGATCGCCGGAATGCTGCTGGACATCTTTGCCGCCCTGGTCATCCTGGCCCCGCTGATCATTCCGGTGGCGTTGGCTTTTGGTGTCGATCCAGTGCACCTGGGGATCATCTTTCTGGCCAATCTCCAGATTGGCTATTGCACGCCGCCAGTGGGCATCAACCTGTTTCTGGCCAGCCACCGTTTCGGCGTCGATATCCTGCGCATCTACCGTGCGACTTTGCCGTTCCTCGCGTTATTGCTGGCGGGTCTGCTGCTGATTACCTGGTGGCCGGCGCTCAGCCTGTGGCTGCCAGGACGCCTGTAGAAAACGAGACCAAGCTCCCGCTGACCATCATCAGCAGCAGATGGCGGCGGCCCACACCGCCGGGCGCGAAGCCCCGTAGATGCGGGGCGTGGAGTCGTCGCAGCAGGCCGGTCATGAATAGTCCGGGTTGAACCTGCTTTCTACGCCGGTTGTGACGGTCAAACTCACCTGCCATGCGGGAGATTCCCGTGTTTCAAGGACGATGCCTGAGCATACAATGACCGCTGCATTGATCAGCCCATGGACTCCATGATGACCGGACGCAGAATCATTCTTGTCTTTGGCCTGCTGCTGACCGTCAATCCGGCTTATGCGGCGGACTCGTCGCCTGGTCATGGTGGCCTGCTGCTGGTCGGTGGATATCTGCCGGTGTGTTCCTCTATGAGTGTTGAGCAATGCCGGAAGAGCGTGGACTGGGCGCCCGCTGCGCGCCACGGCGCCAGATTTCAGCTGAGCAAACCCGCGATTGTCCGCTGGCAGGATGCGGTTGGTCCTTCCATCGCACCATCGGCCGAACTGGTCCAGGCGCTGAACAGACTGGCCGGCCGGAACCCTCTACCGATGACCGCCTTTGAGCTGGCCGAATGGCTGAGACAGGAACTGCCCACCAGCCTGTCACCGGATCGACTGTCTGATCCGGCCTGGCTGGCGCTGCGCGATCATCTGGAGTTGCCGCGTACCGATCCGTCCGGGTTGGAGCGCGTCGAGGCGCTGAGGCTGGGCGCCAGTCGTGACCAGGCCAGTGTCGAGATCTTTCAGCGCTTCGTGGCCATGGCCGGTAAGGCCGGGCGTACCGAGCGCCCGACCATCGTGGTGCTGACCGCCTCTTCGCGTGACCCTACTGACGCGGTGGATTTCTACCTGCAGGCATTCGAGCAGGCCGGAGCAAGGTCAATCTGGCTGCCGCTGGATGCCGCTCTCAGGGCGGCACGCGCCGACGGGGCCTGCGCGCGATTGGCCGAATACCAGGCTCGTCAGCTTGGTGTCTATGAGCGCTGGCGGGTCGCGCCGCAGCGATTCATGGAGCAGCTGGCTTTCTGCGGCCAGGACGACGCCGGCCTCGAGCTGATCGAAAAAGCCGACGGGATATTCTTCAACGGCGGCGACCAGAGCCTGACTCTGGCGGCGCTGGTTGACGAGGACGGGCAGCCGACCCGGGAGCTTGAGCGACTCCGCCAGCGCTTTGACGCAGGCACGCTGGCCGTTGGCGGCACCAGCGCCGGCAGCGCGGTTCAGGCCAGTGGATTCATGCTTACCGGCGGCGGCAACCGCGAGGCCCTGGCTCATGGCCCGAACCTGCAGCCTCCGACGCCGCCAGGCTGTGATCGTGACGGCAGCTGCCCGGAAGGCGTCAGGGCCGGGCAGTTGACGCTGCGTTCAGGTGGCGGGCTGGGTCTGTTCACGCCGGGCCTGGTCGATACCCACTTTTCTGAGCGGATGCGCCAGTTCAGGCTGGCGGTGGCGCTGAAGTCGCTGCCTGCGCGGGTGGCCGTGGGCGTTGATGAGACGACCGCGCTGGAGGTGAACGCCGGGTCCGGGCCAGACCGCTTGAAGCTGGCAGCTCACGGCGCGGCGGCGGCCTGGATAATGGTCGACGATCGGGGTCGGGCAGACGATCAGCGACTGCTATTGCATCGGCTGCCGGCCGGCATCGGCTTGACCATGGCAGCGGATGGCCGCGTCTTGGAAACCGGGCTGGAATCGTGGTCGCGACCGGCAGCCTCCGACACGGCGGGCGATCAGCCTTGTTTGCAGGCCGATGAACTGGACAGCTACAACGCGCTGCTTGAAACTTCCCCGTTGTCGACCTCGCTCTGCGTCGAGATGACGGACAGCCTGGGAAAACGACACCGCCTGGAGCTGACGGCTGATCAGGACAGCCGCAAGGCCAGGATTGCCGGCAGCGCCGTTCTTGTCGACTGGCGTCTGGGACTCAACCCCATGCCCTGAAGCCCTGTGTCGGTCAGGTCAGGTCTCGGGACGGTCCTCCGGGGCGTTCTCGGCACCGGCAGACTGCTGATCGCCTGTCGCTTCTGATCCGCCGGCGTCCTCAGTTGAAGGCTTTGCCGCCGATTTTTTCTTGCCGGCCTTGCTCGCCGAAGATTTCTTTTTCGACGTTTTCTTTTTGCCGGCTTTTTTCTTGCTGGCTTTCTTTGCAGTCTTGCCGGCGACAGGCTTTCTTTTCGCCTTCTTGCCGCCGGCTGAAGTGCGCCGCGGCCGGCTGCTTGCCGACCCATCGCGCTCAATGATTGCCGAAACGCCCATGCCGCCGGCAGTGCATACCGAAATCAGGCCGCGTCCGGTACCGGACTCTTCGAGTATGGCGGCCAGCGTGGAAATGATGCGGGCGCCGGTGGCGGCAAACGGATGGCCGATCGCCACGCTGCCGCCGCGTACGTTCATTTTTTCCGGGTCGATGCTGCCCAGCGGTCTGTCCAGACCCAGACGATCACGGCAGTAGTCTTCGGATTCCCAGGCGCGCAGAGTGCAAAGCACCTGGGCGGCAAAGGCTTCATGAATCTCGTAGAAGTCGAAATCAGCCAGGCCCAGGCCGCTGCGCGTCAGCATCTCGGCGACGGCAACGGTTGGCGCCATCAGCAGACCCTCGTCACCATTGACATAGTCGACCGAGGCGGTGCGACCGGCCGTCAGCCATGCGATGATCGGCAGGTCATTTTCTCGCGCCCAGTCCTCCGAGGCCAGCAAGACTGCGGCGGCGCCGTCGGTGAGCGTGGTGCTGTTGCCGGCAGTCAGCGTACCGTGTTTGGTGCGATCGAAGGCCGGGCGCAGGCTGGCCAGCTTCTCCATGCTGGTATCCGGCCTGACGATGTTGTCGCGAAGTACCCCATTGTACGGTGTCACCAGGTCGTCGAAAAAGCCCGACTCCCAGGCCTCTGCCGCCTTCTGGTGGCTGGCCAGGGTCAGCTCGTCCTGTTCGCGACGGGTGATCTGCCACTCCTTCGCCATGCGTTCGCAATGCTGGCCCATCGACAGGCCGGTTCTCGGCTCGGCATTACGCGGCGGTACCGGCGCCAGCTCCGAGGGCCGGAAGCCCTTCAAAGCGCCGAATTTCTGGCCCAGACTGCGCGCCCGTGACAGTCCGACCAGGCGCTGGGAAAAGCGCTGCCCGAACACCACGGGCACATCGCTGGTGGTGTCGGTGCCACCGACAATGGCACAGTCGATCTGGCCGGAGGCAATCTCGGCACCGGCCAGCAGGGCTGCTTGCAGGCTGGTGCCGCAGGCCTGCTGCATGGTGATACCCGAGCTCAGCGGCGACAGGGTGGTCGACAGCACCGCTTCGCGGGCCAGGTTCCAGTCCCTGGAGTGGGTGGTCACGGCGCCGGCGATGACTTT
This sequence comes from Wenzhouxiangella sp., assembly GCA_007118895.1. Taxonomy (GTDB): domain Bacteria; phylum Pseudomonadota; class Gammaproteobacteria; order Xanthomonadales; family Wenzhouxiangellaceae; genus SKQS01. Next base: position 11,078 of record SKQS01000051.1, read on the forward strand.
GTCGATCACCTTGCCGTGTAGATCAAAGCGCTCGGCCAGGCCCTGGATGGCGGCTGACAGCATGTCGAGATTGGTCTGGTCGGCATAAAGGGTATGCGACCGGCAGAAGGGAATCCGGCTGCCGCCGATGATGGCAATCCGTTTCAGGCTGTCAGTCATTCCGAAGACTCCTTGGTGTCGTTGGCCGCATCGCTGCCGTCGGCCAGATAGTTCAGCGGGCCGCCACGGAAGGGAGCGAAGCCGGTACCGAAGATCATGCCGGCATCAAGCAGGTCGGCGTCTTCAACCACGCCGTCGTCCAGGCAGGCGCGGCACTCGTCGAGATAGGGTTTCATCAGTTTCTCGGCCAGCTCCGCCAGATCGTGTCCTTCGTGTGCCTTGGCATCGCGCACCGGCTTGCCCTTGTTCCAGCGGTAAAAACCCTCGCCGGATTTCTTGCCCAGCTTGCCCTGCTTGACCATTTGCTCGAGTACCTTGCGATCTTCGCCGGCACTGTCGCCCATCAAGGTATCGATGACGCCCAGGCCAACATCCAGTCCCACGGTGTCGGCCAGTTCCACCGGCCCCATCGGCATGCCAAACTGCGTTGCAGCCTTGTCCAGCGCCTCCTTGGGGATGCCTTCGCGATGCAGTTTCATTGCCTCTCGCATGTAGGGTGCCAGCACCCGGTTGACCAGGAAGCCCGGGGTGGACGTCACCGCGATTGGATACTTGCCGATCTGGGTGGCGAAGCTCAGGCCATCGTCGATGGCGGCCTGGTGGGTCTGCTTGTCATGAACCACTTCCACCAGCGGCATCTGCGCCACCGGGTTGAAGAAATGCAGGCCGATCAGTCGGCCCGGGTCGTCAAGCACATCGGCAAGCTCGGCCAGCGGGATGGCCGAGGTGTTGCTTGCGATGATGGCGTGGTCGCCTACCTTGTCCCGCATCGCCGAGAACAGCTCGCGCTTGGCCTCGCGGTTTTCGAAGATCGCCTCGATGATCACGTCGGCGCGACTGACCCCGTCTCCGTCAACGTCTGCGACCAGGCGGGCTTTTGCGGCGGCCACCGCAGTGGGCGTCTTGAGGCGGCGCCTGAACAGTTTGTCTGCTCGCTTCAATGCCGGCTTGATGTATTTCATTTCACGATCCTGAAGGGTGACCTCCAGGCCGCGTGAAGCGCACCATGCGGCGATATCTCCGCCCATTACGCCGGCGCCAATGACATGCACCCGGCGCGCCTTGAACGATGACCGCCGCCCTTCGCCCTTGAGCCGCTCCATCAGCCGGAAGACGCGTCTCAAGTTGCGGGAAGTGTCGCCAACCAGCAGCTCCGGGATCTCGCGGCCCTCGATCCGGATCATCTCTCGATAGTCGTTGCCGGCCTGCTCGTAGGCATCGATCAGCCGATAGGGAGCGGGGTAATGGTCCTGGCGCGCCTTGGCTGCGGTCTGCTTTCTCATCTGGCCAGCCAGGAACTTGCGAACCGGGCCCAGTGTGGTAGCCCGCGCCATCAGCCCGGGCTTGCGGTGCCGGGATTTTTTCAGTACCGCCCGGCGTGCTGCCCAGCGCAGCGAACCGTGGCGATCGACCAGCTGGTCGACCAGCCCCATGCCGCGTGCCGCGCCGGCTCTGAGCATTTTGCCGGTGAGCATGATCTGCATTGCCTTGAGTCCACCGATGGCGCGGATGCTGCGTCCGGAACCGCCGAATCCGGGGTAAATGCCCAGATTGACCTCCGGGAAGCCGATCCGCGTATGGTCGGCTTTCAGGGCAATTCGCCAGTCGAAGCACAGCGCCAGTTCCAGGCCGCCGCCGAGACAATAACCCTCGAACGCCACCACGGTGGGAAATTTCAGATCCTCGATCGCCTGGAACAGCTCGTGGACCTTGACCACGTTGGCCCGCAGCTCGTCAACGTCATCGGTAGCATCGAACTCGCGCACATCGGCGCCAACGATAAAACTTCCGCGTTTGGCTGACATCAGTACCAGCCCGGTCGGCGGCTGTTCGGTCAGAGCGGCGACAATCTGGCCAAGCTCCTCGAGCACCTCGGTGCCGAGCGAATTGACTTTTTCTTCGGCACGGTCGATGTACAGCCAGGCAATACCGTCGATGTCGGTTTCCAGGCGCCAATGCTTGTAGTTACCGTTATATGCAGCCTCGGCCATCAAAGGGACTCCGCGGTAAGGTTGTTGATGACTCTACAGCTTACCGCAAGTGGCGTCGGAAAAGGCGCGCGCAGACGGCCCGGAAAGCACATCAACGCCGTGGGTTGCGAGCATTTTGATCGTGGCAATCAGCGGCAGACCAATCAATGCGCTGGGGTCGTCGCTGCGAATGTACTCGGTCAGCGCGATGCCCAGCGATTCGCTGCGCATGGCCCCGGCACAATTGAACGGCTGATCGCGGCGCACGTAGTTTTCCACACTCGACCGGTCCAGTCGCCGCATCTTCAGTTCTGTGGTGACGATTTCGCTAAGCTGACGGTCAGGGCTGATCAACGCAACAGCGCTGTAGTAGCAAACCTGGTGGTTGCTCATCCACATCAGTTGCTCGATCGCGTTGATCTCGTTGCCGGGTTTTCCCAACATCCGCCCACGGCACTCCGCGACCTGGTCGGCGCCGATCACCAGGGCGTCCGGACGTTTTGCCAGTACAGCAGATGCCTTTTCAAGCGCCAGCCGGCGAGCCAGGCTGGCGGCCGGCTCGTCGGGCAGGGCGGTTTCGTCGACCTCCGGCACGTATACCTCGAATGGCAGGCCCAGTCGTTCCAGTAGCTGCCGGCGGTAGGGTGAGGATGAGGCCAGTACCAGCTCGCCAGCGAATTTCGGCCTGTTGGGGGGCTTGTCGTTCATATGCACTTAAATGGTATAATGGCCGGCTTATGTCGCGAGATTTTCCTGACTGGGTGGATCCTGGCCGGGCCGCGGCGGCCGGACGGCGATTTGCCGGCAGCGTGCCACTGGACAGAATGGCCCGTCTGCTCGATATTATCGCCGAAGTCGGCGGCCAATCCGGTGCTTCGCCGTCGGTCGAGTTCGAAATCGAGTTCAGCCACGATGCACAGGGCCAGGTTCGAGTCGAGCTGGGCGTGCGCGGTCGCATTCCGCTGATCTGCCAGCGCAGCCTGAAGCGCTACGATCATGCGCTGGATCTTCACTCGGTGATCGGCATCGTCGGCAGCGAACGTGCCGCCGAGGCCTTGCCGGGCGATTACGAGCCGGTGGTATGCGCCGATGGCAGGCTTGGACTGGTCGGCCTGGTCGAGGAAGAGATCTTGCTTGGTCTGCCGCTGGTGCCGATCGACCCGGGAACCGAACCGGTCGAGACAGCGAGCCGGCAGCAGGATGATGGACGCAGGCCGTTTGCCGCGCTTGCCGACTGGAAGTCGCGACGCGGTGAACAAGAGAAGAATTGACATACTGGAGCTAGGCTGATGGCTGTTCAAAAAAGTCGCAAGACACCCTCGCGGCGCGGCATGCGTCGTTCGCACCACGCGCTCAAGGGGCCGACCCTGTCCGAGGATTCCACCACCGGTGAAATTCATCGTCGTCATCACGTGACCGCCGAGGGTTTCTATCGAGGCCGGCAGATCGTCGAGGTGGTGCCGGAATTCGACGAGGAAGACGAAGAGCAGGCCGGCTGACAGCCGGATGGTCGCGCGCCGATCTGAACTTGCGGCGCTGATTCCGGTTCACCTTCACGATGACTGCCGCAGACAAGGTGCGCGTTGCCATCGATGCCATGGGCGGCGACCATGGTCCGCAGGTGACCCTGGCAGCAGCGCACAAGGCGCTGCACGACGATCCCGGGCTGGAGCTGATCGTGGTCGGCTCACCGGTGATCGCTTCCTTGATCCTGAAGTGGCCCCGCGACATCGCCGAGCGAGTGGAGCACGTAGTCTGCGAAGCTGTTCTGCCGATGGACGTCTCGGCCAGCCATGCGTTGCGACATGGTCGCGAAACCAGCCTGGGACGCACCGTGACGCTGGTCGGCGAGCGGCGTGCCGATGCGGCAGTCAGTGCCGGTAACACCGGGGCGATCATGGCGCTGGCTCGCATGCAGTTGGGGATGATTACCGGCATCGACCGCCCCGCCCTGATGGCGGCGCTCCCGTCCGGGCGGCAATCGGTCTGGGTGCTTGATCTGGGAGCCAACGTCGGTGTCGATGCCCGACGGCTGTTCGAATTCGCCCAGCTTGGCGCCACGGCAGCCGAGATTCTTGGTGGCCGAGCACCGCGCATCGGGCTGCTCAATATCGGTCACGAGGACAGCAAGGGACCGGATGCGGTGCGCGAGGCCGCGCGGCTGATTGATCAACGTGCCGATCTCGATTATGCCGGCTTTGTCGAGGCTGACCAGGTGTTTTCCGGGCAAGTTGACGTGGTTGTCTGTGACGGCTTCGCCGGCAACGTGTTGCTCAAGTCTGCCGAAGGCGCGATGCGTATCCTGTTCGAGCAACTCAGACAACAGCTGTCTTCCACGCTTGCCGGCTGGATGTGCCGGCGTCGACTCAAGCCGCTCAGAGACACCTTCGATCCAGCCCGTCACAACGGTGCACCCCTGCTGGGTCTTGCCGGGGTAGTGATCAAGAGCCACGGTGGTGCCGGTCCGGACGCCTTTGCCCATGCCATCGCCATGGCCGCCCTGGAAGCGCGTCGTGGCCTGGTCGGGGAGCTGGAAAGACGCCTGTGGGCCGGCGACTAGCGGTATTCTGGCTGCAGCGGTGTCGTGCTCATCCACTGATTCCCCAAGAGGCAACTGAATGTATTCACGTGTGATCGGAACCGGAAGCTGCCTGCCCGACAAGGTTGTGACCAACGCCGACCTGGAAGCTCGGGTTGACACTACCGATGAGTGGATCCGGGCGCGCACCGGGATTCGCGAGCGGCGCATAGCCGCCGACGGCCAGACTACCTGTGACCTGGCCGAATCCGCCGCGCGTGCTGCGCTGGAGGCATCCGGCGTGGCGGCTGACAAGCTGGACATGATCATTGTTGGCACGACCACACCGGATGTGATCTTCCCCTCGACGGCGTGCCTGCTGCAGCACCGGCTGGGGATCGCCGGATGTGGCGCCTTTGACGTCAACGCCGCTTGCTCGGGGTTTATCTACGCGCTGTCGGTTGCCGACCAGTTCATTCGCAACGGACAGGCCCGCCGGGTTCTGGTCGTGGGCGCCGAAACCCTGAGCCGCGTGGTTGACTGGAATGATCGCGGGACCTGCGTATTGTTCGGGGATGGCGCCGGTGCAGTCGTGTTGGCCGCCGATGAACAACCGGGCATTATGTCCACCCATATCCATGCCGATGGTGGTTATGGTGATCTGCTGAAGACCGAGGTTGGCGTCTCGCGCGGTTTCCTCGCCGAGCCGCGCGGCGGCGCCCGTGTGTTCATGCGCGGCAACGAGGTGTTCAAGGTCGCTGTCAACACCCTGGGCCGCATTGTCGATGAGACCCTCGCGGCCAACCAGCTCGAAAAGACCGACCTGGACTGGCTGATTCCGCACCAGGCCAATCTGCGTATCATCAAGGCCACGGCACGCAAGCTCGGTATGTCCATGGACCGGGTCGTCGTCACCGTCGATCGACACGGCAATACCTCCGCCGCCTCGGTGCCACTGGCGCTCGACGAGGCGGTGCGCAGCGGACGCATCCAGCGTGGTGATCGCCTGCTGCTGGAAGCTTTCGGCGGCGGCTTTACCTGGGGCGCGGCGCTGATCCGCTACTGATCCTGATCCGGGCTGACACTCGATTTCTGCAGGGAGCACGAATCACATGAACAAGCAGTTGGCCATTGTCTTTCCGGGCCAGGGTTCGCAAGGTGTGGGCATGCTGGCCGCGCTGGCCGAGCGTCATCCGGTCGTTGCCGAGACCTTCATCGAAGCCGGCGAGGCGCTGGACATGGATCTGTGGCGCCTGATCAACCAGGGTCCGGCCGAAGAGCTTGACCGCACCGAGCTGACCCAGCCGGCAATGCTGGCCGCAGGCATCGCCGGGTGGCGAGTCTGGCGGCTGCTCGACGGGCCGACCCCGGATGTCATGGCCGGGCACAGCCTGGGAGAGTACAGCGCACTGGTTGCGGCCGGCGCGATGGATTTTGCCGATGCGATCAGGCTGGTCCATGAGCGCGGGCGCCTGATGCAGGCTGCGGTTCCGGCCGGCGTCGGCGCCATGGCCGCCATTCTGGGGCTTGATGACGAGGTGGTCGAGGCGATCTGCCGCGAGGCCGCCGAGGGCCAGGTGGTTGCCCCGGCCAACTACAATTCGCCGGGCCAGCTGGTCATTGCCGGACATGCCGAGGCCGTGGAGCGAGCCATGCACCGCTGTCGTGAAGCCGGTGCCCGGCGAGCGGTGGTACTGCCGGTCAGTGTCCCCTCGCATTGCGCGCTGATGGGGCAGGCAGCCGAGGCTTTTGGCGAGCGACTGGAGGCTACAGGCTTCCGTGCACCAGAGATTCCGGTGTTGCACAATGCCGATGTTGCCGCGCACGCAGAAGTTGATGTGCTGCGGCGGGTGCTGCAGAAGCAGCTTTGCTCGCCTGTGCAGTGGACGAGGACAATTCGTAAAATGCTTGACAAGGGTATCGATCAGTTTGTCGAGTGTGGTCCAGGGAAGGTGCTTTGCGGACTAGGTCGCCGAATCAGCCGCCAGTCCAGCTGGCAGTCGATGGAGTCACCCGATGAACTGGAAGCCAGGATCAGCGAGTGGAGGGAGTCATGACAGACAGCCAAGCCGGGACCCTTTTGGGTCTGGATGGCCAGGTGGCGCTGGTTACCGGCGCCAGTCGAGGCATCGGTCAGTCCATTGCCTGCCTGTTGCGCGACCTCGGTGCCAAGGTCTACGGTACCGCCACCAGCCAGGCCGGAGCCGATGCGATAGCCGGTGAGCTGGGCGACGGCCGCGGCCTGGTCCTGGACGTCACTGACGATGAGCAGCTGAACAACGTGATTGCGACCGTCAACGCGCACGCAGGCGCCCCAACGGTGCTGGTCAATAACGCCGCGATTACCCGCGACCAGCTGCTGATGCGCCTGAAGGACGAGGACTGGGATGCGGTAATGGATACCAATCTGCGCGGAGTGATGCGGATGACCCGTGCCTGTCTGCGCGGCATGCTCAAGGCGCGCCAGGGCCGGATCATCGGCATTTCCTCGGTGGTGGGCTACAGCGGAAACCCCGGTCAGACCAATTACGCCGCGGCCAAGGCCGGACTGGCTGGCTTTTCCCGCGCCCTGGCGCTGGAGGTCGGCGCCCGCGGTATCACCGTCAATGTCGTCGCGCCCGGGTTCATCGACACCGACATGACCCGGGCGCTCGATGAGGCGCAGCGCGACCGGCTGATTGGCGGAATCGCACTCGGCAGGCTCGGAAAACCTGCCGACGTGGCCGCTGCAGTCGCTTTTCTTGCCTCGCCGGCCGGGGCTTATATCAGCGGCCAGACCATCCATGTCAATGGTGGTATGTATTTGACTTGAATAGGCTTTTAAACTTGAACCGGGTCTGCTTTCAGCCTTCTCCCATGGCGCGCCCCGTGCAAGCCAGGCTGGCGAAGCGGAGCGTTGTTCACTACAATGAGCGCGCTCCAAGGTAGCCCCATTCCCATGGAAACCCATAGAGGACAATAATCATGAGCAGTATTGAAGATCGGGTCAAGAAAATCGTGGTAGAGCAGCTTGGCGTGAAGGAGGAAGAGGTGACTCCCAGCGCATCCTTCGTCGATGATCTCGGCGCAGATTCGCTGGATACCGTAGAGCTGGTGATGGCGCTGGAAGAGGAATTCGAGTGCGAGATTCCTGACGAGGAGGCCGAGAAGATCACCAGCGTTCAGCAGGCCATCGACTACATCAAGAGCAACGTCGACAACTGATGTCACTGGCCTCAATGCAGACATCCAGCCACTGTCGCGCGGTCAGCCTGGAGGGCCGGGCTGATGCGCGGTGAGCGTCGTGTTGTCGTTACCGGTCTGGGCTGTATTTCCCCGGTCGGTAACGATATCGCCACGGCCTGGCGCAATGTCTGCGAGGGGGTCAGCGGTATCGGTCCATTGACGTCGTTTGATACCAGCAGTTTCAACTGCCGGATTGCCGGCGAGATTCGCGATTTCGACGTCACCGAGTACCTGTCGCCCAAGGAGGCCAGGAAGTCCGACACCTTCATCCACTACGGAATGGCCGCGGCCGTGCAGGCCATTGCCGAGGCCGGGCTGGACCAGCTGGCGGATGAATCGGAGCGGATCGGCCTGGCCATCGGTGCCGGTATCGGCGGTATCGCCACCATCGAGCAGACCTATCAGGCCTTTATCGATGGTGGGCCGCGCAAGATCTCGCCGTTCTTCGTGCCCGGCGTGATCATCAACATGATTGCCGGCAACCTGTCGATTCGGTATGGCTTGAAGGGCCCCAACATCTCGATCGTGACGGCTTGCACCACGGCCACCCACAATATTGGCGAGGCGGGAAGGCTGATTGCCTACGGCGATGCCGACGTGATGGTGGCCGGCGGTGCCGAGTATGGCACGACGCCTACCGCGTTCGGCGGCTTCACCTCGGCCCGGGCGCTGTCGACCCGCAATGACGAGCCCGAGCGGGCCAGCCGTCCCTGGGACGTTGATCGTGACGGCTTCGTGCTCAGCAACGGTGCCGGCATCGTCGTGCTCGAAGAGCTTGAGCATGCGCGGCGGCGGGGCGCGACGATCTATGCCGAGCTGGCCGGGTATGGCATGAGCGGCGATGCCCATCACATGACCTCGCCGCCGCCGGGCGGGGAGGGCGCTGCCCGCTGCATGAAGGCGGCTGTGCTCGATGCCGGTCTGTCGCCGGACGCCGTCGATTACGTCAATGCCCACGGCACGTCCACGCCATTGGGTGATCGGGCCGAGTGCGATGCGATCCGTGCCTGTTTCGGCGACCATGCAGGTGACATGATGATCAGCTCGACCAAGTCCATGACCGGTCACCTGCTGGGTGCAGCCGGTGGAATCGAGGCGATCTTCACCATCCTCGCGCTGCATCACGGCGTGATTCCGCCGACTATCAACCTCGACAACCCCGATCCGGAGTGTGCCGACCTCGACCTGGTGCCCCACCAGGCCCGCGACAAGCGGATCGAGGTTGCCTTGAGCAACTCCTTCGGATTCGGCGGCACCAACGGCTCGCTGCTGCTGCGTCGTCCGGGCTGAACGCTGCCAGGCTGTCCTGCCGGCGTGAAGCGCGATCAGCCAGGCGAGATCAGTGTTCGGCGACTTGAGCGCCGGCCCGATCTGGTCGAAATCCATCGTCACTGGCCCGAAGCCTGGCCCTACCTGCTGGGCAGTACTGCCAGCGGAAGAGGTCTGGCGCGCTGGTCGCTGCTGCTGCATGCCACCGGCGAGCCTGTGTCCTTTCCGCCTGGACCGCCAGGAATTCCGGGTTTTTTCGACTTTCTGCGTACGACGAGCGAGGCATCGTTGAGGGAGCCCCTATCGGACCTGCCATTCTGCGGTGGCTGGTTTGTCTATCTGGGCTACGAGCTGGCAGCCGAGATTGAGCCGGGCCTGAGCTTGCCGACAGCAACTGACGGGCTGCCGATTGCGCTTGCCCATCGCTGCCCGGCGGCCTTGCTGGTCGACCATGTCAAGGGGGATAGCTGGCTGGTTGGCGAAGCAGGGCTCGATCTCGATCGACTCGCCGACATGCTGGCCGCGGCCCAGCCTGAGCCCGCGGAGCCACTGCCGCCGCTGCATATCGAGGCCGACGCCGGTGAGCGTTTCATCGACGGCGTGGACCGGATACGCGAATACATCCTGGCCGGCGATGTATTCCAGGTCAATCTTTCACGCGGCTGGCGGGCCAATGCAGACCAGCCAATCGATCCGGTCAGCGTGTTTTGCAGCCTTGCGGAAAGTAACCCGGCGCCGTTTGCCGGGCTGGCCCGGTTGCCGGGCGGAACGGTGATCAGTTCTTCGCCCGAGCGCCTGGTCGAGGTGCGCGGGCGAGCGGTACAGACCCGGCCGATTGCCGGTACCCGTCCGCGCGGCAGGTCGGCTGACGATGATGCCTGCTTGAGCCGCGAGCTGGTCGCCCACCCCAAGGAGCGCGCCGAGCACATCATGCTGATCGACCTGGAGCGCAACGACCTCGGCCGGGTGTGCCACCCCGGCTCGGTGGAGGTCGACGAGCTGATGGTGATCGAAAGCTATGCCCATGTCCATCACATCGTTTCCAACGTCCGCGGTCGGCTGCGCGACGGCGTCGGTGCATCGGAAGTCATTGCCGCAGTGTTTCCCGGCGGAACCATCACCGGTTGCCCAAAGTTTCGCTGCATGCAGATCATTGCCGAGCTGGAGGGTGTCGGGCGCGGCTTTTACACCGGCGCGATGGGCTATCTCGGCAACGACGGATCGCTCGATCTGAATATTCTCATTCGCAGCATGTGCGTGAGCGATGACCGGATCAGCTTTCGCACCGGCGCCGGCATTGTTGCCGATTCCGATCCGCATGCCGAGCTGGCCGAAACCGAGGACAAGGCGCGCGGGCTGCTCACGGCGCTGGGGGGCGGGCCATGATCCTGATCGACGGTCAGCCGATCGATCAGCTGCCGGCCGATGAACGGGCGCTGCTGTACGGCGAGTCGCTGTTCGAGACCGTGCTGTTTGCCGGGCAGCGGGCGCCCTTGTGGCGCCGGCATTGCCAGCGACTCAAACTGGGATGCCGCCAGCTGGGCTGGCCGGCTCCGGACACTGATCGGCTGCTTGCCCACTGTCATCGGCTGATCGGTGAAGAAGACTGTGACTCTCAAAATGACGATAGGCCGGTGGTCATCCGGATTGCCCTGACCGGCGGCAGCGGCGGCCAGGGCTATTTTCCGCCGCCAACCCGGCGCTGTCGCCAGGTGTTGATTCGCCGTCCATGGCCCCCGACGATCATCGAGCAGCGTCGTCACGGATTACGCCTGGCGACCAGCCCCGTGCCACTGGCCACCGGCTCGGCATTTGCCGGTCTCAAGCATGGCAATCGCCTTGAGCAGACCATGGCCGCAGCGCTGTGCCGCCAGGCCGGCCTGGACGAGGCAGTAATGCTGTCGGCTGACGGATTCGTCGTCGAGGCGATTTCGGCCAATCTGGTCGCGGTTATCGACGGCCGGGTCGTGACACCGGATACCGACGCCTGCGGCGTCGACGGCGTCGGCCTGGGCTGGCTAAGCGATGCGTGCGACGAGCCGGTTGATCGAGTGCGGCTGAAACCGCCAGCACTGGCAGGAGCAGAGGAGCTGGTGGTCGTCAACTCGGTTGCCGGTGTCAGACCGGTTGTCGAGCTGGATGGTCGCCGGATGGCCATTGGCAGGCGCTGCCGTGACTGGCAGTCGCTATGGCAGAATAGCTTGCGCGCGCCATGAAACGACTTCTTCTTGCCATTGCCTTTCTGATCGCCATCCCGGTACTGGCCGGGTTGTGGCTGTGGCAGGACTTCGAGCGCTTCCTGGACCGGCCGGTCAATCCCGGCGGGCCGGTACAGCTTTGGGTGAGTCCGGGCATGGGGCACGGTGCGCTGGGCCGGGAGCTGAGTCGGCTGGGACTGCTGCAACCGGACTGGCGCTGGCGCCTGAGTGGAAGGATTCTCGAGCCTGCACTGCGCTCGGGCGAATATCGCATCGAGACCGGCACTTCCATTCGCCGCCTGCTCGCTAAAATCGAACGCGGCGATGTGGTTCGCCATCGCCTGACTATCGTCGAGGGCTGGACCTTTGCCGAGCTCAGGCACGCATTGACGCGCGATTCACGGCTGGGAGGAGAGTTGCCCCGAGACGATCGCGAGTTGATGAATCTGCTCGATTGTCATGAGTGTCTTCCCGAGGGCTGGTTCCTGCCCGAGACGTATTTCTTCGTTCGTCAGGATGGTGCTCTCGACCTGCTCAGGCGCGCCCATCAGGCCATGCAGGAGGTGCTTGATAAGGCCTGGCAGCAGCGCGATCCGGAATTGCCACTGGACACGCCCTATGAGCTGCTGATCCTCGCCTCCATCATTGAACGAGAGACCGGACAGGCCGCCGAGCGCGACCGGGTTGCCGGAGTCTTCGTTCGGCGCCTGAACATTGGCATGCGCCTGCAGACCGATCCAACCGTGATCTACGGCCTGGACGAGTCGTTTGACGGGCGCCTGCGGCGGGTCCATCTGCGCACCGACCATCCGTGGAATACCTATACCCGGCACGGTCTGCCGCTGACGCCAATCGCGCTGCCCGGACGCGCCTCCATCGAAGCCGCCGCCCGCCCGGCAGACGGCACTGAGCTGTACTTTGTCTCACGTGGTGATGGCAGCCACCATTTCTCCGATACCCTGGCCGAGCACAACGCGGCGGTCAATCGCTATATCCGCGGCCGGGGGCAGGGGGGCGGCCAGTGAGCGCTCTCCAGCGTGGACGCTTCATTACCCTGGAAGGCGGCGAGGGCGCCGGCAAGACCACCGCCATGCAGGTGGTGATCGATTGGCTGGAGCAGGACGGCCGCACGGTGGTTCGTTCTCGCGAGCCGGGCGGCACTCGGGCTGCCGAGCGCATCCGCGAAGTACTGCTTGACCCATCCACCGGCGAGCTTGATCCCTTGAGCGAGCTGTTGTTGATGTTCGCCGCACGGGTCGAGAACCTGGTACACGTCATTCGACCGACCCTGGCCAAGGGACAGGACGTGGTCTGCGACCGCTTTACCGATGCCAGTGCCGCCTATCAGGGCGGCGGGCGCGAGCTGGGGCCGGAGCCGATCCGGCGTCTGGCCGGTCTGGTTCATCCCGATCTGGCCCCCGACCTGACCCTGCTGCTGGACGTGCCGGTGGCCGTTGGCCTGGCCCGGATTCGCAATCGAACCACCGGGCCTGATCGCATCGAGCAGGCACGCGAGGGCTTTCTGGAGCGAGTCCGCAAGGCTTATCTGGCCATGGCCGAGGCCGAGCCGGAAAGATTCTGTGTCATCGATGCCAGCCAGCCGCTGGACAAGGTCCGGGCCGACATCCAGCGTGCCCTGGACAGGCGGCTGAGATGAGCCTGCCACCCTGGATTTCGCCCTGTCAGGCCGAGCTGCTGCAGGCTTTTGCCGATCAGCGTCTGGGCCATGCCCCCCTGGTGCAGGGACCAGCGGGCGTCGGCAAGCGTCTGCTGGCCGGCTGGCTGGTCAAGCGCCTGCTGTGCCTGGACAGCGACGGTGTCGAGCCCTGCGGCTCCTGCCGCAGCTGCCAGTTGATCGAGGCCGGAACCCACCCGGACCTGTTCCAGGTCGGCCTGGAGGAAGAGCGCAGCCAGATTCTTGTCGATCAGATTCGGCGCCTGGCCGCCGGCTTGGTGCTGACCCCCGGCGTAGGCCAGTACCGGGTGGGTTTGATCGATGGCGCCGAGCTGATGAACCAGGCCGCCGCAAATGCTCTGTTGAAGACCCTGGAGGAACCCTCACCGGGTGTATGGCTGGTGCTGGTCTCGGACCAGCCAGCACTGCTGCCGGCCACCATCCGGTCGCGCTGCCAGGCCGTGGCGGTACGCCCGCCGGCCGAAGAAACCGCTCGCAAGTGGCTGGCCGAATGCTGTCCCGAGGCTTCGCCGGACGATATCGAGGCGGCGCTGGCGTTCACCGGGGGTGCGCCGCTGATGGCCCGGGACCTGATTGTCTCCGGTGAGCTGGCCCTGGGCGAGGAGGTGCTCGAGGTGTTGCTTGGCCAGCGCGATGCCGATGTTTCGGTGCTGGATACCGCTTCCCGCTGGGCCCAGGCACCGACCATGGCATGGCGCTGGCTGGCGCACTGGACAGCGGCGATGATGCGGGCCGGCAGCGGAACCCGGCAGCGCGCCGGAAATCTCGAGTTGCCCACCGAGCTGCCGCCGCGACAACTGGCCAGACTGTGGGACAGCGCTCTTGAAGGCTGTCGGCTCAGCCAGGGCTCGATCAGGCAGGAATTGCTACTGGGTCGTTGGCTGCTAGAATGGCGCCAGATACAAGCCCGCTGAACCTGTCAGGACCCTATCGACCATGGCCCAGAAAGGCATTCTTTCCTACACCATCGACGACAAGCAGGAACTCTATGCAGCCTACATGCCGTTCCTGACCCATGGCGGCCTGTTCGTGCCTACCAAGAAACGCTTCAAGCTCGGCGATGAGGTGCTGATCCTGCTCAGCCTGCTGGGCGAGGAGCGCATCGCCATTCCCGGCCGGGTGGCCTGGATCACACCGCCGGGCAGCCAGCACAGCATCAACAACGGTGTTGGCGTGCAGTTCAGCGACAGTGCCGAGGGCAACCAGGCGCAAAACATGATCGTCTCGCTGCTGGCCGGCATGCTCGACGGGGACAAGCCCACCCACACCCTTTGACCCGGCGGCTGTTCTTTGCCCTTTGGCCGGACCCTGAACTGCGCCAGGCCATTGCCGCCTGTCGCAAGCGGCTTGGTCCGATTTCGCGACGTCAGGTACCCGACCACAATCTTCACCTGACGCTGCTGTTTGTCGGCAATGTCGACCCGGAGCGACTGCCGGACCTCATCGAGACGGCAAATGGGCTGCGCGCCACCGCCTTCGAGCAGCGGCTGGATCGCTTCGGCCACTTTCCGCGGGCTGGCTTGGTCTGGCTGGGCGGACCGGCAGGCCCGCAGGGCCAGGCGCTGGCAGCCGGCCTGGCTGAACGGGTTAGCGGGCTTGGTCTGGGCGTCGATGACAGGCCGTGGCGACCGCACGTCACGCTGTTTCGCCGGGTAAGCCGGCGCCCGGAACTGCCCGAGATCAAGCCGCTGCGGTGGTCGGTTGACCACTACGTGCTGATCGAGTCGATTCCGGGCCGTCCCTACCAGCCGCTGGCGCGCTGGCCGCTGGCTTGAACTTGACCGCTTTCGGCGTTGTCGCAATACTGGAGTACACCCGTTTTCGTCGGCGTCAGGCCAAAGCTTCGCCAGGCAGGGATCCATGACCGTTACCCGCAGAATCTTCCTTCGTCAGTCGGCATTCGCCACCGGTTCGCTGGCGGCGGCGCCCGCCGTGGCCCGTACGGCAACCGATGACACCATTCCCGATCAACCGGCTTACGTTCGACTGGCGGTCAGCGGCGAACTGGACGAGCGAGTGGACATGGCCCTGTCCGTGCTGGAGCGCTGCACCCTGTGTCCGCACCGCTGCGAGGTCGATCGCAGGGGCGGCCAGACCGGCCTGTGCGCGGCCGGCGCTCGCGCCACGGTCTACAGCCATACCCCGCATTTTGGTGAGGAGCTGCCGCTGGTTGGCCGTCGCGGCTCCGGCACGATCTTCTTTTCGCACTGCAACCTGCGCTGCGTGTTCTGCCAGAACTGGCCGATCGCACACGAGGGTCGCGGCCGCGAAGTCGGCGATCACCGGCTGGCCGAGATGATGCTGGAGCTGCAGCGCCGCGGCTGTCACAACATCAACCTGGTGACGCCCACCCACGTGATGCCGAACATCCTGCGCGCCATCAGGCTGGCAGAACGTCGCGGGCTCAGACTGCCCATCGTCTACAACACCAGCGGCTACGAGCGGGTCGAGATGATTCGTCTGCTTGACGGCATCGTCGATATTTACCTGCCGGATCTGAAATTCATGGACGGCGAGCAGTCGGCCCGTTACGCCATGGACGGCGTCGGTGACTATCCCGAAACCACCCAGCAGGCCATCCTGGAAATGCAGCGCCAGGTCGGCCGGCTGGTGATCGACAGCCGGGGCATTGCCCGCCGCGGGCTGATGATTCGGCATCTGGTCATGCCCAACCGGATGGCCGGGAGCAAAGAATTTGTCCAATGGGTGGCCGAAAATCTGCCGCTGGACACCTACGTCAACATCATGCCGCAGTGGCGAGTCGAGCATCGCGCTTTCGAGTTCGATCAGATCTCGCGGGCCATTACACCCAATGAATTCCTCGAGGCAATGGACTGGGCGCGCGAGGCCGGCCTGAGCAATTTCGATCAACGCTCACTGGCGGCCGAGAGCGTGTTCAGACGCCGGGCCAGCTGATAGCGTCAGTTCCACAAGCCGGCGATCGGATGATCGCACTGGTTGCAGCGCCCATCGGTCATGTCGACCCGGTCGACGATGAAACCGGTGCGCTCGATTACCTTGTTGCCGCAGTTCGGGCAAAAGGTGTTTTCCCCTTCGTGTCCGGTCATGCGCGCCACGTAGACATGGTGCAGTCCGGAGTCCAGCCCGATATTTCGTGCTCGCTCGACCACCGAGGCCGGGGTCGAGGGCAGGTTCGACAGCTGGTAAAGTGGGTAGAAGCGGGCGAAATGCAGCGGCGTGTCGGGCCCGAGGTGATCTCTGACCCAGTGGCAAAGCTCGCGCACCATGTCCGGCTCGTCGTTGAGTCCGGGCAACAGGATGTTGGTGATTTCCAGATGCAGTCCGGCTTCGCGTAGCTGAACCAGGGCATCGAGTACCGGCTTGAGCTTGCCGCCGCAAACCTCGCTGTAGAACTTTTCGCATAATCCCTTAAGGTCGACATTGACCGCATCGATATGCCGGGCCAGTTCGGCCAGCGGGGCTGGCTCGATGAATGCCGCGGTATGCAACAGGTTGCGCAGACCGGATGCCGACGCCTGGCTGGCAGTGTCAAGCATGTATTCATAGAACACCACCGGCTCGCCGAAAGCGTAACTGACCGAATTCAGCCCGGCAGCGCGGGCCTGGTCAATGATCCGGTCCGGCGGCATGTCATAGGCATGGATCTCTGATGGTTCGACCAGCGCCATGTCCCAGACCTCGCAGAACTTGCAGTGAATGTTGCAGCCGGCGGTAGAGACCGACAGCGTGCGCGAGCCGGGCATGACGTGGAAGAAGGGCAGGCGTTCAACCGGGTCTTCCTGGACCAGAACCGGATTGCCGTGGACCAGGGTCTCACCCACACCGTCGTGATTTCTTCGCACGCGGCAGCGTCCGGTCTGTCCGGGTTTGAGTTGGCAGTTCCACGGGCAAAGTCCGCACACTACATCGCCTGACTCTTTTTCGTCGAACCAAAGCCCCGGACGCGGGCGGACCAGCCCCAGGTCAAATGCCGCGGGCGGTGCCTCGGTTGCGGAGAAGCCGAATCGAGCCAGGCACAGCGCGCAGGCGCCACAGGCTCCGCCAACCAGCAGCCGGCGGCGCGAGGCGTCATCCAGGTCGGGTCGAACGGTAGCCATCAGTTCTCCTCGAAATCATCAGGGCAACGAATGCCGTTGCGTTGGCCAGCGCTGCCAGCAGGCAACATGCCACGAGCCCCATGATCGGTGCAATCACGGCACTCGCCAGGGCAGCCCCCAGGCAGGCGCCGAGCAGCTCGATGCTGTAGACCTGGCCGGTCGACCGTTCGGCGCGCCGATTGAGGGCGCGAAAAGACTCCGTGGCCAGCGGAAAATCAAAACCGTTGAGCACGCCGGATATGAAAGTCAGACAGGAAAACAGAAAAAAGATTGCATGAATCGAAGGGATAGCTGCAATCGCCGGCAGGCTGATGCCGATCAGGACCGAAAACACGGCAATGGTCAGCTGGACGGCAGCCAGGATGTCGGGATTGGCGCGATCACGCACGAATCGATGGGTCAGCAGGGTGCCGGTGGCCAGACCGGCCATGAAGATTGCCACGATCAGACCGACCATTTCATAGATGAAGCCGTACAGGCTCTGGAAGCTGAACAACAGCGCGATCTGCAGACTCATGGTCGACAGGCCGGTGGTGAATACCGCTACGCCGACAGCGAAACTTCGGTCACGGGGCCGTCCCTGGCCGGCAGCCAGCAGGCGCAGGGCCAGCACGATAAGCAGCACGACAAGGACCGGGACGATAATCCATGCAGCGCCCAGCTCCAGCAGACCTGGCAGCAGCAGTGAGCGCTCTCCCCGGGTCAGCTCGGCCCATACCATCAGCGTATGAAAATAGCCGATTGGCCGAAAATCGCTGTTGATGAAAAAACGGCTGGCGATTGGCTCCAGCGTGTCCACCAGCGCCAGCTGCTCGGCCACCGGTGGAGGACGAAACGGGGCAGGCGGCGGTGCGGACAAGTGCGCCTCGGGGCCGCGCCCGTGATGGCGCAGCTGCCAGTTGATCCGGTTAAGCTGCGAATATTCCAGCAGCAGATCGAAATGACCGGGTCGAAAAGCCGGGCTGTCGATGTCGTTTGCCGAGTGACGCTGGCGCAGCGTGGCGATATCGGCCATGACTGAGGCCGAGGCATCGCCGGCGATCAGCACCAGGCTGTGATCACCGATGGCGCGAACCTGTTCGAATACCGAGTCCAGGGTATGAAAAATGCTTGCATTGCGATTGGCGATTGCCTGACCCCGAAGGCCGGGCGTGGAGACCATGCCGATCACGAAAATCCCCTGGGCATCGAGCAGGGCATGGGCCTGTGAGAAGAACTCGCGGGTGTAGTAGCGGTTGAGGACCGCTGTCGTCGGGTCCGGCACGTCGACGATGATCAGATCGTAGCGTCTGTCGGTGGATCGCACGAACAGGCGGCCATCGGCGTGAATCAGGCGCACCCGCGGGTCGGCCAGCGCGGCCAGGGTGTGTGCCGGCAGGTGCGGCCGGGCGGCCTCGGTCAGCACCGGATCCAGTTCGACATAGTCGATTGATTCAAGCGGATGTCGAACCAGTTCGGCCAGCGTGCCGCGCAGTCCGCCGCCGATCAGCAGCACCCGGCGCGGGGCCGGGTGGTGCGCCATCGCCATGTGGGCCAGTACCGCGGCTTCCTGCGCCTCCAGGCCGGTGGGTGGCGAATCCGGACCAGCGGTGCTGAACATCAGGTGACCGCTGCGGAAGAAACTGAACTGATCCTCTCGAACGGCAACTGCGATATTGCCGTATTTCGATTGGTGGGTTTCCAGCAGCTGATGATCTGGAGCCAGTTGCTGCCAGTACAGCGCCATGCCCCAGCGATCGAGGTGTTCGGACAGCGCCAGAGCCCCGGCACCGAGTACCAGAGCGACCATCATCAGCCATCTGGCGCCGCGATCAATCTGGCCGGAGAACAGCGCCTGCGATCGGCCTGACCAGATCACGCACAGCGCCACCAGCATGCCAATCACGATCACCGTCTGCAGGGCATTGAGCTGATGGACCAGCACGAAGGTGAACAGCACGCCACCGAGGATGCTGCCCATGGCCTCGCCGATGTAGGTGTTGCCGGCCCCGGTGGTATCAATGCTGCGATCACGCTGGCGCCACAGCTTGGCCAGCAGCACGAACTGCATGCCCAGCAGCAGGCAGACCGGGGCCAGGCCAAGGAAACTGCCCAGGGCAATATCGTTAAGTGACAGGTAGGCGCCGGGCACGACATCGAAAAACCCGCGCAAGCCCCGGATCATCATCAGGCTCAGCGCCAGTACCGGCAGCAGCGCCGCGGCAATCCAGGCCATGGCCAGCAGCGGCCGGTCGGTGCGCTCGGCCAGGGCCGCGCCCAGCATGCTGCCCGCGCCCACCCAGGCCATCCAGGCAGCCAGGATCACGCCGATCGACAGCTCGTTGCCGTGGAACAGCATCAACAGCTCGCGCAGCATCACGATTTGCACGACCTGCGAGGCCAGACCCAGCATCAGGATTGACAGAAAGTGGGGCGGCAGTCTCAACATCGGTCGAACCTCATGATTTCCCGACTGATTCTAAGCCATGAGTTGCAGGGAACATCGTCCGTTCGGCGCGTTCTCGGGTTTTGAGAATCGCTGTCAGTAGACTGATCCTGTCGCCAATTTCCGAAATTGTTGTAGGAAATCGGCGCGACCTGGCCTTTGGGTCTGGTCCTTCGACAGCGCTGTGAGATAATCGGTCGCAGACAGTTCGAGCAGTTCTATTCAGGCGAATCACGGGTTTTCCAAGGAGCGAATCAAGGTGGACGACAATCGTAAGCGAGCGCTTTCAGCAGCGCTGGGACAGATCGAAAAGCAGTACGGCAAGGGTGCCATCATGCGCATGGGCGACGATGCTGCGCGCAAGGACGTGCCGGTTATCTCCACCGGCTCGCTGGCGCTGGACGTGGCCTTGGGAATCGGCGGTCTGCCGCGTGGTCGGGTCGTCGAGATCTACGGCCCGGAATCTTCCGGCAAGACGACCCTGACTTTGCACGTGGTCTCCGAAGCCCAGAAGCTGGGTGGAACCTGCGCCTTCGTTGATGCCGAGCACGCGCTCGACCCCAGCTACGCCGAGAAGCTGGGCGTCAATGTCGATGAGCTGCTGGTCTCGCAGCCCGATACCGGCGAGCAGGCGCTGGAAATTACCGACATGCTGGTGCGCTCCGGCGCCGTTGACGTGGTGGTGGTCGACTCGGTCGCAGCGCTGACCCCGAAGGCCGAGATCGAGGGCGAAATGGGCGACTCGCACGTCGGCCTGCAGGCCCGGCTGATGAGCCAGGCGTTGCGGAAACTCACTGCCAACATCAAGCGCACCAACTGCATGGTCGTCTTCATCAACCAGATCCGGATGAAGATCGGGGTGATGTTCGGCTCGCCCGAGACCACCACCGGCGGCAATGCCCTGAAGTTCTACTCATCGGTACGGCTCGACATTCGCCGGATTGGCGCGATCAAGCGCGGTGACGAGGCGATCGGCAACGAAACCCGGGTCAAGGTAGTCAAGAACAAGATGGCCCCGCCGTTCAAGCAGGCGGTGTTCGAGATTCTCTACGGCCAGGGCATCTCGCGCGAGGGCGAGCTGATCGAGCTGGGCGTCGAGCACGACCTGGTCAAGAAGTCCGGGGCCTGGTATAGCTACGGCGATGACCGCATCGGCCAGGGCAAGGACAACGTGCGCCAGTTTCTCAAGGACAACCCGGAAATGGCCGCCGACATCGAGCGCAAGGTGCGCGAAAAGCTGCTGCCGTCGACAGCCAGGCCACAGGCCGAGGACAGCGATGAGGAGGCCCGCTCACAGATTGGATGAGCGCATTCGCGGTGACTGACGCACCGACTCTGGCCGAGGTTCGTGAAGCCGCATTGCGCCTGCTGGCGCGGCGCGAGCACTCCCGTCGCGAGCTGGCCAGCAAGCTGACCCGGCGTGGCTGGCCTGTCGAGTTGGTGACCGATGTCACCGATGCACTGGCTTCGGAAAACCTGCAGTCGGACCAGCGCTACGCCGAAAGCTATGCTCGTAGCCGGGTGCTCAGATGCTACGGGCCGTTGCGTATCCGCGCCGAGCTTTCAGAGCGAGGTATCAGTCGCACACTGACCGAGCGCGCCCTTGAAGAAATCGACGCCGACTGGTTCGCGCTGGCCGCCGACTGGTATCAGCGCCGCTACGGCAAGGAACCGGCCGGCGACATGAAGGAAAAGGCCAGGCGCCACCAGGCCCTGACCCGGCGCGGTTTTTCCGGCGAGCATATTCGCGAGCTGCTCAATTGACCACAAAGCAGGGGAGGGCCCCCTGAAAGCAAGGAACTCAACATGTATGTCATTTCGCGCCTGTTTGCCCTGGCACTGACCGGTTTTCTGGCTTCCGCCGCCGCTGCGGACTCGGACCCCGCACAGCGGCTTGCGCCCGAGCAGCGCGCTTTCTGGCAGCAGCTCAGTTCGCTGTGCGGCAAGGCATTTACAGGCCGGGTCTCGGATGTTACCGAGTATTACCGCGCGGCGATTGTCGGCCGCGAGCTGATTGCTCATGGCGTCTCATGCGAGCCGGAGCGCATCCACATCGCCCTGCACGTGGACAATGACCGCTCGCGCAACTGGATACTGACCATCGTCGACGACACCATCCGCCTCAAGCACGACCATCGCCATCGCGACGGCAGCGAGGAGGCCATTTCCCAGTACGGCGGCGATGCCCCGGTGCCGGGACTGGCCGAGCGCCAGATCTTCCCGGCCGATGCACATACCGCCGAAATCCTGCCCGAGCGGGCAGACAACTTCTGGTTCATGCACTTCGTCAGCGAAGATACTTTCCACTACGGCGTGCACTGGCCCAGGCATGGCCATTCCATCCGGCTGGCCTTCGACCTGACCGAACCGGTCGATCCGCCGCCGCTGCCCTGGGGTTTCGAAGACTGAAATGGCAAGCCCGCCATGGCATGGCCTGATGTTCGGCCGTCCGGTCTCTTGGTTTCAATTTCCTTAAACTATAGATTCCAAATGGTGCACTTCGCATCCGACTGCCTTTTGCCCAATGCCAATAGCGACAAGCCGATGAAAACCACCGCCGATATCCGCCAGGCCTTTCTCGACTACTTTGCCGAGCGCGACCATCGCGTCGTGGCATCCAGCTCGCTGGTGCCGGGCAATGACCCGACGTTGCTGTTCACCAATGCCGGCATGGTGCAGTTCAAGGACGTCTTCCTGGGCGCCGAGAAGCGCAACTATCGTCGTGCCGTATCGAGCCAGCGCTGCGTGCGCGCCGGCGGCAAGCACAACGACCTGGAGAATGTCGGCTACACCGCCCGCCATCACACGTTCTTCGAAATGCTGGGCAACTTCAGTTTCGGTGACTACTTCAAGAAGGAAGCCATTGAATTCGCATGGGAATTTCTCACCAAAACCTGCGCTTTGCCGGCTGAAAAACTGTGGGTGACGGTGTATCAGGACGACGACGAGGCCGCCGAGATCTGGCTTGAACACATCGGCGTCGATCGGTCCCGGTTCGCGCGCATCGGCGACAAGGGCGGCAAGCGATATGACAGCGACAATTTCTGGGCCATGGGCGAGACCGGCCCGTGCGGTCCGTGCACCGAGATCTTCTACGATCACGGGCCGGATGTGCCCGGTGGGCCGCCGGGCAGTCCCGACGAGGACGGCGATCGCTACATCGAGGTCTGGAACCTGGTGTTCATGCAGTTCGACCGCGCCGCCGACGGTACCTTGAGCCCGTTGCCGGCGCCGTGCGTGGATACCGGCATGGGTCTGGAGCGGCTGGCCGCCATCCTGCAGGGCGTGCATTCGAACTACCAGATCGACCTGTTCGCTCACCTGATTGAATCGGCGGCGCGACTGACCAGGGCCAAGGACCGTGACTCGGCCTCGCTTAAGGTGATCGCCGATCACATCCGCGCCTGCGCCTTCCTGATTGCCGACGGCGTGCTGCCGGCCAACGAGGGGCGCGGCTACGTGCTGCGCCGGATCATCCGCCGGGCCATCCGCCATGGCTACAAGCTCGGCTGCAGCGAGCCCTTCTTCGGCCAAATGGTCCAGCCGCTGGTCGAGGTCATGGGCGAAGCCTACCCGGAGCTGGCCGACAAGGCCGATCACCTGTCGCGTACCCTGGAGGCCGAGGAGCGGCGCTTTGGTGAGACCCTGGAGCAGGGCATGAAACTGCTCGAGGAGGCCATAGCCTCGCTTGAGGACCGGACCATCCCTGGCGAGATCGCCTTCAAACTCTACGACACTTATGGCTTTCCGGTCGACCTGACCCGCGACATCGCTCGCGAGCGCGGTTTGAGCGTCGACGAAGACGGGTTCGAGCAGGCCATGGAAGCCCAGCGCGAGCGGGCTCGTGCCGCCGGCAGCTTTGGCGCCCGCGACGGCGTACCGGCCGAACTGATCGCCGAGCTTCCGGCCACCGATTTCCTCGGCTACCGGCAGCACCAGGCCGATCAGACGCGCCTGTTGAGCATCCTGGTCGACGGACGACCGGTGGATAAACTGCAAGCCGGTCAGGAAGCCGTGCTGATTCTCGATCGTACCCCGTTCTATGCCGAATCCGGCGGCCAGGTCGGCGATACCGGAACGCTGGAGGGCGGGGATGCGCTGTTTCGAGTTTCCGACACCCGCAAGTTGGCCGGCACCTTCCACGGCCACGTCGGCCGCCTGGAGCGCGGCTCGCTGAAGCCTGACGATACGCTGGCTGCCCGCATCGACGCCCGGCGTCGTGCCGACATTGTCCGTCATCACTCGGCCACCCACTTGCTGCACTCGGCCCTGCGCACCGTGCTCGGCGAGCACGTACAGCAGAAAGGCTCTCTGGTCGCCCCGGACCGGCTGCGTTTCGACTTCTCCCATCCCGAGCCGGTGCAGCCTGAGCAGCTGGCCGAGATCGAGCGCCTGGTCAACCAGCAGATCCAGGCCAATGCCGAGGCCGAGGCAAAGGAAATGTCGTTCGAGGATGCCATGGCCGCCGGTGCGCTGGCCTTCTTCGGCGACAAGTACGGCGACGAAGTGCGGGTATTGCGCTTCGGGCAATTCTCCATCGAGCTGTGCGGCGGCACCCATGTCAGCCGGGTAGGGGACATCGGCATGTTCAAGATCATCGCCGAAACCGGCATCTCCGCCGGCGTCCGCCGCATCGAGGCGTTGGCCGGTGAAGTGGCGGTCGACTGGCTGCAGTCGCTGGATCAGTCGGTTCGAGACGTGGCCGGGCGACTGAAAACCACCCCGGAGCAGCTGGGCGAGCGTATCGAGCAGCTGCTGGGCCGCTCGCGCGAACTGGAAAAGGAGCTGGAACGCCTCAAGAGCAAGCTGGCCTCGGCCGCCGGAAGCGACCTGGCCGGCCAGGCCGAGGACGTTGGCGGCATCAGGCTGATCGCTGCCGACCTCGACAACGTCGACCCAAACAGCCTGCGCGAGACCGTCGATCAACTCAAGAACCAGCTCGGCTCGGGCATTGTCGTGCTCGGGACCCGGGCCGGGCAGGGCGTGCGCCTGGTGGCCGGCGTGACTGGTGACCTGACCGACCGCTTTCGCGCCGGCGACCTGGTCAACCACGTCGCCGGCCAGGTTGGCGGCAAGGGCGGCGGCCGACCCGACTTCGCCCAGGCCGGCGGCAGCCAGCCGGAAAACCTCAAATCCGCCCTGGCCTCAGTGGCCGACTGGGTGCGCCAGCACCAAGCCGCCGGAAGCTGACTGCCAAGCCGCGAGTCCTGGCACTGACAAGGCCAAAACGCTACAATACCGCGCTCGGTTGGCGGCCAGTCAACGTTGCCCAGGCAACTACAGATTTTCGGAGAGGTGGCAGAGTGGTCGAATGCGGCGGTCTCGAAAACCGTTAGGGGTCGATAGGCCCCTCGAGGGTTCGAATCCCTCCCTCTCCGCCACTTGGCCCCCCAATCGCATGATCCCTCGATAGTCATCCATGGCAAGAACTTGGATTCGAACCCGAAAAGAGGGTTCGAACCGAAGGCCGAAGGCCTGA
>SKQS01000086.1 GCA_007118895.1 Wenzhouxiangella sp.
CACCGTGCCGCCACCGTGCAAATGCGGTGCGGTGACCAGGCGCAGGCGGTGTGCCGGCGGCATCATGCCATGGCCTCCTTGTCTGCAACGGCCTGACTGCGGCGCCACTGTGCCTTTGCGCTGCGAAACATCTGAACCAGTGGAATATGCGAGGGGCAGACATAAGCGCAGCAGCCACATTCGAAACAGCGCTCCAGGTGCCAGTCGGTGATCATGGTCTGGATCTCGCCGCGTCGCGCCAGCAGGCCCAGTTCGGCCGGGTGCAGTTGCAGCGGGCAGGCGGCCACGCATTCGCCGCAGCGGATGCAGGCCAGGGCTTCGGGCAACTGTGCCGAATCACCTGCAGCAAATGCTACAAAACCGGTCGCACCTTTGGTCACCGGTCGTTCCAGATCGCCCATTGCCTGACCACGCATCGGCCCGCCGGCGAGCACGCGGTCCAGCTCGGGGTGAGCCCCGGCATGGGCCAGGGCGAAGCCGACTGGTGTACCCAGCGGCACGCGGTAGTTTCCGGGCTCACGCAGGCCGTCGCCGGTCAGTGTGATCAACTGATCGGTCAGGGTCAGGCCATGCTTTAGCAGACGGCCGACCTCGGCCACGGTGGCCAGGCTGAACACCACCGCCCGTTCAGGGGCGAAGGCCGAAACGCCCTCCATAGGGCGTCCTGACAGGCTGCGCAGCAACAGCTCCGCCGCACCCTGGGGATAGCGCGGTTCCAGCACCGCCAGGGCAGGGGGGTTGCGGTTTTCCAATTCGGCCATCATGGTGCTGGCCGCAGCGGCATCGGGTTTCTCGACCGCCAGCACGGACTGTCGAGATCCCAGCACCTTGCCCAGAAAGCGCGCGCCGGTCACAACATCCGCGCCATGTCGAGCCAGCAGGGCGGGCACGCGGGAAAAGCCCGGCTCGCCTTCGATACCGTTGATGACCAGCACCTCGGCGGCGCGCTTGCGGGCCCGCCGCAGCCGCAGGTGGGTCGGTCCGCGTTCACCGCCAAGACCGACGATGCCGGTCTCACGGATGGCCTCCAGCAGCTCGTCGGCGTCGTGCCGGTCCGGATCGAAAGCCCGTCCGCCGGTCTGCTCCTGGGTATCGCCCGGCAGCGGTGCCAGCTCGATCACATTCACGGTGCCGCCGGACCCATCGGGCTGCTCGGTGATGCGCAGTACTCGTCCGGTAGCCGGCGAATGCAGCGGGACGGCGGTCTCATCTGTGGCCTGGGCCAGCAACTGGCCGCGCAGCACCTCTTCTCCGGCACGAACCACGGCCTCGGCCGCCGGCCCGGCATGCTGCCTCAAAGGCAGGCGCAACAGCGGCGCAAAAGGCATCTGTCGGACAACGGCGTCAGCGGCGACACGATCAGGCATGTCAAGCCTGATGCCGCCGGGAAAGGATGAACGCCGCCCGAACACTTGTGCAGCCTCAGTTGTATTTTTCGCCGCGCTTGATCCAGCGCACGATATCCGGTGCGCTACGGTCGCGGGGAAGACCCGGGTGGATGATGCCCTCCTTGCAGCGCTCGGCGGCCTTGACCAGGTCGCTGTAGGGCCCGCCGGCCGGATTCTTGATCTCCGCCTTGCCGTCGCTGTTGTAGGCAAAGATGCGCGGGTTGATCAGCGTGCACTCGTCGCAGGCAGAGCACTCGGGCGTATCGATCCATGGCGCCATGTAGTCGGAATCGTCTTCCGGCGCGGCAGCCTGTTTCTCCGACGAAGTTGACGGAGCGGGGTCAGCCTCGGCTGCGGGTGTGGCTTCTTCACCGTCAGCCAGATGCAGCAGCGAATCGCTCAGGCGCCCGATCAGCTCGGCGCGGATCTGTTCGACCAGCGCCTCGCGTTCGGTCGCCGGGGGTGCAGCCGGTGCGGCCAGTTCGCGCAACAGGCGCCAGAAATCGCGCCGATCCTCGCATGAGGCCACCAGGTCGGCCGAGACCAGCAGCCGGCCCGGTTCGCCGTCTGGAAGCAGGTGCCAGATGAACGGGAAGCGGTCATCGCGTTCGTCCGAGCCCAGCTCCAGGTACTCGGACAGCGGCAGCATGCCGTCATGCCAGGCCTCTTTCGGTACAGCGCGAAAATGTTTGCGGAAGCGCCCCTCGCTGGCGGCGAAGTCGGCGAAGGTCAGCGGCAGCTCGAGTTTGCGCTCGATGCCGTGACGCCGGTACTTGAGTTTGTACTCGGGCCAGTCGGCGTCCGGCGCCGGGTTGCCGGAAAGGTCCAGGCCGTCACTGAAGCGTGCGCCGCGACCGGGGCTGAACTTGAACAGCGGGTAAGCCCTGGATTCCACGGCGAGTTTTGCCTGAGCATGGCCGGCGTCATCGGCAATGCCGTGTTCGGGTTGGCAGGAGGTATAGCAGTTGAACACCGCCGGCGTGCGGCTGGTCAGCCCCTCGATGAAACCCTCGATCATGTGGCTGGGCTGGGCGATGGTGCTTTGCATCACGTAGCTGGTGCGATGGGCCATGGCCAGCAGGCCGAGTTCCTTACGCACTTCCTGCTTGCCCTGCGCGGCTTTGCCGAAGGCAGCCATGTCCGAGACCTGGCCGAAGAAGCCGGAGGTGCAAGCCTGGCCGCCGGTGTTGGAGTAGACCTGGGTGTCGAGCACCAGCACCTTGATCGGCTTGCCGGACATCATCAGCCTTGACAGGTTCTGGAAGCCGATGTCGTACATGGCGCCGTCGCCGCCGATGGCGACCACCGGTGGGCACAGCGCATATTCCTCGTCGGAAAAAGACCGCCAGTCGAAGTGTGCGAGTGCCTCACGGTCTTCGCTCGAGGCCTGTTCGCCGGCCAGTTCCAGCTCGGCCTCGCGCACGGCGCGAAAACCTTCGGCCATCTTGCTCATGTGCCCCTCGAACAGGCCCATGGCCAGCGAGGGGCTGTCCTGGAACAGGTGATTGGCCCACGGGAAGGGGTAGGGGTTGTAGGGGAAGGTCGAGCCCCAGACCGAGGAGCAGCCGGTGGCGTTGGTGATGCCCATGGCCGCGCGCCCGCGGCCGGTGGTGCCGCCGGTGTAGCGCTCGCGCAAGTTCTCCAGCTTGCGGATCAGGCCCGAGACTTTCTTGAGCCAATCGCGGTCGATGCTGGTCGCTTCGGGGCTGTTACCGCTGGCCTTTTCGACCAGCTCGGCCAGGCTCATTCGATGGTCTTCGCCATCGGCCAGCTCGTCCAGGTGGCTGATGTCGAGGCCCTCGACCACTGCCTGGCGCAGGCGCTGTTTCAGGCGCTCGATCAGTTGGTCCAGGTGCGCTACCCGGGCCTTCACCCGCGGCTGCATCAGGGCTTCCACGGTGGCGGTGAACAGACGGATCACGGTTTTTTCGGAGCAGCCAAGACAGGCACCGTCGCCGCTGGTAAACGGCAGGTAGATTTCCTTTTTCAGCAGGATGTTATCCAGGACGCCGATCGCTTGTTCCAGATCGTCGATGCGAAGGTAATCATCTGCTGTGCTGGGCAGGTCGCGCCAGATGTCCCAGTGCTGGCGCAGGGTATCGAGTGATTCGCCGGTTTGGGTCACCTGCTCCAGCGCGCCATCGTCGCAAACGGCGATGCACTCGCCGCAGCCCTTGCAGGTTTCCGGGTTGATGGTGATGCTGAGCAGGCCGCCGCTGCCGGGCTCATTCTTCTCGCGCTGGGTGTAGAAGGGCCGGGTCAGCGACCACTGGAAATCGCTCAGTGCGCCCTCCAGCCAACCGAACTCGGTTTCCAGCTCGGCGCGTTCATCCGGATCCTTGGTGTCGGCAAGCTGGGCCTCGATGGCCTCGCTGATCAGGCCGCGTGCGGCGGTGCCGGCGCCTGCCTCGTCGAACAGCTTGCGTGCCTTGCCTTCCAGCGCTCCGATCACCCGCGGCAGCAGTCGCGGCTGGTGCCCATGCTTTCTGACGCGCCCCATGGCGGTGGACAGGATTTCGTTCAGGGAGTTGACCAGGCCCGGGATGGCGGTATCCGGGCACACGGTCCAGCAGTTGCCGCAGGCAGTGCAGTTTTCCGGCAACCAGACCGGGTGGACGTTGCGGATACCGCTCATGTCGCGAAACAGCGCGGTCGAGGCGGGCAGGGTGCTCAGGGCCATGAAGGGATCGGCCAGGTTGTCGTTGCCCATGCCGCGCGCGTACAGGCTGCCGGTGTCGGCCCAGAAGCGCTGGATGTCGCTCATCGGCGCCTTGCTGGCCGGGAGTGCACGCACCGTGATCGGCACGCGCGGCGCGGCCGGCGCCGGCGCCGTTTCTTCCGCCAGGTCAAACTCGGTGACTTCCTTGATTTCGTCGAAACCGCGTCGGATTACGCGCAGGTTATCCTCGACCACGCGGGCACCGCGTGTGCCGAACTTGTATTCCAGCCGTTCGCGCATGGAATCGATCAGGCTTTCCTCGTCAAGGCCGTGTTCTTCGAGCAGTCCGGTGGCGGCGAAAAAGGCTCCCTGAAAGGCGATGCCCT
Source organism: Wenzhouxiangella sp. (assembly GCA_007118895.1). Lineage (GTDB taxonomy): Bacteria > Pseudomonadota > Gammaproteobacteria > Xanthomonadales > Wenzhouxiangellaceae > SKQS01. The sequence continues at coordinate 4,434 of SKQS01000086.1, forward strand.
GCATGCGCTGTTCGAGATCGGCGTCGCTGGCTTCCTCGCGTGCGATGCGGAAAGCGTCGAGATAGCACAGCCGTATGTTGCGTTCGCAGATCTGGCGCTGGTAGCGATCGGGGATGCGTTTCCAGAGTTGTTCAGGGGTCGTCGCATCGGACTGGATGATGAACAGGCCGCCCTCGCGCAGGCCTGCCAGTGCGTTGGTATGACCGAACACGTTCGGGTCGGGTGACAGCACCACGTCGACATGCTGGTATTCGCCGTTGACCCGAATAGGTTCAGGCGCGACGGCCAGGTAGAACGTGGTCGGCTGGCCCTTTTTTTCCGAGCCGTACTTGGGGTTGGCCTTGATATGCCAGCCAAGCAGGTCGAACAAGGTGGTGGCCAGGTGCTTGCCGGTGGTGATCGCGCCCCAGCCGCCGATCGAATGCATGCGCACGGTGACGCATTCGGGTGGCATCAGGTTGGGATTTTCGCTGCCCTTGACGACCAGCTCGGCAAGCGCTGGAAAGTCGCGGGCCAGGCGCTCCTGGCGGATCTGTTCCTTGGGATGCAGTGGCTTGTCGCGCAGGAAATCGATGCTCAGGTAGTACAGGCGTCTGCCCGCGCCTTCGGGGAGCATGTTTTCCACCGCGCCGATCAGATCGCCGGGTGTGATGTCCCGGCTGCCCAGCCCGAAGCAGGCCGAGTACAGGTCAGGCAGGTCGGAAAGGTGGTCGAAAGCTGGCAGCCCGGCATGGATCGGACGGTCACCGGCACGACCGTTTTCCAGGCACTTGCTCAAAGCCGAACGAACCTCGCGCACCAGTGGCGGGTCCACGGCCAGCGGCTGGTCGACCCGTTCCAGTACGGTGACCGCTCGGCGACCCCGCAATATCTGGCCAATCAGGTCAGCCGGGAAGGGTCGGAACATCACCAGGTTGACCACGCCGACCTTGATCCCGCGTTGGTCGCGCAGGTAGTCGACCACGGCCTCAGCGGTGGGAATCACGCTGCCCTGGCCCAGCAGCAAATATTCGGCATCTTCCCAGCGGTAGCCCATGACGCGGGCGTAGGAACGCCCCGTCAACCCGGCGTATTCGGCAAAGGCCTGTTCGGCCAGGGCCGGAATGGCATCGAAGAAATACGGGCGCTGCGCGGCCACGCTTTGCATGTAGGCATCCTGGTTCTGCACCGTTCCCGACATCATCGGGTTGTCCACGTCCCACAGTTCGGGTATGCGCCGTCGAGTATCTCCGTACAGCAGGCGCTGGGCGGGGGTCGGGCAATCGATGATGTCTTCGGGTCGACCCAGGTACTCAGCCACCAGCTCGCGCTCAGGCGCCATCAGCGATTCGATCAGGTGAGTGGTGAGGAATCCGTCCTGGGCAACGATGCCGGGATTGAGTGCCAGTTCGGCCAGGCGGTGGGCGATCAGGTTGAGATCGGCCGCGGCCTGGGCATCGCGGGCAAACACCTGGAAGAAGCCGGTGTCGTCAACGCAGTGATAGTCGTCATGGCCGGCGTGGACATTGAGCGTGGCCTTGGTGATGGCGCGACAGCCCATGTTGAGCACGTAGGTCAGGCGCTTGCCGACCGCCGGGTACAGCGACTCGTGCATGTAGGCCACGCCCTGGCCGGATGAGAAGTTGGCCGAGCGCAGGCCGGTCATGGCCATGCCGGCAGTCACCGCCGCGGCAGCATGCTCGCCCTCGGGCTCGATAAAGATCAGCGGGCGGCCGGATATGTTGCGGTAGCCGGCTGCAGCAGCCTCGGCCCACCCTTCGCCCATCTGGGTCGAGGGAGTGATCGGGTAGGCGCCAGCCGCATCGCTGGCGTCGCGCTCGACCGCGACCACCGCGCTGTTGCCATCCATGGCGGCGCGCTTGCCGGGATACCTGGGCTGGGTTTCGGGCTGGCGGCGTATGGCTTGTTTCATGTTCAATCCTGTGCTTTCATGCGGTTTCTCGTGGGCCCCGAAGCGTGATCGGAACTCGGGCGCTGGCGCCGAGTCGGGACTTGCCGTTTTCTATCCAGACGATGGCGCCGGTCGGGCAGCGATCAATCGCGCTGCGCGGCGGCATGCCCCCGGCGCCCTCGATCGGCACCGGCAGGTTGTGTTCCATGGCCAGCCACTCCGGCGCGTCGCGCACGCAGCGCTCGCAGGCGGTGCAGGCGACCTTGCAGGTTTCGAGCAGTTGGTTGCCTTCCAGCGGGTTGTTGCAGGCAACCCACAGCGGTTGCTGTTCGGGGACGATGCGGAACAGATCCTTGGGACAGGCGCGCACGCAATCACCACAGGCCGTGCACTTGTCTTCGTCTACCACCGGCAGACCCAGCGGACTCATTGCTATGGCGTCGTAATCGCAGGAACGCTCGCAGTCACCCAGGCCCAGACAGCCCCAGGCGCAGGCCTTGCCGCCGTCGTCTATCACCGTGGCCGCTGCGCAGCTGGGCTCGCCCTGGTAATTGGCCAGAAACCGCGAGGTGTTGCGGTCGCCGGCGCAGGCCAGTCGCGCCACACGCCGCTCGGCCTGGCCGACGGCCACACCGAGAAAGTCGGCAACGCGTTGACGGGCCTGTGCGGAGCTGACTGAACAGGCGGCCGGCACCTCCTCGCCCTTGAGCAGGGCTTGAGCAAAGGCCCGGCAGCCGGGCTGACCGCAGGCCCCGCAGTTAGTGCCGGGCAGCAGGGAGACGAGCTTTTCCAGGCGCTTGTCTTCTTCGACGTGCAGGAAACGCCCTGCCAACAGCAGGCCGCTGGTCAGGACGAACGCCAGTAATGCCAGTGCCAACGCCGCCGCCAGCGCGCCGCTCACGCGTATTCCCCGGAGACGGCAATGGCTGAAAAAGACTTGTCTGCGAAAGTCATCGTGGCATCGATCACCTGGTTAGTGGCAGCAAGGTCCAGGGCCGAATCGGGCACCAGGTCTTGCAAGGACTCCTGTTGCCGAAGCCGGCCCTCCGACAAACTCCTAGACTAACGCCTGTAAAGCATGGCGAATATGACATTGCGCAAAAAATGTCGAGATCGATGGTGCGCGAGCCAAACGCTTACAGACGGCCAAATGGAAGGGATCAGTCATTATTAACGTGCAATCAAATAAATTGCCGGGTCAATAGGTGCCGAGGTCCAGTCGCTGAATTCCAAGCACTTGTTGTTGTGCCAGGCGCTCGAGATCCAGCGCGCCGGCAGGCAGCTTGTGCCAATGGCTTTCGGGGCGAATTACCACCAGGCGTCCGCGACCGCTGCTCTTGGCTTCATACATGGCGGCATCAGCCAGACGGGTGGCGTCTCGCAGTTGCTCGGCCGGGCTGGAGTCATCCAGCGGCAGGGCAATGCAGCCGGCTGAAAAGCCGATATCGACCGGGTGTCCGCTGATTTCGATTCGCCTCCCGGCCAGCGTCTCGCGCAGCTCGACGCACAGCTTTACCGCATCACTGATGTCGCGATTGGCTGCAAGCCAAAGAAATTCCTCGCCGCCCCAGCGAATGACCAGGTCATCGTTGCCGGCGCATTTCGACAAGGCATGTGCGAAGGCCACCAGAGCATCGTCGCCACCCTCATGCCCGTGGCGGTCGTTGATTTCCTTGAAGTGATCCAGATCCAACAGCAGTAACAGGTACGGTATCGGCCAGGCTTCCTGATCATCAAACGCATCGACAAACGCTCGCAGGGCGCGCCGGTTACCCACTCCGGTCAGTTCATCATGCCGGCTGCTGAGTTCGAGCTGATGATTGAGCGCTTCCAGTTCGTGTTGCTGACGCTCGATGCGATCATTCCTGGCCGACAACAGGCGATTGGCTTTGCCGCGCATTCTCACCGTCCGGACCAGCAATAGCGCAATCACCCCCAGTGCCATGACGCCCAGAATCAGCGCCCCGAGCAGCAGCTTGTCCCGGGCACGCTCGGCTGCCAGGGTTGCCAGCTCCTGCTCGTCCCGGGCCCGACGCTGTTCCAGCTCGGCTAGTTCGCGCTGACTGCGTTCCAGGGCGATTCGAGACTGTAGTTCGGCAATGCGCTCCATGGACTCGACGTTGACCACCTCGTCGTTCAGCGCCTTGTACTCTCTCATCAATTCCAGCGCACGACGATAGTCTCCCAGTATCTCGAGATTTTCTATCATGACGGGATAGAGTTCCAGACGCCTAATTCTCACATCCACTTCGCGGAAACCGGCCAGTGACTCCTCGAAGATTTCCGCGGCTTGTTGATGATCGCCCATCCGCATCAGGGTCTCACCGATGTTCTTCAGCGCTACCGGCTGCCCGTCGGGTCGTCCCGATGCCCGATCCAGACTGAGCTGACGACGAAAATTGGCCAGCGCCAGCTCATAGTCACTGCGCTCGCGCTGGATGTAGGCGAGATTGCCCAGTGCCGACGTGCTCGGCTCACCGATCCGTTCGCCCATGGCGATGGCTTCCTCCAGCACGCCTTCGGCCTCGGTAGGCCGTTCAAGCCGAATCAGTGCCACCCCCAGATTACTCATGGTGCGGGCGGCCAAATCGGAGTCGCCTTCGAGCATCTCAAGAGTTCGCTTACTCAACTCGGTTGCTGACTCGAAGTCCTCAAGGTGCAGCGACAGCCCGGCCATGTTCATCAGGAAAGACGCTTGCGGCTCCAGCCCGGCCTGGTCCAGAATCGACAATGAACGATCCATGTCCTCGAGCGCCTGGTCCAGTTGACCTTGCTGGGCCCGGGCAACGCCGAGATGATTGAGCAGCGTGGCCTGACGCTCGGGCGGCTGACTGTCAAGGTGTGGCAACGCCTGAAGACCGGCCATTTCGGCATCGGGGAAGCGACCTTGAAGAAGATGGTGCGCTGTCAACGCCGAGTTCAGCTGCCAGATGTCATTTTCTTCAGTCAGGGTGTTGCCAATGGTTTCAGCGGCGACCAGCAAGTCGGAGCTCATTTGCTCGTCTCGTGCCACACGTGCTGCCGGCAGAGCGAGGGCGATCAGGCGGACGGCCGCTGGCTGTGCCAGGGCATCATCTTCGAGCGCTTCCAGGACCAGTTTGACCGCGGCTGCGGGCCTCTCATCGGCGATGAGCAGTTCGACCTGGTTGTCCAAATCCGCCAGGTTTGCATCGCTGGCGGGTGGTTCCTGAGCCTGAGCCAGCAAAACAAGCATCACCCATGGCAGGACCCCGAGCCCGATTAGCATACTAGCCCGGACAATTCATGAACATGCGCGCGCCCTCGCTGGTCTATTTTTCGCACAGTGGATTTTGCTCAGTCGACCGTATGGGCCGATACGGCGCTCCATCGGAAAATCCACTGTGCGAACAATATCCTGCGCGATCATCGCACGAGTTCATGAATTATCCGAGCTAGGCGTTGTGATCGCCTTTGTTGAACTCAAGCCGCTTGGCCTATTGGTGTAGTGCTCACAATATACGCCAAATCAGACGACGCAACAGGCGGCAACGCCGGTCTCTCGGACTTGACCCGGTATTGCTGAGTCTGTCCTGGGCCGCTCAGTTTCAGCCGGTGGCCGAGTTCCTTGACCACCGGTCGAAACGAAGTTCGAGTGGCTATGGCTGAGCCGGCACGTTGCTCAAACGCATGTTCCAGGAGTTGCCGACCCAGTAGTCGACGAAAGGCGCGGCCTTGACCGGGCGGTCCGGGCTGCCTTCGCGGGCCAGCACGCTGAGCTCGTAGACTCGGGCGATGTTGTCGCCCTTCATGTCGGTGTTGGTCATGACCATGTGCACCGGCACGCGCCACTGGATGGGTCGGCCGAACAGGTCGCGGTTGGCCACATCCCAATCACCCTGGACGGACACGGCCAAAACCTCCACGCCGCGCCCGGCCGGGTTCCAGGCCGGTGCGCCGCGGAAGAATTCCAGGGCGGCGCGGGCCAGTTCATCGGTCTGACCGGGGCCGGCGAAGTCACCGACATGGTCCACCCACTGGCGGGCATCGACATCGCGTTCGATGCGCTCCTCCATCGCCCCATACATGGCATCAACCTGTGCCAGGCGTTCGTTGAGTTCGCTGTCGGCCGGGTCGAAGTCGCGGGCCAGCGCCAGTAGTTCGCGGGATTCCTCGAGCCGGCGCAGGCGCATCTCCTCAGAGAAGCTTTCCATCATGCCGATGAAAACGTCGGCTCGGCGGACCAGTTCCTGAGCCGAGGCGCTGCGTGACCCGGCCACGTTGCTCATGCCCCGGTACAGGTCATCGAACTGGCTGCCGAAATGATGCTCGCGGGACACGCCCAACCCGTGCAGGGCATTATTGATCGACATGGAGTTTTCGCCGTACTTTTCGGCCACGGTGCGCATGGTGGGCTGAATCGCTGGAATGACCTCGTTTTCCAGCCGGTTGAGTTGCTCGACCGCCTCGCGCCCGACCTGCAGTTGTTCTTCGGTGGAGCTGCCGTGCGCCATGTTGCTGCCGTACACGCCCTGGAAGCTTTCCAGGTGAGCCTCGCGCAGGTCTCGTACAGCCTGGCTCAGCTCAATGGCTTCGGCGACCTCGGGTGACACCTCTTCAACCGGCTCGGTCTCGTCTCGACGCTGCGCGATCAGCTCGCGTATTTCGGCCAACTGGGCTTCGCTGTTTTGCACTGGCTCTGCCTGCAGCAGAGCCGGATCCAGCTCGGCATTGAGAGCATCGAGCTGGTCGCGGAATTCATCAGTCTCGACCGTAGCGCGCGCCAGGCGCTGGTCGCGTTCGTCCTGGCTGAACTCCCACCAGCGGTGGGTGGTCAGCAGGTCGCGCGTGCGACGCATTTCCTGATCGACCAGGCGATAGTTTCGGGCCTGGGCACCAGACATTCGGGGCGGCGGCTCGGCGGGTGCCGGCGCGCTGCCGGCAGCGGGCTCTGCGGCTGTTTCCCTCTGCTCCAGTCGTCGCTGCACATTCTGGTTCAGGCGATCGAAGCGGCTGCGAGCGCTGCGCACCTGGGGCGAGTCGCCCGCAGCTTCCGCAGCCACGATCAGGGCTTCTGCCTGGGCCAGTTCTTCACCGGCCTGGTCCAGCCGGCCGGCATGAAGATGCCGCTCGGCGCTACGCACCAGATTGCCGGCTTCGCGCGCCTGTTCGAGAGCAGTCTGGGCCTCGTCGGCCAGAAGCGGGTTGCCGAAAAGCAAACCGGCCAGCAGTAAAGCAGCGGAGAAAAACGGTGATTTTCCTGACAGGCACATCAATCGCAGACCCATGTTGAACCCTCCAGTTGATAGTGGCAATGCCGCTGAAATTCAGCGGCGAGAAGACTCCTCACCTCAATTTATTCCACGTACCCCATGCATCGCTTGACCCATGTCAAAACGCTTCCTGAGAAGCCTGTAAACTTCTCCTTGACGTTTCAACAGCGAGGAAAGGCGCTTGCCAGAGCACTGTGAAAAGTGATTTCATTACGAAGGGTAGGGTCAGGGCGCGAACGAGATATTGGCTGGTTCTGTCCTGTCTGCTGAGCTCTGCCTTGGCAGCGCCGGCTGTTGCCGCTGTTGGCAGTCTGGAGAGTATTCCACACCTCCATCGTTTTGAGCGTGGTGTCCAGGTCTTCCGGCAAGATTTCGCGATTGCTCAGGATCAAACAGGCTTGGTTTACATAGCCAATGCTGGCGGCGTTCTCGTTTACGACGGCGTGCGCTGGGACCTGGTCGACGTCCCTGGTGGCGGCACTATCCGGCTGCTCAGGGCCGGCTCGGACCGATGAACTAACCAAGGCTAATCGGCAGCTGAAGGAGATGGCCCACGTCGACGGTTTGACCGGCCTTTCCAATCGACGTGGTCTGGAGAACCATCTAAGGCGATCGCTATCTGCAACGGCTGGCAGAAATCATGCAGCGTTTGATTCATCGAAAGACCGACCTGATGGCCCGTTACGGTGGTGAAGAATTCCGTGTTGTCTTGTTTACGCTCTTTGACTTGCTGCCGGGCCATGATCCGGTAGGGCGAACACGATCAGGCGAACAGCTGCTGATTGTGTCAAGGCCTTGTCGTGAGCCCTATTTTCGAATTCGAGCCGATTGGGCCATTGGATGAGGTAAGTCCGAAACACGCGAACTGAGTGCTGATGATTGATGCGGGCATTCACCTTTTTCATTTTATTCAGGAACAGGTGGCAATGGTCGGTCGTGCGCTGACTCGTCGATGCCAGTCTGACAGGTGCTGAAGTTCAATCGGTATACGGGCCTTGATGCCCCAGCTGGCGAAATCGACGATCACCAGCGCCGTGATATCGGCGACGCTGAAGTAATCGCCGGCCAGGAACTCGCGCCCGGCCAGCAGGCGATCCAGGTCGTGCATGAAATAGCCGTAGCAGCGTCGCCCGCGCTCGGCAAGTTCGGGAATCTGCGGGACCGGCCGCGGTCCCGGCAGTGCCCGATCCTTCAGACCCGGCACGGCATTGCGGAATCCGTCCATGACCGCGAGCAGACCGTTTATTTCCAGCCAGTGATCGAGTTCGTTGACTACCGCCCGCTCGCGCGCATCGCGGCCCAAAAGCGGCGGGTCAGGCTGAATTTCCTCCAGGTAGCGGCAGATGGCCATGGATTCGCCCAGGCAGGTGCCGTCGTCGAGTTCAAGTAGCGGCACGGTGTGCTGACGGCTCTTGCCGGCAAAGCCCTCGCCGTGCTGCTCACCAGCACGAATATCGACGATGTACTGCTCGATTTCCATGCCTTTTTCGGCCAGAAACAGGTGAATCCGGCGCGGGCTGGGCGCTTGCGGGTAAGTGAAGAGTTTCATGGCCATGATCATGCCACAGTGTGCCTGGGCCCGACTTGCAAACCGCGCTTCGGCCTCTTTGGCAGGCAGTTCACGCGGGCAGGGCGGCCCAGGAAACGCTGGCTGCCAGCAGCAACTGGCCAATATAGTAGGTCGGCAGGCCCCAGGCACGGTTTATGAAGCCGGCCTGGATGAGTCGGTCGCGGGCTACGCTCAAGTCACTGACATAAAACAGCGCAGCGCCAGCGAGAATGATCCACGGACCGGTATCGGCGACCACGCCCACTGCCAGTGCCAGCATCAGACTGATGACGGCGGCGTAGGCAATCACCGGCCGGCGCATGCCGGCATCGATGGCCGGCAGGTAGCGTCGGGCCAGCCATAGGCAGAATGCCGTCAGCATGATCATGGCGATGATCGCCGCCAGCGGCTTGACGCCCAGTACCAGGAAGGCCACAACATAAGCGACATGACCGAGCAGGAAGGCCACAAGGCCGGCCATGAATGCCTTCCGACTGCGGCCGATCAGCAGCACATCGCCAAGCATGGACAGGGCCAGCCCGGCCAGAATCCACTGCCCGTAAGGTGACTCCAGCGCGCCGGC
>SKQS01000230.1 GCA_007118895.1 Wenzhouxiangella sp.
TGGCATTGTAGCGGCATACATCGATGCAATCGACCCTGGCCGTGCAGGCTCTTCACCTGCTACCACGGCAGTGGTTCGAAGCCATCGGCAAAGATCCGGTCGAAGTCGATCCGCGGGTTGAAGATGGAGACCGTTTCGCTGGGCGCCGATTCCACCCCGCGCGCTGAGTAGCTGACCACGTGATAACGATAGTGTCGGTCATGCTCGGCCAGCAGGTCATGGAGGCCGTTTACCGGCGGCGAAAGCTGCACCAGCTCGCCGGAGGCGCGAACATCATCCCCAGGGGATCGCCCCGGCAGCACACCGTGATCCTGCCCGTCGGCACCCTTGGAGCTCAGGCCTCCGGCCATCACCCGCACCCAGCCGTCAGCGGCGACCACCGCCTGCGGAGACTCGGCATAGATGGGACGGTCAAGACGGTCGGTCAGCAAGTCCGAAGGGGTCGAACTGGGCCTAGTGCTCCGGATCGCTGGCGCCGGTTTCGGCCCACACCGCCAGCACTTCGACATCGTTGAGATGCAGCAGTTGAATGTCTAAGGGGCGACCGCGCCGATCACCGGCACCGGCGGACAGAACTCGCCGCCGCTGTAAACAGGCTCCAGCATGACCAGGGCGTTGGGGAGGCTCTGAACAGCTCTGCTCGTGTCGAAATCCTCGGTATGCACGGTCCGACCTTCGGGCAGGCTGTCATCGCCGGGTGGTCCCTGCGGATCGGTGAAAACCACCGCCGGTCCGCCGTCGGTGATGTTGAACCAGCCGACAATGTCGGCGTGGTTGGTCAGCAAGTTGGGAGCGATCGCCATGACGCTGAAATCGCCGTTGTTCAGGACCTGGCTGTAGCTGAAGCTCATCGGCGTGGCCGAACCATCATCGCCAAACCACCACACCGACACGTTGAGGCTGGCCGGGTCGATTCCCTCAGTCTGGATCGAGCCGGAGATAGTAAATGGCTGGGTCAGCTTGACCGGGCCGGGCGGTACCGACAGGTGGGTGACCTGGACCATCGGTCCGCCGGGAGCGGGGCTGGCGGCAAAACTGGTCTGCCCGTATTCGGAGAACTGGTCGCCGGCCATCAGCCGGGCCTCGATAAGGGCGTTGCCAGGCAGTGAAGCCGGTCGGTCCGTGGGTACGAAGAAACTGCCCGTGACCGTACCGCCGAAGGTGATCTCGGGGCCATATACCGCCACGCCTTCATAGTCGAGCCTGAAGATTCCGGGGCCGACATCAGCCACGCTGAAGTCGACCCGCGACTTGGCCTGGGCGCTGCCGGGGGTCAGCTGAATGTCCAGGCCGGGCCTGACGGTGACTGGCGCGAATGCCATCACTACTGGAGCGCCGCTACTGCGTTCCAGTACCTGCAGCTGCCATTGACCGCTGGCGACGGTCGGCACGGTGTAGCTCCGCGAAAGCCGGCCCTGACTGTCGGCGTCGACGAGCCGGTCGAGCTCGACCCATAGCCCATCGGCACTTTCCAGAACGACCATGTAGGGTTCGTTGGCTGCCAGACCGGTGGCCTTGACCAGCAATTCGGCCTCGGGCGTGAAACTATTGGGAGCGGCGACCACCACTGGCGCGGCCATGGCCACGCCGGACAGCGTTACCGCAAACAGCGCCACCAAGGCGGATGCTTTGCGGTAGAGGGATACGGGCATGTGTTTGGCTCCATCAGTTTTCGCTACTACTGATGAACCAAACGTTCAAGTAACCGGAAACCGAACGCTACAAGCCGTACTTTTCCATCAGCTGTTGCTCGATTCCCGCTCGCTTTGCATCGGACAGGGCCGCAGAATAAATGACCACCTCGGCGATCGAACCCCACCATTCGGCCGAGCCGGCACCACCGTTACCGATCATCGTCACTGGCTCGCCACTGCCATTGTTGACCCGCACCGAGTCGGCCACTTGATGACCATTGACCCATGCAGATGCACTGTCCGGTGTATAGGTCATGGTCAGCAGGTACCACTGGTCGGCCTCGATGTCGATGATGGATTGGGTGCGGCCTCGCCGCCCGCCAAAAAAAACCAGATTGGTGTTTGCACGGCCGTCCAGTCCCACGGCACGATCGAAGCCGCCATTGTCATGACCGAACAATTTGCGATAGACCCGTTCGCCAGTGCGCGAATCGAACACGATGAACACGGTGATTTCCGGGTTGACACCCGGATTGATATCAAGCGAGCTGACCAGCACGTCGTTATCGCCGTCGAAAGCCAGCGCCGGATGCCCTGCAACGGCGCCCTCGATGCGTATTGGTCGCCGGTCCGGATCATCTTGTCTGGCGTGATGCTCCATTGGGCTGAGATCATGCCAGACGCCATCGGCATAGCCGTCGGCTGCATCGAGGTGCAGGACCAGGTCATTCTGCGGGATGTTCATCGGCGCCGCGTCCGAGGCCTGAACCGCCGGTTCGGACGAGAGCGCGGGCACTGACGCAGCTTGCCCATCTGCCACCGGAGGGCCAGCCCGGCGCAGGTAGGTCAGTGCCGGATCGGGCCGGGCGAGGTAACAACTGTGACTGAAACCATGGTGACGGATAATCGCCAGTGCCGTGTAGGCCTGGATTCTCGCCGTCCCGAAGTCCATCAGCCACCGATCGTTCTCGACGATTTTCCAGCTTCCCTGGATCTGGCTGGCCTCGATCCGTGCGGGGTCGAAAGCCAGGCAGTCCTCGCCCGGCATGGCGCCCTGCGGTGCCTGGTCATCGACCAGAAAGTAGTGCAGTGACGGGCCGGGACGGCCGACAAAGCAACTGCGATTGAAGCCGTACAGGCGCATGATCTCCAGCGCCTGCCGAGCCTCTTTCTCCTTGTCGAACAACATCAGGGCATGATTGCCGTCGACCAGACGTACCCCCGAGCCGAACGGCTGAATCTGGGCGCGGTGCGGATCGAATCCGACGCAGTCCTCACCCTCCAGTGCCGTTGGCAGCTGCACCTGGCCCACGACTTCTTCGCCGGCCACCAGCCCCAGACAAAACAAAAACGCAGCAATCAATCGTCCGGCCATATTTCATTCTCCGTCGCTCGGCCCGCTCCGGTCGCCGATACCGTTCAGCGACTGCGTGGCCCTCAAGTTCAATAACGAAGAAAGTGGCGTTCGGCGACAAGAGCCGGGCAGCGAGTTTTCCCGGTGCGGCTTTTTTCGGTTTTCCACACTGGTCACCCGAGTCAGACTGATGAGTGTCAATATCACCATTCGATCAGGCAGATCCGGGTAGCCAGCCTACTGAGCCCGGACTATTCATGACCTGGACGTAGCGAGACGGCTCCAGGTCCTGTAGATGCGGGGTTTCACGACCAAGCGAACCGGAAACGTAGCCGGCCCTACGGTGAGGATTCGCGACCGAGCGAAACACCGCAGATGCGGGGCCTGGAGTCGTCGCAGTAGGCCGGGTCATGAATAGTCCGGGCTGAAAGGTCACACCGAGTCGAACAACTCTCCGGTCTGCGAAATCAAGCGCTCGTATTGCTGGGCATCGACCACGGCGATGGCGGTCATATTGACCACCCGGCGCACCGTGGCCGAGGGCGTGAGCACATGGGCCGGGCGGCCGGCGCCCATCAGCATCGGACCGATGGTCACGCCCTTGCCGATCACCCGGGCCATGGAAAAGGCCACATGCGCAGCATCCTGGTCCGGCATGATCAGCAGGTTGGCCGGCCCTTTCAGACGCGAATGAGGGAAGACCCGTTCGCGGATGGCGGGCAGAAGCGCTGCATCGGCCCGCATCTCGCCTTCCACTTCCAGCTCCGGATCGAGTTTGCGAACCAGTTTGAGCGCCTGCCGCATCTTGGAAGCCTGCCGATTGACATGACTGCCGAACGAGGAGTGCGAGACCAGCGCCACCTTGGGCGTGATGCCGAACA
>SKQS01000236.1 GCA_007118895.1 Wenzhouxiangella sp.
GGCTCCACTCCAGGGCTTCTTGCGCCTTCGGCGCAAACCGCCCTTGCGTTCTCGCCTGCGCTGCTATTCCGGGCAGCACAGCGGTCCGGCGCCGTAGATTTATGCAATAGCCGGGTTAACCCGGAAACTTGCGAAGCATCCGACTCAACCCGGATCCTGAGCCGGAAAGCGCCGCGCCAGCTCGTCGAGCTGGCGGCGCAGACGCTGACGCTCCTCGCGCAGCAGCTCGACCAGGTCCAGGCGATTGAAGAAAACAGCGCGGACCAGGATCTTGTCGCGGTAGACCAGCACGTTGCGGCGATAGCGCAGGGCAACGAAACCGGTGGGCGGCAGGCTGGCCAGGTAGAGCAGGCTGACAACCGGCGACAGCTCGGTGTGGCGCCAGGCCCACCAGCCCAGCAGGCCGTAGCTTGTGGCAAACAGCAGCACGCCCATGCCGAAGTAGACAAAGGCGCGCACCGCCTCGTCGCGGCTTAGCTGTCCCAACAGGCGGGTCAGCAGGTAGGGCACGACGTTGTGGATCAGCCCGAACAAGGCCACCGGCGCCATCAGCACGGCATAAGCGGTCATGCGCAGGCGCAGCAGCCGCTCCCGCACCGGCGCCTCGAATGAATGACTCATCGCCTCGCGCAGCTCGGTCTGGCGCAGGTGATCACGGTAGCGCTCCAGGCGCAGATTCAGCGCCATGACCCGGCGCGGATCTTTCTGCCAGGCACGGGTCAGAATGGCGTTGATCTGCTGTCGGCTGACCATGCGCCGCTCGAAGGCCAGGCTGGTCTCCGGCGTGGTTCGGCGATACCAGGCCAGGACATGCCAGAACAGTCGCGCAAACGGGCCGCGCCGCGGCGGCAGATCGGCACCGTCAGCAGCCGGGGTGGTTGGGCGATGCTCAAGCACCTGCGACAGCGATTCGGCCAGCTCGGAAATTCGGTCATCGTCGGCGTGCAGCGACCGGGCAAGAATGCGCTGACGAATCTTTTCGGTCAGTTCAGCATAGGCACGCGCCGGATCTCTCCGGTGGCGCTCGGCATAATCGGCAACCCGGATCGGTTTGCCGAAACTCAACAGGGCGGCCGACATCAGGAAGCCACGGCCTTCGAAATTCACCCCGACCGGCACGATCACCAGCCCCTGGCGATAGTCGTGACGCGCTTCGGCGGCCAGTGCCAGGCGCGCGGTGCCCTTTCGCATCGGGCCGATCCGGGTCGGCAGCGAGTTCCTGCCCTCGGGGAAGATGCCGATGCACGACCCCTGGTCCAGCAGTTCGTGGACCTGGGCAAACACGGCCTGGTTGCGCGCCAGGCTATCCTCGGTTTCGGCGGCGCGATAGATCGGCACCGCGCCAAGCTGGCGAAACACTGTGGCCAGGATCGGAAAGCGAAACAGCCCGCTGCGCGCCAGATAATGGATCGGTCGACGGATCTGGGTGGCCAGCAGGATCGAGTCCAGAATCGAGGCCGGGTGGTTGGCGGCCAGGATCACCGGTCCCTCCCGCGGTACATGTTCTCGCCCGGTGGCGCGAATTTCGACAAAGTAGAGCTGATTGATGAAGCGCAACAGGCGAATCAGCAGTCGGTATAGAACCATGAGCGCTTACTGGAAGCGATCGGCAAAAATCAGGTCGCCGGTCAGCGTCGCCGCTACCGCCGGTTCGGTCACCCGCAGCACGAACAGGCCTCGGTTGATGTCGGAAACCAGCACCGTGCCATTATCGAAGAACGGATAGACATTCCAGGCACCGGAAAAGCCCAGCCCTTCTTCTTCCGGATGGGTATCGAACCAGGCCACCTCGGTCAACAGGCCTGCTACCGGATCGTCCAGCCGCAGAATGCGCAACCCGCGTTTATAGTTGGCTTGAAAGGTGTAGTTGCCGACCACGTACTGGTTGTGATCGATCGACAGACCGTCGGCGATGTACTCGGCCGGTTCGGGCGGGTCTTCGAGATCGGCCAGGTCGAAAATCAGGGTGCGCGTGCCCGGCAGACCGAACTGCACCTCGTCGAGCTCGTCATCGAGCACGAAGAAGCGCTGGTCCTCGGTCAGCCAGCCCTGGTGTGTGTAGGCGGACTGGGTGTAGCCGTGACGGGCGATCAGCTGCGGATTGGCCTTGGCGGTGACATCGACCAGGGTCAGCGTGTCCTCGTTGCTGGCAAAGCAGATTTCGCGCTGATGGTAGCGGCTGTCGGGGCCGTGATAGAACACGCATTGGGTATCGTGGGTATAGCCGTCATCACTGAAACAGCCGGCAAACTCCGGCGCCAGCGGGTCGACGATGTGAATCATGTACAGGCCTCCGGCACAGGCTTCGCTGCCGACTACATAGGCGTAGCCGGACTGCTCGTTGATGGCGATGTTGTGGGCGCGGTTGAAGCCGGTGTAATGAGCGTCGGCATCGAAGGTAGTCGGCGGATTGGCCACGGTCAAAAGCCGGGTCAGATCGAAGACCTGCATGCCGTGACCCTGTACCGCATCGGCGACGATGAAGGCATGGTCCTGGTAGGTCTTGATGTCGGCCCAGACGCTGTTGCCGACGCCCGCCGGCCGCGGCAGGTTACCGAGAAACACCGGGTTTGCCGGGTCGGTCATCTCGACAAAGGCCACGCCGTTGGAGCGGCCCATCAGGGCAAAGTAACGATTGCTGGGTGCGTGGTACCAACCCCAGTTGTCATTGCCTGACCCGCCACCCAGTTCGGGAATCTCCAGCCAGCCGGCAAGCTCGATACCATGGCAGGGGAAAATGTCCGACATGCCGTCAATACAGCCGGCCGGGCCACGCCAGGTGTACTCGATGCCGTGCTGGTGATGCATGTGGTGAGCCAGCGCCTCGAAGTCTCGGTCCGGGTGGAGTTTGCCCAGAATCTCGGCGCGTTCACTGGTAAAGCAGGCCCAGGCCGGCATCACCAGCAACACCGACAGCAGCGTCCAGTAGATGTAACTACAACGGCGATTGACAGAATGCAGGCTCATTGGACTGCGACCTCCCGTTCAGCCAGGGCTTCGGTGTTGCCGTCCACCAGTTCAGCGAATTGCTGCATCAGCCGCTTGCCGGCAGGGCAGGGACGGATAGAGGCAATGATGCGGTCCGGATCCTGGCCCTCGGCGCGCACGATGTCGGCGCGGGCGCGCACATAGCCCCGCATGATATCGGCATCGAACTCGGGATGGAACTGCACGCCCCAGCTGGCGTGACCGAAGTGCAGCACATGATGCGAGTCGCCGTTCGTCGATCCCAGCACGCGCGCGCCGGCTGGCGGTTCCAGCACCGCTTCGACATGGGTAGCCTGGAAGGCGGCAGAATTTCCCAGCGGCCCGAACAGGGGATCATCGGCTGCATCCAGGGCAACCTCGAAAGTGCCCATGCGCCGACCATGCGGGTTGGGACCGACCCGACCGCCCAGTGCATGAGCAAGCAACTGGTGGCCGAAACATACCCCCAGCATCGGGATGCGGGCCTGGTGGGCCTCGGCCAGCCAGCTCGCGGCGCGCTCCGACCAGTTGTGTCGCTGGGAGACCATGGCCGGTGATCCAGTGATCACGATACCGGCCAGCGCCCGCAGGCCACTGGGGTCCGGCAGAGGCTCATCGGCGAATACCGAGATGGTTCGGTAGGAAAAACGATTGGACCCAAGGCTTTGGCGAAACCACTGGTCGAAATCACCGAATTGATCTCGGGTCTGGCGAATACTGGTTCCGGTCTTGACGATCAGCAGGGTGCGCATGGATGTGTGCAACAAGGATACTTTCGGGGCTGAGGGGTCCATCATACTAGTCCCTGCATAAGTATTGCCTCACTCAGAGATTCGGACGCGTTCGCTCGCAAGGCGCGCTGGCGAAGACATAGTGGGCCTACGTCGAGCCAGCGGAAC
>SKQS01000232.1 GCA_007118895.1 Wenzhouxiangella sp.
ATCCGGCCTCCGGGCGCTTTTTCGTCGGCACGGTTCGCGAGGGTCTGATACTGGCCAGCACCGATGGCGAAGACTGGCAGCCGTTTGCCAGTCCCGAGACAGTCGACGGCCTGATGTCGGTCTTCAGCCTGGCCGTTGACGCGGAACGTGGTCATTTATGGGTCGCCACCGGCATGATTGCGCAGTTTCGCCAGTTCGACGCTGACCAGGCCGGTCGCACCGGTCTGCTCAAGCTGGATCTGCAAAGCGGTGAGCTGATCGAGACCTACTGGGTGGATGCCGGCGGTCAGCCCAGCGTGCTCGGAAGCATTGCACTGGCTTCAGACGGCACGGTCTATGCCGCCGATACGGTGCGCCCGATTATCTTTCGTCTAAAGCCGGGCGATGCAGCGCCAGCACCGTTTTTCGCCCACCAGGTATTGACCAGCCTGCGCGGCATCACCCTGTCCGGTGATGATCGCCTGCTGTACATGGCCGACTACGACATGGGAATCTTCATCGCCGAGACCGATGGGGATAGCGCATGGAAACTGGCCGTGCCGGAGACGCTCAACGAGTCGGGCATTGATGGACTTTACTGGTGGGACCATCACCTGGTTGCGATCCAGAACAATATCTCTCCGCAGCGGGTTTTGCGCCTGCAGCTTGGCGAGGATGGGCTGGGCGTGACCGCGGTCGCGCCGCTGTTGTCGGCCCAGCCGGAATTCGATGTCCCGACCTACGGCACCATTGTCGACAACGACCTTTATTTCCTGGCCTCCAGCCACTGGCAGAGCGTGGACAATCGCGGCCGGCCGCTCAGGCGCCTGCCCGAAACACCGATCATGCGAACCGCCATCGATACCACCGAGGTGCTGGTCGTCGGCGCCGACATGCTCGAGCGCATGCGCAGGGAGGCCGAAGAGGCTGAACGCCGGGAGCGTGAGGCGCGCGGCGAATTCGACGAAGACGAACTCTGGCCGGTGCCGCGGATCTTTCCGGACGGGCGCTGACCGCACCCCAAGCGGTCGCTGAATGACTCAGCCCACCTTATTCACCATGGTGCTTACTGCGGAACCGCCAGGCCCCGCGTCTGCGGCGTTTCGCTCGGTCGCAAGTCCTCACCGTAGGGTGAGCTACGCTTCCGGCTTGCTCGGTCGCGAAACGCCACAGCCACGGGACCTGGCAGCCCCTCGCTACGGCACCATGGTGAATAAGGTGGGCTCAGGCAGTCATTCAGCGGCCTTTTCGCTTCCCTCTGGCCATGCGCTGCGGTGCAGTCGGCGCCTGAGCGGAAGGCCGAAACCGAGGCTGTCGAGCAGGGCGTCCAGCGCGTCCGGATCGCCCTTGCCGCGCGCGGTGTCGGGATTGGCCAGTACCGCCGGTACCTGTCTTTCCAGCCGGGTCAGCCGGCGCGCCATCATCGCCTGATCACGCATGCCCCGCAGCCTGCCGGGCAGGGTACGCGCACCGCGAAAACTCAAGAAAGGGATTTCCTCCACGCGATCGAAAATTGCCTCGAGACTGCCGAAGTGGGCCAGCAGCACCGCGGCGGTTTTGGGGCCGATTCCCGGAATGCCCGGGATGTTGTCGACACTGTCGCCGGTAAGCGCCAGAAAGTCGGGAATCAGCGCCGGCTCGACACCAAAGTGGCCTGCCAGCTGTGAGGCATCGAGTTTGCGGCGGCGGGCAAAGTCCCACCACCAGTCACCCGGACCCACCAACTGGGCCAGATCCTTGTCGCTGGAAACAATGCAGACCGGGTGCCCGTTCTCCCTGGCGATGGCGGCCAGGGTTGCAATCAGGTCATCGGCCTCATACCGATCGTCGGCATGGGTGGCAAGTCCCAGGCAGTGTGCCAGGTCGCGGCACCAGCGAAACTGGCGCTCCAGTTCTGGCGGCGCCGGTTCCCGGTTTGCCTTGTAAGGGGCGTAGATCTCGTTGCGAAAAGAGGTGGTCAGGGACTCGTCAAAGCCCAGGGCAAGGTGCTTTGTGCCGGTCTGGTTGAGTAGATCGCAGAGGAATCGGGCAAAGCCGTAGACCGCGTTGGTCGGCCGCCCGGCCGGGTCGTTGAACTGGTCGGGCATGGAAAACCAGGCCCGGAAGACATAGATGCTGGCGTCGACCAGGTGGACGACCGGGCGACCCGAATCGCTCACGTTGCGCCGGAGACCCTGCAGTCGGCCTTTCGGTTTTTGTTCAGTCGCTGACGCAGTACGCTGTTGCGCGGAAAATGAGCCAGCAGGAAATCCATCTGGTCGCTGAGAATCCGCCGGCCCTGCAGGTAGACGTACTCGGCATGAGTCGGCGAGAACGGAATCGCCAGCAGCTGCATGCCGGCCTGCTCCGGAGTTCTTGACCCCTTGTGGTTATTGCAACGCTTGCAGGCGGTCACTACGTTGGCCCACACGTCGGCACCGCCCTGGGCCAGCGGTTTGACATGGTCGCGTGACAGATCACGCACCTGGAACTGGCCGCCGCAGTACAGGCACAGGTTCTGATCGCGTCGGAAGAGCGCCCGGTTCGAAAGCGGGGGTGTGTATTGATCGTAGAATCGGTGCGCGTTCGGGTGGGTGCCGTTCGTTGCCAGTATGGCGTTGACCGGAATTGCGCTCTGGTGCCCGGTGGCTGCGCAGGTGCCGCCGCGCAGCCGGTAGAGCACCCGGCCGAGTGCATAGCTGACCTGGCCGAGAAAAATCAGCTTGACCGCTTCCTGGTAGCCGATCCATTCCAGCGGCATGCCGGTGACATCGGTACGCAGGACCTGCTGACTCAAATTCAACATCTCGTGCTCCGGTGCAAAACCTCACCCAATATATTGGGTTTGGATGACGGTTTTCTGTATATACCCGTTTTTTGGCCCGGAGGCAAGCCGGCACCGGGTTTGTCAGCCCGGGGCCGGTGCTGTCGGCGGACCGTCGCCGTGCTCACGTTCATGCTCGGCAGCCTTGTCGCCGAGCTTGCGGAACTTGCCGGAGACCTTGTCCAGCTTGGCCTCCCACTCGGCGTTGGGCTGCTGGCCGGCGGTGACTTTGAAAAACACCTCCATCAGGCAGGTCATGGCGATCGGTTCGATCACTGCCTGCTTGATGCCCCAGGCGAAGATGACCGCCAGAACCAGGGTCAGCGGTCCGGCCGCGCCGGGTAGCAGGGCGACCAGGCCGGCAACCGGGGCGAGAATGATCAGGAAGACCAGGAAGGTCAGTCCCCAGATGATGAAGGCGAGGAAAAACGCGTTCTTCAGAAATGCCTTGTAGTTCTGGGCATACAGGATCAGCGCGGTTTGCGAGGACTTCCAGGGGTTGGTCGACCGAGTCCGGATGTTGTGCGCCAGGATGACCTCGTCAAGGAAGGTCAGTGACAGGTTGACGATGGTGTTGATGAACTTGATCAGCCCCTGTACGCCGGGTATCGGGATGAACGACCCGATGGTGAAGAACACCCGGTTGAAGGCTCTGAGCACGGCCTTGATCAGCAGGTCGACGGCAAACAGTGCCGAGGCCTGGCCAAACCGTTCGCGTACCACTCTTTGGGCATGGTCGATCTGGCCGCGACCGCCGGGTATTTCCTGGCCGTCCATCAGTTCCACCAGCACCGCGATATGACCGGCCTTGACCAGGTACAGCAGGTAGGACCGGAGCAGATACATGATGGTGGCGGCCACGCCGAAGCCGATCATGCCGCCGATCATGCCGCCGCCGGCCGGCTCGCCGGCGATATAGCCCACGCCGTAGCCGACGCCGGCACCGATGCCGGTGACCAGCACGTAGCCAACCGTGATACCGAAATAGATCAGGAAACGGAAAACCAGGAAGGGCAGGGTCTTCATCATCAGACCAAGTACTCTGCCGATGTTGAAATCCATCATG
>SKQS01000286.1 GCA_007118895.1 Wenzhouxiangella sp.
AGTTCAGCGTGCGAAGCACGTCGGCCAGGTTGGCCTGACCGGTCATTTCCAGGTCCTCGCGGGACAGGATGGTGACCGGCGACGGGCCTTCGATGTCGGTACGCGAAATACGCGAACCGGTGACCTGGACACGATCCAGCTCTGCAGCCTCGTCGTCCTGGGCGACGACAGGTGCGGCGGTCATGGCCAGGCCGGCAACCGCACCGGCCCCAAGGCCGAGGCGAATAGCCCGGGTCAATCGTTTTGTTTGTTGCGTCATGAATCAATCCTCTTTGAATCGCATGTCTAGTTGGTGTTGAAATCGGCCATCAGTCGCCCACAGGCAAAGATGGCCCGACGGCGTGGGCTAGGATTGCAAATATTTGGTTAATGCAGGGCAACGTAACCCGGTAATTTTGTTGATGAAAGAATCGAAAGGTCACTTTTGAGACAGAGTTGTCAAGAATCGTTACGAAGCCTGGGTTTAAGTGACCCTGCTGCCCGAGCATGGCGAGACCAGGCTGGACGGTCTGTCTCGAGGGAAGGTCAGCGAGTAAGGCCTGACCGCGATGGCTGTCTGTCAGGAAAGCGGGTTGAGCAGGAGGGAGGAGTCGCGCTAAGAAGCCAATACCTGTGTTACCACCACCCGCAGTCCTGCGCCGCCGAGAGCTACTCGACGCGTTCGATATCGGGCAGACAATAGCCCTGACCGCGCACCGCCACGATGCGCTGCTGCCCACCCGGCGCCGGGCCGAGCTTGCGCCGCAGCCGGCTGATGTGGGTATCGATGCTGCGGTCGTTGGCGTTCAGTCGTCGGCCCAGCGCATGGCGCGCCAGGGAATCCTTGGAAACCACCTCGCCGCAGGCCTCCAGCAGTTTCTGCACCAGGCCGAATTCGGCGCTGGTCAGGTCGAGCTCCTGGTCATTGAGAAAGACCTGGCGACTGGCTCGGCACAGCACCAGGTCTGCGTTGCGCAGTACGCGATCGCGGCCCGTGCGATCTGCTGATTCATTGGTTCGCCGCAGGATGGCTCTGAGTCTGGCCACCAGCTCACGGTCAATAGTCGCCTGGCCAACGAAATCATCGGCGCCAAGCTCCAGGCCGAGGATTCGGTCGACAGGCTCTTCATCACGCCCCACCATCACGATCGGAATATCGCTGACGCCGCGAATATCACGCACCAGGTCCAGCCCGGTGGCATCGGGCAGCTGCGAGCGGACGATCATTGCCTCTACCTGACCCGAGCGCAAGGCGTCCAGCGCCTGCTGGGCAAGATCGGAGCGAGCGACCTCGAATCCCTCGCGCCGGAACTGGCCCTCCAGTCTCAGCCCGACCTCTCCCCCGAAACCAACCATCAATAGATTCACGCCAGCTCCAGAATTCCGATGGAACGTCAACCGCGTCGACCGCAGTGACTCCAAGCCTGAATGAAAATGTTGCATAGTCTCAAGGTACGATAAAAATCGTAGTGAGTCAAGTAACAAAAGTCATGGTTCGTCCCGATTGGAAACAGCTACTGTGCTTTCCGAAAGGGCCGGAAGGTGGCCCGCGGAAACTCGACCCGGATCTGCGTCCCCTCGCCGATTTCACTGTCGGCGTGGATCGGCCAGTCAAAACGATCACACAGCCGCCTGACGATGGCCAGCCCCAGACCATAGCCCTCATTGCTTCGATCATGACCGCGATAAAAAGGCTCGAAAGCACGCTCCAGATCAGCCTCGCACATGCCGCAACCGGAATCCTTGACGGTTACACCTCTTGCATCAATCAGGATATTGACTTCACCTTCTTCGGTGAAGTTCATGGCATTTCGCAGCAGATTGGTAAAGATGATCGCCAGAACCCGTTCCGGGGCATTGACCTCAAGCAATCCGCCGGCCCTTATTTCAGACCTGACATCGGCCTTGGGAATGGCCCGCTGAACCTGGTCCAGCTGCTCGGCCAGCAGGTCATTGAGCACCACCGAAGACCAGGACAGCTTGGACTCCGATTCACGGGCCAGGATCAGCAGGGTCTCGACCAGCGCCTCCATGTCGCGCACGGTGCGATTCATGCGCTCAACTACTGCCTGCGCCTGCGCCTCGTCCCGAACCTGGCGCAACAGCTCGAGGTTGGACTTGAGCACGGCCAGCGGGGTGCGTAGTTCGTGACTGGCGTTGCGGGTGAAGTTGCGTTCTCGACGCACGAACGATTGCAGTCGGTCAGTGAACTGGTTAAGCGCCGTGACCAGCGCCAGCACCTCCGGATCACTGGTGTTGCCCAGATCTTCGATACGCAGCGCATCGAAGTCGGCAGCATTGAAGTCGAAATTGCGCACCAGGTCAGCCAGCTGCACCACGGTGGATACGGCCCGACGCGAGGCCAAGTAACCAACCCAGGTCAGCAGATAAATGATCATGAGCACTGCGGTCAGCGGCGCAATGCCGAAGTAGAAGGCCAGCGATGAGACCTGAACCTCGTCGAAAACCAGATAAAGTCGGGCCCCGTGGCGATCGGTTACATGAATGACCGGGGAATCACCGTCAGGATGATTGACCCGCCGGAAACCCGGCTCCTCGTCGCGCAACCACCCAGGCAGGCTGTAGAGATCTTCGACCGGCGCAAGATAGCCCAGCAGGTTGTTGGTGTTCGGCAGGGCGATTTGCGGGTCCTCGGCATAAAGCGACCAGAAGTGCTCGGCCTCCCCGTTGAGCGCCTCTCTGACCAGCACCTTTTCCACTACCCAGGCCGCGGCGTAGACTCCCATTACCGTGGCGACACTGATTGCCAGAATCTGCAGAATGAAGACCCGAACCAGCTTGGTGTTCAGCCCGCCGTGAAGCACCCATTGGTAGGCTCTGCGAATCATCAACCGGCACGCTTCATTGTTTGCGGAAACGGTAGTGGGCGACCAGCCAGGTGTTGCCGCCCCGCCAGGCAAAAAGCTCCTCGCAGGCCATGAAAAACATGCGCCAGCGCTGCAGCCAGCGAGCACTGTCGTCCGGATGCGCCGATTGCAGCGCCGCCAAGGTCGCCTGGCGGTTGCGGTCGGCGTTGTCCAGCCAGGCCCGCGCCGTTCTGGCGTAATGCGTTCCGCTGTAAAGCCATCGTTTCTCTATCGCCATGTGCTCGGGAAAGAACAGCAGTGTATCAGCCGCCGGCATCAGCCCGCCGGTGAAGAAATGCCGCCCCATCCAGTCACCCGGGCCTTCGGTCTCGAACGGATAGGCCAGGTAACGATGACAGAAGATGTGCACGAACAGGCGGCCATCGGCTGCCAGCCAGCCAGCGATGCGCGCCAGCAGCTCCCGGTAGTTGCGCACATGTTCGAACATTTCTACCGACACCACGCCATCGAACCGCTCGTCCAGCTCAAGCTGATTGACATCGCGGGTAAGCACCGTCACGTTCTCAAGTCCACGCTCGGCCAGCTGACGCTCGATGTAGCGTCTCTGCGAGGCGGAGTTCGACACCGCGACGATGCGGCTGGCCGGGTACTGCTCGGCCATGTGCAGGGTCAGCGATCCCCAGCCGCAGCCGAGCTCGAGGATTCGCTGGCCGTCGGACAGCCCGGCATTGGCGCAGGTCTGCTCAAGCATGGCGCGTTCGGCGTCAGCCAGTGTCGTAGTACCCTCGGACCACAGCGCGCTGGAATACTTCATGTGAGGCCCCAGCACTTGCTGATAGAAGGCGGCAGGCACCTCGTAGTGCTGGCGGTTGGCGGCATCGGTCTCGATTGCCACGGCCGATCGCCTGAGATCTGTCAGCAGTTCGTTACCACGGGCACTGGCCCGCTCAGCATTGCCGGCGTGCTCCTTGCCCAGACGCGTCGCCAGCAGTCGTCGGATGCCGATCCGAATCATCCAGTCCGGCAGGTAGGACTTTTCCGCCCAGTCGATCAAACTCATCACTCGGACTCCTCGACCTCAACCAACCTTTCACGAAAAGCCCCGGGACGGAAGTCAGCAATCCGGTCGGCCAGAAGAAACAGCAGCGGGATCAGCAGAGCCCAGCTCAGCGAAGTGGCAGCAGCCACCTGCCAGGCCGGCGCCGTCCACTCCACGGCGCCGAAGCGTGAACCCGCGTAGTAGGAAATCGGCGAAAAAATGCCGACCAGCAAGCCCAGCAGCAGCGGACGCTTCTTGAACAACGCCAGGGAATGGTTGATGGTCAGGGCAAAAGCGATCCACAGCAGGAGGATCCATGCCGGTGCCAGCGGCAGATCACCAAATGAAAGCTGGTAGCTCATCAGATCGGTGCGGATCCACAGCCCGTCCAGAATCAGGCCCAGCACCACGGCAACGCCGATCAGCCTGAGGTCGGCTGGGTGGCGATGAGCTGGATGCAACTGCCAGGCGACCAGCGCGCCAACTACCACCAGCCCCGGCCACAGCAGGCCGTAGGCTGCACCTATGACGCAGGCAGGCCAGCACAGCTGGAACAAGCCCTGGTTGACAAGAATATTGCGATTCACGGTTCACCCTGCAAACGATGACTGGCGTTATCGAGCGATTTACCACGATTGCGCTGATCGAAATCACGATGATCGGAATTGCGGTAATCGGGTCCGGCAAACAACAGCTGTACGTTGCTGATCGCTCGCTCGGCGAAACCCGCTTCGCAGTACGCCAGGTAGAAAAGCCAGCGCCGGCGGAAGGTTTCGTCGAAGCCCATGGCGCGGATTTCAGGCCAGGCAGCCAGAAAGCGTTCCCGCCAGTCCGCCAGGGTGCGGCAATAACTCGAGCCCATGTCGAACAGCTCGATCAGACCCAGCCGGGTGGACCGGCCCATGCTGGCCGCGATCGCGCTGACAGAGGGAATGAAGCTGCCTGGAAAAACGTAGCGTTTGATGAAATCGACGTTTTTCAATGCCCGACGGTAGCGGTGGTCCTCGATGGTGATGGCCTGGACCATGGCCAGTCCGCCAGGCTTGAGCAGCGCATCGATCTTGCCCAGGTAGGTATCCAGGTACTGGTGGCCGACCGCTTCGACCATTTCCACCGACACCACCCGGTCATAGCGCCCTGTCAGATGGCGATAATCATCCAGCCGCAGCTCAACGAGATCATTCAGGCCTTCGTCCTTGATGCGATCGGCGGCATAGTCGAACTGGCGACGCGATATCGTGGTCGTGGTGACACGGCAGCCGTAATGACGGGCTGCGTGTATGGCCAGGCCACCCCAGCCAGTACCGATTTCCAGCAGGTGCATGCCGGGCTGAAGATCAAGTTTCTGGCACAGACGGTCCAGCTTGTTGTGCTGGGCCTGCTCGAGCGTTTCGTCAGGATGCTGGTAAAGCGCCGAAGAATATTGCATCTGCTCGTCCAGCCAGGTCCTGAAAAAGGCATTGCCGAGATCGTAGTGGGCCGAAATGTTGCGCTGGCTTCCCTTGAGCGTGTTGCGGTTGAAGGCATGCCAGACGGCGAGCAGCCGACCCATGATGCGGGCACCGCCGCCGTCAATGGCCTCCAGCGCCGAACGGTTGGCCGCCAGCACTCGCAAGGCGGTGGTCAGTTCATCAGCCGACCACCAGCCGGCCATGAAGGCCTCGCCTGCGCCTACCCCGCCGCCGGTGGCCACGAATCGCCAGAAGCGCTGGTCGCTGACGACGATCTCTGCCCGGGGAGACTGGCCGGTTCCGAACTGCTGGCGCCCATCGGCATCGATTATCACCAGAGTACCGGTCTGCAATCGATCGATTCGTCGGCAAACCTGGCCTCGAAACCAGCGGTCCAGCCGGCTGCCGCTGCCGCCGGAAACCCGGTTGTCGTTGACTGGCGAAATACTGCTCATGTTGGACCTGTCCTGCGGTCAGGATGCGGATAAAAGGGCACGCGCTTGAGCCATAATCGGAATGCCTGCCAGTAAATGCCACCGAGAACTCGGGCGGTCATCAACGGGAAGGCCAGCGGCATCCTGCGCATGCTGGTGCTGGTCATCGGTTGCAATTCAAGATTCAGACCAGCTCGAAAGTATTCTGTTTGTTCGCTCATGACCTGCATGTGAACGCGGATACGATCGTGATGCAGCGAGAACCGCCAGTCATAGCTCAGATTCATCGGCAGAAAGGGCGATACATGGAACGCCTTGGGAAACCGGAACCGGTAATCGGGACCTTGCTGGGTGCGGGCATCCAGCAGGTAGCGATGTCGCTGTCCCCATGGCGTGTTGTGAATCTCGGCAACAATGCAAGCCAGCCGATCATCGCGATCCAGGCACAGGTAGAAACTGACCGGGTTGAAGCAGATCCCCCACTGGCGCAGATGGGTCAGCAACAGGACTCTTCCCCCGGCAGGCTCGCCACCGAGCTCGCTCATGACCTGTCGCACGGCCTTGACCAGTGGAGTCTGGGGGTCACCGAGATAATCCCGGCGGCGGAAGCTCACCAGGTTGCGACTCTCCAGTGACCACCAGCGAGAACGGCTGAAAGTGCTTTCCAGCCGCTCCAGGTCGACAAGGCTCATGTATAGGCGCTGCTCGAAACGATGGCGCCTCGGGCTGTGCCGCAGGTGCCAGACCCGGCCCACCGCCAGCGCGCCGCCCATCGGCAAACCGGCGGCGTTGTCACAAGGCCGATCACTGGACAATGGCATCAACCACTCGCTGCGCGCTGCGCGCACCGTCCTCGTGAAATCCCCAGCCCCACCAGGCCCCGCAGTACCAGGTCCGGCGATGGCCGTTGATCTCGTGCCAGCGACGCTGGGCTGCCACGGCCGCCGGGGTGAACACCGGGTGCTGGTAGCTGCGCCTGGCCAGCACGCGATCCGGATCGATGCGGTCGGCCTGGTTGAGCGAGACGATGAAATGGCGGCGGGAGCTCAACCCCTGGAGTCGATTCATGTAGTAAGAGACCAGGCACTCGCCCGTCGGCTCCGCATCGTGCAGCACGTTCCAGCTTGCCCATGCCCGCCGGTCGCGCGGCAGCACGCTGGTATCCTCGTGCAGCAGCACCTCGTTGGGCTGGTAGGCAATAGAGGACAGCACCTGACGCTCGGCGACCGAGGGCTCCTCGATCATCGCCAGGGCCTGATCGGTATGACAGGCCAGCACCACCGCATCGGCATCGAGATGGCCATGCGGGGTATGGACCTGCACGCCATCATCGCGACGGATGATTCGCTGCACGGGCGTGCCCGGCTCGATTTCGGCCCGCATGGTTGCCACCGCACGCATCACATAGCTTTGCGAGCCGCCGGCCACGGTCAGCCAGCGCGGACGGTCGCGAAGCGTCAGCATGGCGTGGTTGTCCATGAAAGTCAGCAGGTGCGACAGTGGAAAATCAGCGACCTGGGCGGTCGGCAAGGACCACAGCGCCGATGCCATCGGCAGCAGATGATGGCTGGCAAACAGCCTGCCGCAGCGCCAGCCAGACAGCCATTGCCCCAGGGTCTGGTGATGGTCGGCTGCCGCCAGCAAGTCCGGCGCCTGGTGGTAGAAGCGCACGATATCGAGGAACATGCGCCAGAAGGCCGGGCGCAGCAGGTTGCGGTGCTGGCTGAACAGCCCGCTCAAACCGGCGACGCTGTATTCCAGCCCTGCCGGCCGGGATGAGACCGAGAAACTCATGTCCGACGGCTGCGACGCCACGCCGAGCTGGTCCAGCCAGGCCGAGAACAGCGGGTAGTTGCTGCGATTGAAGACAATGAAACCGGAGTCGATGGCAAGGCGCCGGCCCTCGTCGTCGATCTCGTGGGTATCGGCATGCCCGCCCGGCCGATCGGCCGCCTCGAACAACGTCACCTCGTGGTCCCGGGCCAGATGCCAGGCCACGTACAGGCCGGCGATGCCGGCGCCGACTACCGCAATCCTCATGGTCTCAGCTCCTCAGCTGGTGCGCCGCGCGTCGAGCATTGCCGGCGGCACCTGCCTGAGATCGCTAACCAGCCCGACCCGCTCCATCAGCCGGAGTACAAGATAGCTGATGTCGAGCTCCCACCAGAAAAACCCCTGGCGCGCGGACCCTGGAAAGTGATGATGGTTGTTGTGCCAGCCCTCGCCCAAGGTCAGCAAGGCCAGCACCCAGTTGTTGCGGCTGTCGTCGCGCGTCGCATAGCGTCGACTGCCGAAGCGGTGGGCCAGCGAGTTGATGGTCAATGTGACATGGATCAGCAGCACTGTGGAGACGAAATAACCCCACACCAGCATCTGCCATCCATCGATTCCAAGCTCCGGCGCCACGGCTGCCAGCAGGGAGCCCAGCCCGAACATCGAAACCGCATAGAGTATCGGCACCAGCAGGTCGAAGCGGTCCAGCCATCGCAGCTCCGGAAATTTCAGCAGGTCCGGAATCTGCTCGTGATCTGTCGCCACGTGCTTGCCGGTCAGGAACCAGCCCATGTGACTGTGCCAGAAACCGTGACGCGGAGAATGCGGGTCACCCTCGGTGTCGGCCTGTTTGTGGTGCCGGCGATGATGGGCAGCCCACCACAACGGTCCCCGCTGGGTTGCGGCAGCACCAATCAAGGCAAACAGGAACTGTACCGGCCGCGAGGTACTGAATGCACGGTGCGAGAAGTACCGATGATAAAAGGCGGTGATAGCGAACATTCGCACCAGGTAGCTGAGCAGGCAGACCAGTAGTGCGATCGGCGACACGCCGACGAATAGTACGCCGAGGCAGGCCAGATGTAGCCCGATGAACGGGAGAATCCGCAGCCAGGCAATCCGCTCGGACCCCTGATGGGCCTGACCGGAGTCGATCCAGATGCGCAGGGTTTGTCTAATCAAGAAGTCACGCATTGACTATTGTCAAACGTCGGATTTTGAGTTTTGGGGGTGAATCGACCGTGAAGCCTGGTTCACGTCGGATTTACGCAGGCAACAGCACACTTCGCGCATGAAAATAAAGACTCGTTTCTGGCTGTTATCGCTTTTGCTCGGTGTCGTGGCCATGACAGTCGCCGGTTGTCTGGCACGCAGTGCCGAGCGCGATGCGGCGGGCCTCGGCTATCTGAACGCTCTGGAGCGTCTTTCCGGTTCAACCGAGGCGCTGGATGACGGCGTTTCCGCATTCTCCCGGGCCTATGCCGACCTGACCGACCCCAACCTGGGCGAACTGATGACGGCGCTTTATGCCGAGGACATCTTTTTCAACGACACTGTTCATACCTTCACTGATCGCCAAAACCTTGTCGACTACCTGACCCGAACCGGCGCCGGCCTGCATGAAAGCCAGGTCGAGATTCACCAGGTCCTGATCGATCAGGCCGACGTGTTTGTTCGCTGGACCATGGAATTCAAGACGCGTGCTGTCGGGCGCGATATTCACAGCCAGTCGATTGGCATGACTCACCTGCGATTTGACCAGGACGGGCGCGTCATTCTGCATCAGGACTACTGGGACAGCGCCGGCGGGCTATTCGATCACCTGCCAGTGGTTGGATTTGCCATTGACCGTGCACGGAGCCGAATGGAATGAGCCAGTCATTCAACTGGAAGATTTCGAAACTTCGGTACGCTCTGGTACTGATGGGTACCGCCTTGTGCCTGGGCACGGTCACGGCTCAGGCCAGCCTGCCCAAGGCCGGCAACGATGATCTGGCCTTGTGTGCTGATCTGGAGCTGCGCGTGGCCGGCCTGTTCAGGGTTGGAACAGCCGGTCTGTACCTGGAGCGTTGTGACTACGTTGATCGCATCCTGGAGTCGGTCCCCAAGCAGTTTTCGCTCTACCTCCAGCGCTCGTTTCGCGGCGATGATCTGGCAAGCACCGCCCGCGATGTGCTCATCGAGAACCTCGATCTGGCCTCCCCCGACGAGCTGCCCGAGGCGCTTGCCTGCATGGCCGAGGCCTACGAGGATGCCGAGCCGGGTGATCGCTATGATGTGATCTATCGGCCTGGCCGGGGCTTGACCATGTACCTGAACGGGGAAGTGCTCAGGCACTGCGATGAAACCGAGCAAGCAGCCAAGTATTTCATGATCTGGTTCGGAGAGCGGCCGTTTCACCGCCGGATGCGCGATGAGCTGATCAGCCAGGCCCGCGAGCGAAACTGACCCTCATCATGCGGGAGAGGGACGCACGGCTGCTCAGCGCAGCTGCGATATGCAGCACCATCAGAACGAGCAGCAACCAGCCGCCCAGATAATGCAGGCGGTGCAGTCTTCCTGCTGCTTCTGTCAGCCACAGCCGACCCTGACCCAAACCCGGACCGGGCACGAAAGGATCTATCAACCACACCGCCAGCCCCAGAACGGGCAGGCCCAGCATCAGCCCGTAGAAGATTCCATGAACCATCCCGGCCAGGCGCCAGCGCCAGGCAGCGTGGCCCGTCGGAGCGCGAACCTTGGGCCCGCGCAACCGGATGACCAGGCGCCAGGCCGCCAGCGCGAACACCACTAACCCAACTGCCAGGTGGGTCAGCACAAGCGTTGATCTGAGCTCATCGCCTAACGGTCGGCCGGCCATGATCGAGCCTATGATCAGCATGCCGACCAGCAACACTGCCATCAGCCAGTGCAGGACAACCAGTCTGCGCGGATACGGGTCAGTGGCAATTGCTACAAACCTCGGCCTTGATTCATTCATGGCTACACCAATCGCCGGCCTCCATGGCCGTCCTCTGCTGACTTCGGCCCGCACCATGAGTCTGCCCGGCAGTCGCAAATGATGATAACGTACGGTGAAAAGCTGCCGGACCGCCGCCATGGACTTTCGCCATACTTCTATCGTTGTTGCCTTCGATGGCTCCGAGCCTTCTCAAAGAGCGCTCAGGCGCGGTGTCAAGCTGGCCATTGATCTCGAGCTGGGCCTGAAAATCGTCCATGTGTTTCCGCGCGAAGCCGATGCGTCCGCTGGTTTCGGCAGCGCGCTGGAAAATGCCGAGGATTCGCCGGCCGCGCAGCTGGCCGGACAGGCAGCGAGCCTGGCCGAAGACATGGCCGGCGCTCAGGCGCTGGATATAGAACCGGTGGTGCTTGACGGTGATCCGGCGCATGCCCTGCTTGATTATCTCGACGAATGCGACCGCCCAATCATGGTCATGGGCCGCAGAGGCCATGGTGCCCTTTCGGCCCTGCTACTGGGCAGCGTCAGCGACAAGGTCGTCCGACACGCTCACTGCCCGGTCATGATCGTGTGACTTTCCCCATCCGTCGGCCCGCATCAGCTCGATGATGATGCGCACCGGCGCCGAGCCGTGGCTCAAGAAGTCATTGTGAAAGGTCTTGAGATCAAATGCCTCGCCCATTTCCGACTTGAGCTGCTCGCGGAAATCGTAGATTTCGGCAAAGCCTGAAAAATAAGAGGTGAGCTGGACCTGCGACAGGGTCAGCCGACGCCACTTCTGGGTCGCCTCGGACTTTTCCTGGAACGCCTCGTAGCGCATCAGCTCAACCGCCTCCTGCTCGCTCATGCCCAGCACATGCACCGCGTAGTCGAGGATGGCGTTGAAGACCACCCTGAGCGCCCACTTGCCGTAGATCAGCCACAGCTCCGGCTCATGATCGCCCCAGCCTTGCTCCAGCATCATGCGCTCGGCATACACCGCCCAGCCCTCGATCATGGCGCCGTTGCCGAACAGGCTCTTGACCAGGCTGGGGGAACGGTTGGCGTGCAGCAGCTGGGTGTAATGGCCGGGAATGGCCTCGTGAATATTCAGTATCTGCAGGATCCAGTGGTTGTATTCGCGCAGGTAGCTGGCGGCCAGCTCCTCACCGAAGGTATCCAGCGGGGTCACGTTGTAGAAGGTCTCGGCGCCCGGATTGAACGGCCCGGGAGCGGAAATCGAGGCGATCGCGCCGGTGCCGCGCATGTATTCAGGCGTCTCGCGCACCACCAGCGGCTTGTCCGGATCCTGGTCAAGCAGGTCATTGTCACGCACGAAGGCCTCGAGCTTGGGGATCTGGCGACGAATCTCTTCGACGAAATCCTCCAGCGCGACATGCTGGTCCGACAGATGATCGATCAACCGTCCGATCCGCTCCAGCGGCGCCTCGGGCAGCTCGGCATCGGGGAAATAGCGCGGCCACAGTTCAACGGCAACCTCGTCCATCTGCTGATGCAGACGCCGCTTCTCGGCCAGCGCCCGCTGATACAGTTCGGCGGCGCTGAAATCGGCCTGGATATCGAAGGCGAACTTCTGCTCATACAGCGTCTCGCCGATACGAAATGGTCGAGCCTGGCCAGACTCGACCAGGCCGGCCTTGAGCGTCTCCAGCCACTCGATCCACTCCTCGATCGCTTCCTCGGCCTTGTCCAGGCCGGATTCCAGCCTCTCCTCCAGCTCGGCCTCAAGCTCGGCCTCAACCGCCGCCTCGACGATCTGGGCACGCAGCGTGCGCAGCGCGCCGCGGTTCTGACCGATCGCCAGTTCGGTATGTTCATGGGTCGGGGTGGTGATGTTGTCCCTGGCAGCCTGGTAGTAGGCAGGCACCTGCTCGAGGCGGGCGGCAATGGCAGTCAAGCGCTCGGGCAGGGGGGCGTAATCGGTGATCAACAGCACGTTGATCGGCCCGGCCACGTTGTAGAGCGAGGGCATCCACTCGAAGGCCCTGAACTGCTCCTGGTACCAGATTCGCGAGTTGAACAGGTTGACCAGCATGGCGTGTTCGGCACGCTGCGACGGCGGCAGTGACTCCGGATCGAAGGCGCCCAGCCGCTCAAGCCCGGCCTCGGCAAAGGCCCGCTCGCGCTGCCGGCGCTGATCGTCGGGAATGCTGACCTGGTCGGCAAACTCGTATCGCCCCTGGCGGATTGCCCATTCCGGCGAAAGCGCCAGCATTTTCTCGATCAGGTCCTCGACCACGGTCTCGAAGGCTCCCTCCTGCAGGGCGGCTGGTGATGCCGGCTCGGCAAGCGCGGGCCCGGCTGCGGGTTCCTCTGTGGCCGAATCACGCTCGCAGCCAGCCAGGACGGCCAGCAGAATGGACAGGATCAAGGTAAGACTAAGGCGCA
Source organism: Wenzhouxiangella sp. (assembly GCA_007118895.1). Classification (GTDB taxonomy): domain Bacteria; phylum Pseudomonadota; class Gammaproteobacteria; order Xanthomonadales; family Wenzhouxiangellaceae; genus SKQS01. The sequence continues at coordinate 12,852 of SKQS01000286.1, forward strand.
TCATGGGGTCCGTGGGAATGTTTTCATTCAGCATCGTAGACAAAATGCCGGGGGTTTGGAAGCAGCACGGTAGCTGGCCGGTGAAAAAAAATGGCTCGTCAGCAGAATCTGTGGGTAAACTTGGGCTCTGGTAAAGCGCCAAGCGTATGATACAAGGCGATTTCAGCGCCGCGAAAGGTCCGAAATCCGAAGGCTTTTCTGGAGGTCAGTTTTGCTTTGGTGTTAAATCCCTCCACCACGCCGCTAGAAAGCTGCCCTTTGGCACGGAACCAGTTGAGCAAAAGCGCTCTGTGGTTGCGCAACATTCTGGCGACTCGTTTCATTGGCTCAATCTTCGAGCGCATGGTCTTGTTGCACCAGCGGTCCAGGAACCATCCCGCCCAGTAGGGCGATTGATAGGCCCAGAAGAGCTGGAATTCCTCCTTGAGCAGGTAAGCCCGGATCGACTTGAGGTTGTACTGGAGCAGTTCGGCCAGGCGGACCTCCTGCTTCTCAGTGAGGTTCTCGGGTCGCTTGAGCAGCAGCCAGCGGCTCTTGCTCAGGATGGGCTCGTAGCCTTTTGCTCTGAGCGCCTTGGTCTCGCCGGCACGCACCTCATCGAGCGCCTTGCTGAAATGGGCCATGATGTGAAAGCGATCGAGCACATTCACGGCCTGGCCGGCTTTCTTGGCGATCACCTTCAAGTACGGCTTCCACATGTCACTACAGACGTATCGGAGGTCGG
>SKQS01000037.1 GCA_007118895.1 Wenzhouxiangella sp.
ATCCCCGAGGCGCTCAACCGCACCAAGCGCCGCGTCCTGCCCTGGCTGCTGCGCTCACTGCCGAACCTGCCAAAGCCACTGGCCCGAGCCCTGAAACGCAAGCTGGCGCCCTGATCCCGGGAGGCTCCTTAAATCCCTCTCCGCGAGCGTGACCTGGCTACAAGCGCGTCACATTGTCATCAGAGAAACGATTGATCATCTTGACGTAGGGGTCGACGCCGCCGTGGCTGGGGCGCTGGTCTACCGTCACGGTGATGACGTTCTCGCCACCTGTCAGACGATGACGCTGGAAGTACAGCACCTGGTCATCGCTTTCGATGTTGTCGGGATGGACGGAGAACAGGCCGATATCGAACCACTCATCCAACGGTTGCTCGGTTTCCTCTCCCTGGCCATCGGCTTCGAGCTTGCGCGCCTGAATGGTCAGCTCGACCTCGAAGCGCCCGTCGGGAAGCTCGCTTACCTGGCCTGATTCGGCCTTTAATTCGAACAGGATGATGCGCTCGAAAAGGTCGGTAATCAGCTGTTGTTCATCCGGGCCGGCTTCGTCGCGCAGGGCGGCGATCAGGTCGCGGGTGGTGGGGTAGATATCGCTGCGGAAGGCGTATTCGTCGATCAGCCGGCGTAAGGCGCGGTTGACCGCGGCCTCGCCCATGCGATCGCGCAAGGCGTACATCACCAGTGAGCCTTTCTGATAGTGAATATAGGCCTGACGGTCAGAACGTTTCAATGGCTGCTCTTCCAGCACCTCGCCGGCTCTGCCGCGCAGGTAACGGTCCAGCTCGTGCTTGAGGAAGCGCCGCAGGTGGGCCGGGCCGTACTTGTGCTCCAGCACCATCAGGGCCGAGTACTGGGACAAGGACTCCGATAGCACTTCCACGCCTTGCACGTTGGCGCCAATCACCTGGTGCGCCCACCACTGATGGGCCATTTCATGCGCGGTCACGTAGTAGACATAGTCGATGTCGTCCGGGTCGCGCAGGTCGGCGATAAAGCCGATGTCTTCGGAATAGGGGATGGTGTTGGGGAAGGCCTGGGCAAAACGGCTGTAGCCGGGGAATTCGATGATCCGGGCCTGACGATGCTGATACGGGCTGAACTCGCGGTTGAAGTAGTCCAGCGAATCGCGCACCGACTCGATCATGCGATCGACATTGAAGGCATGGTTGGGATGATGGTAGACCTTGATCGCAACCCCGTCATGTTCATCTTCGGTCAGCGCCAGGTCAGACGACATGATGTTGAAGAAGTTGAGGATAGGCGCATCCATGCGATAGTGGAAATAGCGCCGGCCATTGTCCATCCACTCGCGCTCCAGGTAGCCGGGCGCAAGTGCGGTCTGCTTCGGATCGGTGGAGATGATGATCTCGAAGTCGATAAAGCCGGTGCCGGGCGTGATGTAGTTGTTGCCGTATTGCGTGCTGTCGTCCAGGTCGGGCAGCCGGCGCGGCGGCGGCAGATCGCGCTTGCGCCGTTCGTGCCGGTCGCTGATCTCGAAACGCGACTGGTAACCGAGCTGGGGCAGCATCTCGAAATTGTTGATGAAGCTGCCGTTGCGCACCACCCTCAAGTCGGTTTCGCGGTCGTTGAAACCTTGATTGACGCGATTGACGGTAAAGCCGAAACGGCGCTGCTTACCCGGCGCCAGCGGCGGGTCGAAGGCAATCCAGGACATGTTCAGTTCCTCGTCCCGCTCGGCTTCACGGCCTTGCTCGATGTCGAAAGCAACGCTGCTGGCGCGCGAGACATGGCGCGGGCGCATCAGCAGGAAGCGATCAATTGGTTGATCTGTACGGTTTTCCAGCAGGTAGTGACCACGCGCCTCCAGGCTTCTTTGCTGGGGAAACAGATCCGTTTCCAGGTACACCGCAATGATCGCCGGGATGGGCAGGTCTTCGTAGCTTCGGTACTGCCGCTCATACTCAGCCTGAAGATCAAGGCCGGCCTTGCGGGTGGTCGTCTCGTTCAGCACCGTGGTGTTGTAGGCAATCCAGGCGCCGGTGGCGGCAAAGACCAGCAGGCCGGCGGCAGCCAGACCCTTGCCGGGCGTACCCAGGCGCGATGGCAGGCGCTTGATCCGATGCAGCAGCGCACTCTCCGGCCCGCGCCGCCACAGCCCGTAGCTGATCACGGCCAGGGCCAGGGTCAGGCCCAACCAGTAGAGCATGTACCAGAACTGGGTGCGGGCAAACGGGCCGTAGGCATTGATATCCGAGTAGGTTGACGTCGGCGCGCCGCCAAAGTTGAAGGCGCGGTGCTCCAGGCCCAGGTTGAAAAACACCAGGGTGCTGATGATGAACAGCACAAACAGCCCGATACCGAAGAACTTGTTCGGGCTCAGGGTCTGCAGCAGCACGGCCAGCACGGCCATCAGCATGAAGGGCAGGGCCAGGAATGCGCTCAGCCGGATCAGGTATTGGCCCGGCTCGAACAGGAAGTAGCCCTGGCTGACCTGGTAAAGCACCGCAAACACGGTGCCCAGTGCCAGCAGGGCAAGGATCACCACGTACAGGCCGAGCAGCTTGGAGACGAACAGCACCCAGTTGGGCACCGGCAGACTGTCGACAATATCGCCCATGCCGGACTGACGCTCGCGCCAGACCACCTCGGCGGTGTAGTAGGCAATGATGATCAGCATGATCAGCTCGAAAGCCCAGCCAATGTAGTCGACCATGTAGCGGGTAATCGGCCAGGGATCGGTGCCGTACCAGCTGTTCGGGTCATACATCAGGATGTTGCTGAACTGGAATACGGTCAGCAGGAGCAAAATGATGAACGGCCAGGACTTGACGATCTGGGCCACTTCAAAGCGGCTTCTCAGGGCAAGCCGGGCCAGGTTGGTCGCAAGCCCCGGCGTGCTGGCAGCCGGCAGGCGGGCGGCGGCTGGATCAATCGCCGGTGGCTTGTCCGATGGCTTGTCGCGACCGCGCGAGCGCGGCTGGCGGCGCAGATCGACCAGCCAGTTGGTCAGCGCGATCAGGGCTACGGACAAACCCAGCCACAGCAGCCGGTTGTACAGCAGCACGCCTTCCATGGCCGGCAGCATGGTGTTGCGCTCGAACGCGGTCCAATAGCGGGTCGCGGCGGCAAAAGCACCGATGCCGAACGGATCCAGCAGCGCGGCCAGGTTGCGATACTCAGGATCGCTGAGCAGGCCCTGGGCGCTGAAGTAAAGAATGAAGAACCCAACCACGCCCAGGTACATCGCCATCATCGATCGCGTCGCAATGGCCAGGGCATAAAACAGGGCAGCGCAAAACAGCAGCGAAGGCAGCACCAGGATGAAAAAGGGCCAGAGGTAATAGGCCAGGACCGTGGGACCAAAGCGCTCTTCATCCACCCACGGCATCAGGCCGCCCAGCCATATCGCCAGCGGCACGGTAGCGAAAACGAGCAGGACCACGCCAAGCGAACCGAGGAACCGCCCCCACAGGTAAGCCGAGGATTTAAGCGGCGTACTGAACACAATCCCGTCCATCTGGCTGGTCCAGTCGCGGGTCGCCGTATTGCCGATGAAGTTGGCCACCAGGAACATCGCGAACAGGCTCATGATGAGCTGGGTCATGGCGATGCTCCACGGCCCGTTGAGCAACACGTTCGCGCCCGGCGCGCCGATCTGAACCTGGTCAACAACCGTGGCCAGGAAGGTCAGTACAAAGAAGGTAACGACAGTGACATAGAAAGAAGGCAGGCGACGCAGATAGCGCCACTCGAAACGAGCCAGCGTGAAAGTCATGGTCTTATGCCGCTTGCTTGAGCGGATACAGGGTCGAGAAGTAGACGTCCTCGAGATCGGGTGCGACCGCCTCAAAACTCTCGTCAGGGGCCTGGTCGGA
>SKQS01000103.1 GCA_007118895.1 Wenzhouxiangella sp.
TACCAATGAAGGCATTGCTGAGCATCTTCGAAGGTACTGATGGGTATTGTAGTCAACAAAAACCATTCTACAGGTTCTTCTTCTGCAGACGCATGCTCCTCTCGGGCGTGCACCACCCACACCGTGACAGGAGCCTTAACTGCAAGGTGCCTTCCGGGCTTTAGCTTAACCTTTTTTGTCCGCATAACCAGAGTGGCCTGACGCGCATCCCTCTTGGGTCTGGCTTTCTTTTTACTTTTCTTGCTCCTGGCGCTTTGTCGAGGAAGCGTGATGTCGACCCGGCCCAGTATCGGGGCCTGACTGACCAAGTCAAACATTTTGCTGTCTTCATCAATTTTGCGATCATGTTTGGCACGAACAAGCAGCTCAACAAGGCCGTGCTTTCGTTGCTCGTCAAACAGCTCAAAAAAATCAGCTTCCCGGTCACAGACATGAATCAGCCGGGTATCTGGAAGATATTGCTTTATTTTCAACAGGTCTCGATGGTGCTCGAGCCAGACATAAGTTTTCTTTTCTTCGATGGGCACCTGAGCCCAGGTTCTGTTGTCATCATCCGGCTTCGGTTCAGGAGCATTGCATGTGGCGTGCAGCACACCCAAAGGTAGCCCCTCCGGGGTAACGGCGAATGAGGAGTGCAAGTGTAAGCCCCGACTTTGGGCCTTGGTTTGGTTCTTGCCGATGATACCCAGGTCTGTGCATTTATCCAGGTTATTGTAGTTGAGATCTGTTCCGTCCTGCAGACACAGCACATCCTGGACCGCACTCATCCTTTGAATTGTTCGCTTCCGGTGCGGATGCAAAATATTGGACATACAGACAGCAGATTCATCAGGCTTATCGATCATGCGATAGTAGCCCTTGGTGGCTGCCTTGTCCGTGTTCGGTAAACCGCAATACGAAATCCCAGGATGCGCACTCATGTCCTGTGCTGCCTTTATCAGTCGTTTGGTTAATCTTAGATGTCCAAGAGGAGCGCCCTCAAACTCATTTTGTGCCCACTGGTCTGTATCAAGGCCATCGGCAGCTTCCAAAGGAGTTATTACTTTCGGTGTTTTTACGCCTATTGTCGAGCGAAAGTCATCATCAAGCACATAGATGTACACGTCTTTAACTGGCACAAGCTGTTTGTGCTGTTTCTCCTGTCTTCCCCGGCCCTTGGTTTGACCAATCCTGTGCCAGTTTGCAGCTCTAAAACAGGTGCCGGGATAACCGGACTCCACAAATGTTTCTATAAGCAGGGGCCTGTAATTATATCTCTTCTCAAAATCTCCCGGCATCACTCGAGCGGCCATCCCCAAAACTCTGGAGGCAAGATTTTGGCAATGAACATGGGGACGAATTAAAAAACGGCACAGGCCGACAAGATAATGCAGATACTGCCGGAGATGTTCGCGGTCCCAGCCAATCCAGTCGTCACGATCTGACAAGTGCAGGGCAGGTGCGGCAAAGCCCAAAGCACCAAGTAGACCATGATCAGAGTAAACAAGATAACGCAGTTGTCTGCCAACAAAAGGTCCAGCACCCAGATAATGCTCGCGGATCATCAATTCATTCCAGATTTTCATCTTTTCGCTGGTATCCACCAGCACCAACTCCAGGCCCCTGACCTGGTCAGCCCGGTCTGGTACGTCTTCAGCAGGGGCTACAGGAGTATTTAAACGCTGCGGATTCAGTTTCCGCTTCTTTCCCTTACTGGAAGGTAAAACAAAGTGTCCAGAGGCTTCAAGCTCCCGCAAAGCCTTGACGCATCCTGAATGTTGCTCATTGCCCTGGAAGTCCAAAAAAACAAAGTCTTGGCATATGGCTATTGCCAGCTGCTTTGTGTTAGTGTGTTCATTGCTTTCAATCAGCCTGACAACATATTGGATATGCTCGGGCTGGGCCAACTTACGCTTGATTTGATTTTGAGTTTGTGTGTGCATGCCTCTGGCATACACAAACTTTTATAGAAAGTCCCGCACTTTTTTTCGGGGGCAAGGGCAGGCTTAGCCGGGCAGATATTACTCCTTCTTCATTCTTATTCGCGCAGATTAGCGCAAATTAGCGGACCCAACTCTTCTCTCTTACTTCTGACCTCTTCCCTCTGCCCTTAGCCCTTGGCCCTTGGCCCCCTATCCTCTCTTCACCAAAGCCTTACCCTCCATTATCAGCTCATACGCTTCAGGCATGGGCTCTCTGCTGCTATCCCAGAAGCCGGAAACAGATCTATTCCGTCCTCGGTCATGGGGATGCGGGTGGACCATTCATAGGTCTGCAGGGCATGCTCCAGGTTTGTGCCGATAATATCCGGGATATGGTTTTCACCCACAAGCTTTGGTGTCTTTTGTGGTTCACTCCGGGCAAAGGCCTCAAAACCAAGCTCCCTGGCCAGTGCTACAAAATCCTCCGGCCTGAACTCACCGCGCTGCTCTTCAAGCATGGCTTTGACCATACCGGCCAGTTCCTTGATGTCTTGATCGATATTCATAAAACCCCCTGTTTTCCTTTCTATTTTTGAGAGAAACTTGAGTCAGTCGTCCCTGATTGGTTGTATCTTTCCAGGCATGATTTCAATTCTGGAATTAAAAATTCAGGTTTAAAGCCGATCATTTTGAGCAGGGTCCCCATTAGAATACGAATATCAAGCCAGAAGCCTTGGTCCTGAACATACTGTCTGTAAAGATAAAGCTTATGGGGCATTACTTCAGTAATGTATGTCTTTTCAGGATCATCTGCCCTGGCCAGGACGGCCTGTTCGTCATTGTATAAAAAAGTGGCATAGTCTGTAATGCCTGGCCTGACTGATAATAAAATATTCCTATCCTGTTCCGGCCATTGCTCAACATAATAGGGCACTTCCGGCCTGGGACCCACTAAGCTCATATCACCTTTGAGCACATTAAAAAGCTGGGGCAGCTCATCCATCTTGGTCTTACGCAATATTTTTCCTGCTCTGGTGATTCTGGGATCATGTTCTGCTGTAACCATAGCCCCAAGCTTGTGCGCATCCGGAACCATGCTCCGGAATTTATAGATATTGAATACCTTGCCGTTGCGTCCAACTCTGGGCTGTTTGAACAGGACCGGGCCTTTGTCCGTCTTGATAAGTAAGGAAGTGATGACAAGGAGGGGGGATAAAAGGGTAAGCCCCAGGAGCGCGGCCATAAAATCAAATATTCTTTTAAGCATAATTTTTTAACAATGAGTACAGCAAAACTCTGACTTCATGCCATTCGATGGTAGATATTGTTTTTTTCTTAAGTCAGAAGATAATTCAACCATGAAGGACATGAAGAGCATGAAGCTTAAGACATGAGAATACCTGTTTTTTTCTTCCCTCCATGGCCCTTCATGCTCTTCATGGTAGACATCTCTTATTCTTAAACCAGAAGACGTTTTAACCGTGAAGGACTTGAAGTGCGTGAAATTTAAGACAGAAAATTAAACCTGCATTTTCTCTTCCCTTCATAGACCTTCAGGCTCTTCATGGTATATTATATTTTTCTTTTCTGAAACCAAAAGACATTTCAACCATGAAGGACATGAAGAGCATGAAGCTTAAGACAGAAGAATGAACCTGCCTTCCTCTTCCCTTCATGGCCCTTCAGGCTCTTCATGGTAGAAAAATCTTCATCTTAAACAAAAAGGCATTTTAACCATGAAGTACATGAAGAGCATGAAGTTTAAGACAGAAGGTTGAAACTGCCTTTTCTCTTCCCTTCATGGTCCTTCATGCTCTTCATGGTGGATATTTCTTTTTCTTAAAGCAGACATTTTAATCATCCCAGTGTAATCCGCTACGCTGAGACTCCGTCTATTACACGGGACGGGTGAAGGACATGAAGAGCATGAA
>SKQS01000174.1 GCA_007118895.1 Wenzhouxiangella sp.
CACACCGCGATGTGCTCGCGCTTGACGCCCAGGGTAACCAGCAGATCCAGGCAGGCCATGCCGGCCGCGCCCGCGCCCGAGGCGACCAGGCGTATATCGCCGATGTCCTTGCCGATCAGCTCCAGCGCATTGACCAGCGCCGCAGCGGCGATGATCGCGGTGCCGTGCTGATCATCATGGAACACCGGGATATTCATGCGCTCTTTCAGCGCCTCCTCGACCCGGAAGCACTCCGGCGCCTTGATGTCCTCGAGATTGATGCCGCCGAAGGTCGGCTCCAGCGAGGCGATGATGTCAATCAGTTTTTCAGGATCAGATTCGTCGATCTCGATATCGAACACATCGATGCCGGCAAACTTCTTGAACAACACCCCCTTGCCTTCCATCACCGGCTTGGAAGCCAGCGGCCCGATATTGCCCAGCCCCAGCACCGCGGTGCCGTTGGAGACCACCGCAACCAGGTTGCCGCGGGCGGTATAGTCCAGCGCCTTGAGCGGCTGGTCGGCAATTTCCTCGCTGGCCGCAGCCACGCCGGGCGAATAGGCCAGCGCCAGATCCTTCTGCGTGGTCAGCGCCTTGGTCGGCGTGATCCGGATCTTGCCGGGCACCGGATAGCGGTGGTAATCCAGCGCCTGCTCGCGGAACTTGTCCTTGTCGGGCATGGTGTTGCGGCACCTTCAACGTGGTGGGGAGGGCTGGGAAAAAGCTAAGGTTCAAGATTCAAGGTTCAAGGCTCAAGGTTCAAGGTGAAGAAAATCAGTGCCTTGCGCCTTGTGCCTTGTGCCTTGTTCCTCGCCCTCAGCCGCTTTCTTCTTCTTCGCTCCACTGACCCTGCGCGGCCAGGCCATTCATTCTGGCCCGGTGCAGCAACACCTGCTGGGCCTTTTCGCGATTGCCGGCCGGGTCGGCAGCCCAGGTCTCCAGGCACTTCGCCTGCAGTGCGCGACCGTAGGAAAACGACAGCGGCCAGGGCAGCTTGCCCATCTGATTCATCGCGTTGAGGTGGGCAGTGGCCTCGATATCGCCCTGCCCGCCGGACAGAAAGACCACGCCGGCCAGCGAGGCCGGCACGGCATTGAGCAGGCAGTCTACCGTGGCCTCGGCAACCTCCTCGCAGTCGGCACGGTCGTCGGCATCGGAGCCTGAAATCACCATCGAGGCCTTCAGTACCGCCCCCTCAAGCAGCACGTTCATCTCGTAGAGCTGGTGGAACAGTGCCTTCAGAGTCGCCTCGGTAACGTCGTAGGACACGTCAAGGTCATGATTGCCGTCCATCAGCACCTCGGGCTCGACGATCGGCACCAGGCCGGCTTCCTGGCACAGAGCGGCGTAGCGGGCCAGCGCGTGTGCATTGGCGTCGATGCAGGCGCGCGAGGGAATGTCCTCGCCAATCGTGATCACCGCGCGCCACTTGGCGAAACGCGCACCCAGCCGATGGTACTCGGCCAGGCGCTCGCGCAGACCGTCCAGACCCTCAGTCACCTTCTCGCCTTCAAAACCGGCGAGAGGCTTGGCGCCAGTGTCCACCTTGATACCGGGGATAATGTTCTGGCGCTGCATGATCTCCACCAGGGAGGTGCCGTTGACGCTCTGACGAATCGTTTCGTCGTAGAGAATCGCCCCGGAAATATGGTCGCCCAGCCCCGGCGTGGTAAGCATCATCGAGCGGTAATCAAGCCGGTTGGCCTCGGTGCACTCCACGCCGACTCCGTCGAACCGCTTCTTTATGGTGCCGTCGGATTCATCAATGGCTAGTATGCCTTCACCCGGGGCCACCATGGCCTGGGCGGTCTGGACGAGTCGGTCGATCAAATCGGTCATGCGAGGCTCCTGAAAAAATCACGATGGACAAGAAAGTTATTGTCACGATTGTAACCAAAGAATGTTTCAGCGGTAGGGCAATTCGGTTTGCGGCGGCGCCAGCTCGGGGTCGGGGATCTTGAGGATCTTCATGGTATTCGTGCCGCCCAGCACACCCTGCTGGTCGCCAAGGGTGACGATCACCCGATCGCCCGGCGCCAGACCGCCGCGTTCGACCACACGGGCCAGCGCAGCATTCAGGAAATCCGTCTCCGGCTGGTCCTCCTCGCTGGCAAGGAAGATCGGCTGGACGTGCTGAAACAGCCGCATCCGGCGCAGGCTCTGACGATTCGGAGACAGCGCGAAAATCGGCACCGGCGAGCGCACCCGACTGAGCCATTGCGCGGTCGAGCCTGATTCGGTCAGCGCCACGATGCCGCGTATGCGCACCTGGTTGGCGGTGAACATCGCTGCCATGGCGATCGCCTGGTCGATGCGCTCGAAGCGCACGTTCAGGAGACGCGCTGGAACATGGGCCTGAACATGGCGCTCGGCGCCTTCGCAGATTCGGCTCATCGCCTCGATGACCTTGACCGGATGTCGACCAACGGCTGTTTCGGCCGACAGCATGACTGCATCAGTGCCGTCAATGACGGCATTGGCCACATCCAGCACCTCGGCCCGGGTCGGAATCGGACTTTCCACCATCGACTGCATCATCTGGGTGGCGGTAATCACCGCCCGGTTCTGCGCCAGCGCGGTCAGGATGATGCGCTTTTGCAGGCCCGGCAATTCTGCCTCGCCGATTTCCACCCCCAGATCGCCGCGTGCGACAAGCACCGCGTCCGCCGCCTCGATGATTGCCTCCAGGTTCTCGATTGCCTCGGTACGCTCGATCTTTGCGATCAGCGCGGCCTGGCCGCCGGCCCGGCGCATCAACTCGCGGGCATTTTCCATATCCTCGGCGGCGCGAGGAAAGGATACCGCCAGGTAGTCGACCTGCCATTCCGCAGCCAGCTCGATATCCGCCGCATCGGCTTTCGACAGACCCGGCACCGACAGCCCGCCACCGCGCAGATTCAGGCCCTTGCGATCTGAAAGCCGCCCACTGGTCAGGACTTCGCAAACAATGTCGCTGCCGTCAATACGGACTACCTTCATCGCCATCAGGCCGTCGTCAAGCAACAGCTCGCTGCCGACCCGCACATCGCCGGCGAGCTGGTGATAGCCCACGCCAACCCCGTTGACATCACCGGCAGGGGCGTCGGACCGAGCGTACAAGGTGAAGGTCTGGCCTGCCTCCAGCTCGACGCTGCCCTCACGAAAGCGTTCGATTCGAATCTTCGGCCCGGCCAGGTCAGCCAGTACTGCGACATCGGTATCAAGTTCGCGCGCGGCTGCGCGAACCATCCGGATGCGACGGGCGTGGGTATCTGCATCACCGTGGGAGAAGTTGACCCGCACCACGTCGCAGCCGGCCATGATCAGCCGCTCGAGCACCATCGGCTCATCCGTTGCCGGTCCCAAGGTGGCGACAATCTTGGTTCGTCGGTTCATGCCCTACGATCAGTCTCGTGAATTGGCAAGGCCCAGTGTGCCGTCAAAGGACCGGGCATTGCAATGCTGAACAAGCACGCTACAGTGGCCAAATGCTGATTGCCCTCAACAAGCCATTCGGAGTGGTCAGCCAGTTCTCCGGGTCATCCCCGACGCTGGCTGACTACGTCGATGTTCCAGGGGTGTATCCGGCCGGCCGGCTGGACAAGGATTCCGAAGGCCTGCTGTTGCTGACCGACGACGGCAAGCTGCAGGCACGCATCAGCTCGCCGCGCCATCAGCTGGCCAAGACCTACCTGGTACTGGTCGAACGTGAGCCAGATCAGTGCGCACTGCAGCAGCTGCGCCGGGGAGTGGAGTTGAACGACGGCCCGACCCGCCCGGCCGAAGTCCGGCGGGTCGACAAGCCGGCGTGGTTATGGCCACGCCAGCCGCCGGTGCGCTATCGCAAGCAGGTCAGGGAC
>SKQS01000228.1 GCA_007118895.1 Wenzhouxiangella sp.
CATTGCGGCGACGCAGTTCGGCAAGGATTCCGTTCATGTCGCGGAGTATAGCAATCGCCTTGCCGCCGGTCTGCTGTCACTTGTTCGGGAGGGTTTACCCGTTCGCGTTGGCTGATGGCACTTGCCAAAATCAAACAAATGAATCAATATTCATTCTTTGGGCAGGAGTTTTCATGGCCTATCGCGAAACCGATCTTGTTCGCTCTCGCAAGCAGGCACGCCGCGAGCGTCTGCTGCTGGCGGTCTGGTCGCTGGTGGCCGAACGCGGCTTCGCGTCGGTCAGGGTAAGCGACGTGGCCAAACGCGCCGGCATGGCCACCGGCACCGTCTACCGATACTTCCCTTCCCGGGAAGCGCTGTTTGTCGCCGTGTTCGAACGCGCCACGGAAGTGGAAGTCGAACAGGTACGCCAGGCGCTGGCAGGGAACGAGCGCCCGGTTGCCCGGCGCGTCGAGCAGGCATTGAAAACTTTTGCCCGGCGCGCACTTCGTGCGCCAGTGATGGCCTGGAGCCTGATTGCCGAGCCGGTTGCCCCGCAGGTGGAGCAGGCCCGACTTGACTACCGCGGAAGCTATGCGCGCCTGTTTCGGGCCGCCATCGAGGAGGGTATGCACCACGGCGAGTTTCCCCGCCAGCGCGCCGATCTGGCGGCCAATGCCGTGGTTGGCGCCCTGGCCGAAGCCCTGGCTGGCCCGCTGGCGCCGAGACGCGATAGCCAGATTGGGCCGGAAGACAGCGAAACGATGATCGACAATCTGGTCGGGTTTTGCCTTGGCGGGCTGACCGGACCGGCAAGGAGCAAGCCATGAACGATAGCCACCCACAAGCCCAACGCTACCTGGCCGAAACCCACCGGGTGGAGAACCAGCCACCGCCGCTGGTCGATTACGATGCCTATGGGTCCGATCGGGCGCTCATCGAGGCGCTGACCGGTTTCGGGCTGGATGCCGAGGCCGCCGGGCTGGAGGCATTCGGCCAGCGGGCCGGCAGCACCGCGATGATCGAGCTGGGCATTGCCGCCAACGCCAATCCGCCGGAGCTGTGGACGCATGACCGCTACGGCCACCGCATCGACGAGGTGCGCTTTCACCCGGCCTACCACCAGCTGATGCGCTATGCCATCGAGCAGGGCTTGCATGCCAGTCCGTGGACCGACCGTCGGAAAGGCGCGCAGCTGGCCCGGGCGGCGCGCTATTACCTGCATACGCAGGCTGAGGCCGCCCACTGCTGCCCCATTACCATGACCTATGCCGCCATTCCGGCGCTGCGTCACCAGCCCGAGCTGTTTGAGCGATTCGCCTCGCGCATCACCGCCCGGGTCTACGACCCGCGCAACGTGCCGGAAAGTGACAAGTCCGGCCTGACCGTGGGCATGGCGATGACCGAGAAGCAGGGCGGCTCGGATGTGCGAGGCAACACCACCCGGGCCCATCCATTGGACCAGCCCGGACCGGGCCGGGCCTACGAGCTGGTCGGCCACAAGTGGTTCGTGTCGGCGCCGATGTGTGATCTGTTCCTGGTGCTGGCCCAGTCACCGGGTGGCCTGTCGTGCTTTCTGATGCCGCGCTGGCGACCCGACGGCACCAGGAACCCGCTGCAGATCCAGCAGCTCAAGCGCAAGATGGGCAACATCGCCAATGCCTCCTGCGAGACCGAATTGCGCGGTGCGCTGGCCTGGATGGTGGGCGAGGAGGGCCGCGGCGTGCGAACCATCATCGAGATGGTGGCCGCGACCCGCTACGACTGCATGATCGGCTCGGCGGCCGGCATGCGCCAGGCACTGGTCCAGGCCATACATCACTGCCGCCATCGTCAAGCGTTTGGCAAGCGCCTGAGCGAGCAGCCTTTGATGCAGAACCTGCTGGCCGACCTGGCGCTCGAAAGCGAGGCGGCGATGTTGCTGGCAATGCGCGTGGCCCATGCCCTGGACCAGCCGGAAGACGAGCATGAGCGCCTGCTGGCGCGCCTGGCCACCCCGGTCGGCAAGTACTGGATCTGCAAGCGCACGCCCCATCATGCCTACGAGGCGATGGAGGTCATCGGCGGTACCGGGGTGATGGAAAGCCACGTCATGGCCCGGCTGTTTCGCGAATCGCCGGTCAATGCGATCTGGGAAGGCAGCGGCAACGTCCAGTGCCTGGACATGTTAAGAGCGATGTCGCGTGAGCCTGAGGTCACCGAGGCCTGGTTTGCCGAGCTGGCACGTGCCGCCGGGGAAAACAGTGAGCTCGACCGTCACGTAGCAGCACTTCAGCGTGACCTGAGGGATCCGGAAATGATGGACTACCGGGCGCGCGACCTGGCCGATCGCATGGCGCTGGCGCTGCAGGCCACGCTGCTGGTCCGGCATACCCCGTCAGCCGTGGCCGATGCATTCTGCGCCAGCCGCCTGGCCGGCACCGGCAGCAGAAACTACGGAACGCTGCCGCGCGGCACCGACTGCAAGGCGATCATCGAGCGGGCGCTGAACTGCTGATCGGCGGGGTCCATGTAAGGTTCAAGCCCACCACCATGACTCTCGTCACTGTCGGCTAACGCCACACTTTGATTGAATGGGGGCCGAGACTCGTCGCCCTTGCATCGGAGCAAAGTCATGAAAGCATTTCTTCTCGCCCTGTTGGGCGCTTTTCTTGCGCTGCCAGCCACATCGCAGGCAGCTGCCGCCAGGGCTGACGACGAACTGCGTGCCCGCCAGGCCGAGGTGGTCCGGACAATCGGGGTAGTGCGTCATTTCCATCCGCATGATGCGGTGGTGGAAGTCGACTGGAATGGTGTCCTGCTGGAGGCTTTTTTGCTGGCCGAGCGCGAGCAATCCAGCCCGGGTTTTGCCGACGAGTTGTTCGCGCTGCTCGACCAGGTAGCGCCAGGTCTGAAGCGGACGCCGGGCGGCGAGGCCCGGCCGGAGCTCACCGATATCCACTGCGGCGACGATGAACCCCGTATCCGCTGGCTGCATCGTGGCTTCGGCGCCGCGCCGCTGGCCGAGTCATCGCCGATCTATTCCAGTCTGCGCACCGGTCGTGATGGGCCAGATGGCGTTATCGACCTGGCCGATGTCGAGCAGCAGCTGGGTTCCAGCCCGCCGCTTGAATGGACGATGACCCTGGACGATGGTTCCAAGCTATCGCTTCCGCTGGTTCTGTGCGACCGTCAGGCCCGACTGGACGAGGACGGAATGGAACGGCTGGCTGAGCGCTGGCCGGCGCCGAACCTGGATGGGCTGAGCCCGGCTGAACTGGCGCGCCTGGACGTGGCGGCTCTGTGGCCGGTGCTCAGGCATTTCTATCCTTACCAGGAGCTGATCGAGGACTGGCCGGCGGCACTGGATCAGGCCCTGGCCGAGGTCGATGCAGTGACCGGCCGCACCGAGCATGGTCGCCTGTTGCAGCGCATGCTGTTCCATCTTCAGGACGGTCATGTCAATGTCTTTGATCTGCGCTCGGATCGCAGCGGCAGGGCATGGTTGCCGATTGCGCTGGAGGCTATCGAGGGTCAGCTGTATATCGCCGAGAGCAATGCCGATGGCGATGCAAGGCCCGGTGACCGGGTGGCGGTGATCGATGATGAGCCCGCGGCTGACTGGCTCGCGCGCGAGCTGGCCCATCACAGCGGCTCGCCTGACTGGCGAGCCCACCGTGCCATCCGCGACCTGCTGCTGGGGCAGCGCGGTGAGTCTGTGAAGCTGATGCTGGCCCGCGGTGAGCACCGTTTCGAGGTGGAGCTGACGTTCGAGGCCGATCAGCAGATGCAGGCCTACTCGCATCCGCCGGTAAACGAGTCGGTCGAGGGAATCATCCATGTCAATCTCGACCGCATCGAGCAGGCGATACTGTATGAGATCATGCCTCGCCTGGTGGTGGCCAGGGGCGTGATCTTCGATCTGCGCGGCTACCCCAGCGGCATCAACCCAGGATTGCTCACCCGGCTGATGAACGAGCCGGGCCACTGGGAAGGATGGATGCAGGTTTTGGCCGCCCGGGCGCCGGACGGTGACCTGAAGGTCGCCGGACGGCATCAATGGGGCCTGGTGCCCAGCCGTCCGCAGATTCGTGCACCGGTGGTGTTTCTGACCAACCATCGCGCCATCAGCTACGCAGAATCCCTGCTCGGACTGGTCAGGTATCACCATCTGGGCACCATCGTCGGCTCTCACACGGCAGGCTCCAACGGCAACATTCTCCCGCTCACCCTGCCGGGCGGTTTTCGGGTCATCTACACCGGCATGCGCGTGATCGGTCCCGACGGAAGCCCGTTCCAGGGACAGGGTATTGCGCCCGATGTTTACGCGCGGCCCACCGTGCAAGGTCTGAAGGAAGGCCGTGACGAGGTCCTTGAGCGGGCGCTTGAGCTGCTTGCGGATAATTGACGCCGTTGACCCTTTGTCGATACGTCTGCCGTTAATCTTCGTCGATGGAAAAGTTGTCGCCGGTGTTTATCTTGGTCTGCCTGATCTGGAACCAGTCTCTCGCCGGGGAGAGAATCATGTTGATTGATGATTTCAGCAGCGAGCGGTCAGCGTTGGGAACTGCCTGGCAGGGCTTCACCGATCGGGTGATGGGCGGATTGTCCGACATGCAGGCCGGCTATCGCCAGGATGATGGCGAGACCGTGCTGGCCATGGCCGGTCAGGTTCGGCTGGAAAACAATGGTGGATTCATCCAGGTTCGGCTGCCGCTGGAGGCTCGTGGCGGGCTGTTCGATGCCACCGGATTCGATGGCCTGCAGGTCAAGGCCCGCGCCCTCAAGCCCGGCGCCTACTATCTGCACCTGCGAACCGCTGATACCCGTCGCCCCTGGGCCTACTACCGTGCCCGGCTGGATCTGGACTCCGGCTGGTCGACTGTAGAGCTGGACTGGTCGGATTTCGAACCGCGCAGCCTGTCTCGGCCGCTTGATGCGAGTCGACTGCGCTCGCTGGCCGTGGTGGCCTATGGTGAGGCGTTCCAGGCAGAGGTCGAAGTGGCCCTCATCAGCTTCCGCTAAACCGGTCTCGCAGGGCCTTTCAACGCCCGAGGTGCCGAAAACAGAGGAAATTTAACCACAACTGCTGTAAGATTCTGTGCTGCGGCATGCCGCAGATTTTTTCGTGCTGGTTGTCGTTAGCGTCGTCAGGTCTTGCGTCCTGATCCTGGCGGCAGCCGGTTTGCCAAACCCGTTGCAGGAGGTTGGAGTTTTACCATGAAGAATGGAATTGTTTCTCACGCACGCATAGTCGTCGCCGCGGCTGCCCTGGCGCTTATGGCCGGCTGTGCATCCACTGCTGAAATCGAGCGTGCCCAGGCTGACGCCGCCCGTGCCATCCAGACCGCAGAAGAAGCCCGTCAGGCGGCTCAGAACGCGGCCAACGCTGCGCGCGAGGCAATGGCCGCAGCCCAGGCTGCCCAGCGCTCGGCTGATGCCGCGCAGCGTTGCTGCGACGAAGTCAGCGAGAAGCTGGATCGCGCGCTGGAGCGCATGCAGCAGAAGTAAGCGTTTTATTGTTCGGCTCGCCGACGGCCTTCAATGGGCCGCCGGCGCTTTTCCCGGCCGTTGGCGGCCGGGCCAGCACCTCATCTCCCTGTCGGATCAAGCGTCAGCGGTTATGGCGCGGGGGATGCCGTCGGCCTGCCTGGCGATCTTCCTGACCAGCTCCCAATCCACGGCACCCAGTCCCGCGCGATAGCGCCTTTCGACCATTGCAACGACCTGCTCGACCGCAATGGTCTCGCCGTCAACCGTGGGGTGAACCTCAAGGTACAGCCGTCCCTCCCGTAAACCCAGTTTGACCGGCTGGTCAACGATGTGCACCGGCGTGCCCAGCGGCAGTTCGAACACCAGCCGTTCGATGTGCTCGGGGTACAGGCGGATGCAGCCCTGGCTGACCCGCATGCCCACCCCATCGGGCCTGTTGGTGCCATGGATGAGATAACCAGGCTTGCTTAAGACCAGGGCATGGCGGCCCAGCGGGTTGTCAGGGCCTGGTGGGATGCGTCGGGCCAGTTCAATGCCGCGTGAGGCGTAGTCGGCAATCACGCCATCGGTGGGAAACCAGGTCGGGTCCTCCAGCCGGGCGGTGATGTGCATGCTGCCGGTAGGCGTTTCGCGGCCGGCCTTGCCGATGCCTACCGGGTAGGTGGTGACCTGCGGCTTTCCGTTGTCCGGGTGTCCGTGAAAATAGTAGAGCCGTTTCTCGGGCAGATTGAGCAGGATGCCGGTACGTGGACCGTCCGGCACAACGAACCGCGCCGGCACCAACACTTCAGTCCCTTCGCCGGGACGCCACAGATCAACTTCGGGGTTGGCGCGCCGGATTTCATGGTGGCCCATCGCGACCCAGCGGGCGATATCCATCAGTGTGTCATCCCGACGGGCATACTCGACCCGAATCTCGCCAATGACCTCGTCGTCGATCGAGACCAGGTCCAGGGTCAGGGCCTGGACGGGAGCGAAAGCCAGCATCGCCAGCGCAGCTATCAGGCCGAAGATGCAGGGATGCCAGCCACCAGAGCCAATGTTTGCGCGAATTGTCAATGTTGTCCTTGAGGTGTGGGCGTGACGCTTCCGCTTAATGGACCGCGGGAGTGTTCATTTTATCCCTTGCCCCTTTAGCATGACCGGTCTTGCACGGCAACAATTAACAGAGTACTCTATAAAACAGAGTTTAGATCTGCACAGTCAGATCGGTCCCGGCCCCGAAGCTGCAGGGCAGGCTGGTCCGAAATACGGGAATTTCTGGAGGAGAACCATGAACACTGGATTTGAACAGGACCTGCGCTTCGTGCGCGAAGCGATCGAGCACAGTCGGCGCTCGGTAGTGGTCGACGCGCTTCCGATCATGATCTGGGCAGTGATTACCCTGATCGGCATTGCGCTGACCTACCTGGCGCCCGTCCTGGACAGCCCCTGGCTGTGGGTCGGCCTGATTGGGCTGGCCTGGGTCGCTACCGGCTGGCGGGTACTTGGGGTCCGACGCCGGTCCGCGGCGATCGTGCTGATCGAGCGGATTCTTGCCACCGCCTGGTTTGCGCTATTGACGGCGATGACGGTGATCGGTATGGCGGGTGTATTCAGCCAGGCGCTGCCCCCGGTGGTCATTCCGCCGGTATTCGCCGCCCTGTTCGGGATCGGCTTTGCCGTGTCATCGATCAGCCTGGATCGTTCCTGGCTGCTGGGGGTGGCATGCGCGTGGTGGCTGGGTGCCATACTGCTTTTCCTGCTGCCGCCGGCGACCCGACTGGCAGCTTACGGCGTGCTGATCGCACTGCTGCTGCTGCTTCCAGCGCTGATTGTCCATCGGCGCAAATTTCACTCTGGCTGATCCGTCCCATGACCTCTTTCGACTATCGCAGCATTGATCCGCTGCTGGCTTCACGCATCCGCCTGGCCGCGATGTCCCTGCTGGCCACGGTCGAGGAGGCCGAATTCAGCCATTTGCGCGATCAGCTCGGCGCCAGTGACGGAAACCTGGGAGCACACATGCAGAAGCTGGTAGCTGCGGGCTACGTGACCGAGCAAAAGCGCTTTGTCGAGCGCCGTCCCCAGACTCGCTACAGCCTGACCGAATCAGGCCGCGAGGCGCTATCCGGCTACCTGGACCTGCTTCAGGCCATGGTTGACGCCAACAAATCGTGATCCAGAGATGCAAATGAAACGAAGAATGACGGGAATACTCGCCGTTGCGGCTGGGCTGGTGCTCTACCTTCATGCGCTTGCCGCCTGGCCTCCGGCCATCACGCTGGAGGATCAGTACCGACAGGCGGTGAGCTTGTCCGATGTGCTGATCGAGCCTGCAGTTCTGGTCTACAGCGATCGCCAGGGCGCATCGCAGGCTCGAGACTGGCTGGAATTGCTGCGAGATCAGAATTGCGTGTTGATTGAAGCGGCCAACCTGTCATCGGCTCCGGCGATCGCCAGGCCCTTTGTTCGTCGCCGATTCGTCAATGGCACGCCGGTGCTGATGGACTGGCGTGGAGAACTGGCCGAGGCGCTGGGTTTCGTCGACGACCAGGTCAACCCGTACCTGCTGGGTGCAACCGACCGCTTTGCTCATTGGCACGGTGAGTTGACGATCGAAAACAGCCCGGCCTACCAGTCCCGACTCGAGGAGTTCTGCAATGCTGTGGATTGATCCGTCGCTCTGGTTCAGTCTGGCCGGTCAGATCATGCTGGTCGCCTGGCTGTTGCTGGCAATCTCGCTTTGGTTCAGGCCGCTGCACAGGGGGGTAGAGGTGTTGGGCTTCGTCGCTTTGCCCGTCATCATCGGCGCAGCCTACCTGGTCCTGATGCTGCTCCGCCTGCCATTTGAAGACGGCGGCTATGGCAGCCTCGACCAGGTTCGGGCGCTGTTTGCCGACGATCATCTGCTGCTGGCCGGCTGGCTGCACTTCCTGGTATTCGATTTCTTTGTCGGCACCTGGATAGCTCGCCGTTCGAGAGGGCTGCGGATCTGGCGGATTCTGATCCTGCCCTGTCTGGCCCTGTGTTTTCTGGCCGGCCCGGCCGGGCTGCTGGCTTTCCTCGTGCTTCGGGCAGTGGCCGGGCTCGGTCTTCGAGCCGGGGACTCGTCGCCATGATCCGGGCCTGGGAGGAGCTCAAGCGTCGCAACCGCTTGCTGGCCTGGCTGGGTCTGGCTCACCTGGCGGTGCTGGCGGTCTTGCTGGTGCTGATGATGGCTGATGATCGACAGCTCACCGGTGTCAACCTGTGGCTGAAGCCGTCGAAGTTCGCGCTGTCGATCACCGTTTACCTGTGGACCATGGCCTGGTTGCTGGGTGAGCTGCGATCGCCGCGCTGGCTGATAGGCCTGGCTGCGACTACCATCGCTGCCGCCATGGTCACAGAGCAGTTCCTGATTACCCTGCAGGCAGCGCGTGAGACCACCTCGCACTACAACATCGCCACGCCCTTCGATGCCGCCGTATTCAGCCTGATGGGAATCGGCGTGGCGGTCAATTCGGCCGCCGCAGCGCTGGTGTTAGGTCTGTTCCTTTTCCATCCGGAGGCAGGTCGATCGGCCTATATTCGCGGGATCCAGCTGGGCCTGATGATCTTCCTGCTGGGCAGTGCCCAGGGATTCGTGATGATCGCCAACGCCGGCCATACGGTAGGCGGCGCCGACGGCGGGCCGGGCATTCCCCTGCTGGCCTGGTCGGTGGCCCACGGCGATCTGCGCGTGGCCCACTTCCTCGGCATCCATGCCATCCAGGTATTGCCCCTGGCCGGGTGGCTACTCCAGCGCCGGCAGGGCAGTAGTCACTGGAAGCTGGCGGCAGTCTGGGTCATCTCGCTGATTTACGGAGCATTGGGGCTGGGGGTTCACCTGTGGGCGCTACAGGGACGAGCGCTTTTTGCCTGGTGGGGGTAGCCACAGATCGGGACGCTATATCGTCAGTAGGGTTTCTTGCGAATCCCGATCTTGGCGAATCCCGATCTTGGCGCGGTCATCGCACCCTCCAACGGAATTTCCGGGGTAAAACCCGGTAGAATCCGGCGCTTGGCTATGCGATTGATCAGATACTTCAAGCCGGGAGGGCCTCCCGATGAGCCGGTTTGCCTGGCCATAGGCAATTTCGATGGCTTGCATCGCGGGCATCAGGCGCTGATTGCCAGGACCCTGGCATCCGAGCTGGCGTCCGGCCTGATGTGTTTCGAGCCTCTGCCGGCGAGCTACTTTCGCCCCGATTGCCCGGTGCAAAGGATCACAGGCGTGCGCGACAAGGTTGGCATGTGCCGCGACCTGGGGCTGGAGCGGATGTATCTGCTGCGCTTTGATGCCAGGCTGGCAGGCATGTCGCCAGAGCGTTTCGCTGCCGACATTGTGGCGCGTGCGGCCGGTGCCCGCCAGGTGGTAGTTGGCGAGGATTTTCGCTTTGGTGCCCGGGCAGCCGGCGATGTCGACTCCCTTCGTGCTTTCGGTGCCCGATTCGGTTTCGACGTTCAGGTTGTTGCCGCGGTAGGTGATAATGGGGAGCCAGATAGTACCGACAGGATCTCGTCCAGCTTTGTACGCCAGGCGCTGGCCGAGGGACGACTGGACCGCGCCGAGCGCGCGCTGGGCCGCGCCTACCGAATCTCCGGCCGTGTGCTCAGAGGTCAGGCGCTGGGGCGGAAGCTGGGCTATCCCACGGTCAATCTGCGCCCACCGGTGCCGCCCGCATTGACCGGGATCTGCGCCGTTCGTGTGCACGGCGCAGGTCTGGAAGGCTGGCCGGGTGTGGCCAGTCTCGGTCGGCGCCCAACGGTGGCTGGCAGCAGCTGGCTGCTGGAAGTGCACCTGTTCGACTTCGATGGCGATCTGTACGGACGGCATCTGGCGGTCGAATTCGTTGCCTGGATTCGGCACGAGCGCAAATTCGATGATCTGGCAGCGATGACCGTGCAGATGAATGCCGATGCCGATCTGGCCCGGCGACTTCTGCAACCACGCAAAACCGGCCTTGAAACGGCTTGATAAACGGAAAGTAATCAAACGATGGACTACAAGAACACCATCAATCTGCCGCAGACCGAGTTTCCGATGAAGGCTGCCCTGGCCCAGCGCGAGCCGGCCATGCTGGCCGACTGGTACGAAAGCGACCTGTATGGGCGGATCGTTCAGGCAACTGCAGACCGCCCGCGGTTCATCCTCCATGACGGCCCGCCGTATGCCAATGGCGACATACACATCGGCCATGCGGTCAACAAGATTCTCAAGGATATCGTGGTTCGCTCGGCCCTGCTGGCCGGGTTCCAGGCGCCCTACATCCCCGGCTGGGACTGTCACGGCCTGCCGATCGAGCTGCAGGTGGAAAAGAAAGTGGGCAAGGTCGGGCAGCGCATCGATGCGGCAGCCTTTCGTCAGAAGTGCCGCGAGTACGCCGACCGCCAGATCGACAACCAGCGCGATGACTTCAAGCGCCTCGGTGGCCTGGGCGACTGGGGCCGACCCTATGCCACCCGCGACTTCAGATATGAGGCTGACATGCTGCGGGCGCTGGCCACCATCGTGGAGCGTGGGCACCTCAAGCGCGGGGTCAAGCCGGTGCACTGGTGCTTCGATTGCGGCTCGGCGCTGGCCGAGGCAGAAATCGAATACCAGGACAAGACCTCGACGGCCATTGATGTGCTGTTTCCGGTCTCCAACCCCCAAGCCCTGGCGGCACTTTTTGCTGTGGACAACCTGGCTGACTCCGCCGGAATTGTCATCTGGACCACCACGCCCTGGACCATACCTGCCAATCAGGCAGTCTGTCTCAATGCCGAGCTGGACTACGATCTGGTTCGCGGCCAGCAAGGCGGGCGGGTGCTGGACCTGGTCATCGCCAGCGATCTCCGCGATTCGGTATGTCAGCGGCTGGGGCTGGAGCATGTCGAGGTGCGCGGGACGGTGCAGGGCAAGGCGCTTGAGCTTCTGGAGCTCAACCATCCTTTCAATGGCCAACAGGTGCCGGTGATCCTGGGCGAGCACGTCACCACCGAGACCGGCACCGGCGCGGTGCACACCGCCCCCGGGCATGGTCAGGAGGACTTCGAGGTGGGCCGGCAGTACCAGCTGCCGGTGGTCAACCCGATTGACGGTCGCGGCGTGTTTGTAGACGATACGCCCATCGTCGGTGGCGAATATGTCTGGAAGGCCAATGAAAAGCTGGTCGAGCACATGCGTGTCAATGGCACGCTGCTGGCCGCCGAGCCATTCGGGCACAGCTATCCGCACTGTTGGCGGCACAAGACACCGACTGCCTTCCGCACCACGCCGCAGTGGTTCATCAGCATGGACCAGGCCGGCCTGCGCAAACAGGCGCTGGCAGCCATCGAGAACGTACGCTGGGTGCCGGACTGGGGCAAGGCACGCATCGCCGGCATGATTGAAAGCCGACCGGACTGGTGCATCTCCAGGCAGCGTACCTGGGGCGTGCCGCTGGGTCTGTTTATCGACCGCGAAAGCCAGCAGCCACACCCGGACACCCCGCAGATTCTTCACCGCCTTGCCGAGCTGGTTGCCGCCGAGGGGGTGGACTGCTGGTATCGCGACGACATTGCCGAACGGCTGGGTGTCGATGCCGAGCGCTACGAGCCGGTGCCCGATATCCTCGATGTCTGGTTCGACTCCGGTGTCACCCACCACTGCGTACTGGACCAGAGAGATGAACTGGCGCGGCCGGCGGATCTGTACCTGGAAGGCTCCGACCAGCATCGCGGCTGGTTCCAGTCCTCACTGCTGACCTCGGTCGCAATGCATGGCGAGGCGCCGTACCGGCAGGTGCTGACCCACGGTTTTACCGTCGATGCCGAGGGTCGAAAGATGTCGAAATCGGTGGGCAACGTGGTCGCCCCGCAGCAGGTCATGAAGACCCTGGGCGCCGACATCCTCAGGCTGTGGGTGGCAGCTGCCGACTATCGCCAGGAGATGAATGTCTCCGACGAGATCCTCAAGCGGGTCGCCGATGCCTACCGGCGCATTCGCAATACCGCCCGTTTTCTGCTCGGCAATCTGCACGGCTTCGAGCCGGAGCGCGACTGCGTCGCCATGGATGAACTGCTGCCACTGGACCGTTACGCGGTGGACATGGCCTGGTGCCTGCAGGAGGAAATCGTCGGCGGCTACCGTGACTACCGCTTCGTGCAGATCTACCAGCGCCTGCACCATTTCTGCAGCATCGACATGGGTGCGTTCTATCTCGATGTGATCAAGGACAGGCTCTATACCCTGCCCGAGAATCATCCGGCAAGACGCTCCGCGCAGACCGCCATGTATCTGGTACTCGAGGCCCTGGTGCGCTGGCTGGCGCCGATCTGCTGCTTTACCGCCGAGGAAATCTGGCGCGAAATGCCCGGTGATCGGACCGAAACGGTGATGCTGGCGACCTGGTATGAAGGGTTGGGAGGCATGGCGGCAGAAGACCGCGCAACATGGGAACGGTTGCGCGAAGTCAGAGAGCTGGTGGGGCCGCACCTGGAAGCGCTTCGACGCGACAAGACCATAGGCTCGTCGCTGGCTGCCGAGATCTTCATCGAGGCCGAGGGCCGTGTGGGCGAGGAGCTGGTCCGGATCGGTGATGAGCTGCGGTTCGTGTTCATTTCCTCGGATGTTCACCTGGGCCCGGTCGAGCAGGCAGCCGAGGAGGCCACCATAGGCGGTGATCGCGTGCGGGTAGCGGTGCGGCCGACCGAACATGCCAAATGCATACGCTGTTGGCATCATCGCGACAGCGTCGGCAAGGTCTCGGCCCATCCCGAGATCTGTCAGCGCTGCGTCGACAATGTCGACGGTCCGGGCGAAACCCGGCGCTGGGCCTGAAAGCGGAGCGAGCGATCATGCAGCCCATGCGCCCGAAGAAATATCTGATGTGGCTTGGCCTGGCGGCTCTGATTGTCGTCCTTGACTGGTGGACCAAACACCTGGCCAGTCAGCACCTGGAGCTGTACCGGCCGGTGGAATTGACCTCGTGGCTGAACATGACACTCGCCCACAACACTGGTGCGGCGTTCAGTTTCCTGGCCTCGGCCGGTGGCTGGCAGCGCTGGTTCTTCTCTATCGTGGCGGTAGTGATCAGCGTGGTGCTGCTGATCTGGCTGTGGCGTCTGCCCAATCGCTCACGTCTGCTGCCGACCGCACTCAGCCTGGTGCTGGGCGGGGCGATAGGCAATTTGATCGACCGTGTGCGATTTGGTTATGTAGTTGATTTTATTGATGTTCACTATGCCGGCTACCACTGGCCCGCATTCAACGTGGCCGACAGCGCCATCGTCATCGGCGTCATCCTCATTCTCATCGAGGGCTTCCTGCCCAGGCGGCATCAAACGCCAACATGAGCCCAGCTTTCATCACCCCTGTCAGGGTTGGTGGCGGTTTTACGTAATAGTCAGAACAAGGGGCAACATGACCATGAGCCATGTGAGAGAAGTCAATGATCCGAATTCTCGTTACTGTTTGCGTACTGTTGCTGGCGTCGGCCGCCGTCGCCTTTGTTGAAGATGATTCGCTGGAAGCAGAACAGCTTTGGCTGAGCTACCAGCACGGTGCGCTCGATCGCCTGGATCCGCAAGGCCGGCTGGATGAGGCCAGGGCCATGGTTGAGCGCGCCGCTGCGCTGATCGCACGCCACGAAGCAGGTGTGAGCGGGCTGGATCAGCGCGCTTACTCCCAATTGATGACCTTGATCAATCACCTGCCACTGGAGACTGCGACTGCCTCGGGCCCACGCTCCGGCACACCGGGCACCCTTTCGGGTACCGTCACTGAGGCCGGCACCGGCTTGCCTCTGCAAGGAATCAGTATCCAGGCGATCAACTTTTCCGACCCGTTTTCGGGGATGGTGTCACAACCGACCGACAGCAATGGCGAATACACCCTCAGCCTGGATCCCGGCTTCTATGTCCTGCGCGTCGGCTCTGCACCGGATCATGTCCGTCAGGCATGGCCGGGGCTGGCGTGCGAATCATTAGTCAACTGCCCGATTTATTCCGGAGACGTGATCGAGGTCAGCGCCGGTGTGGCCGCCGGTGGATACCATTTCGAGCTCGAACCAGGCATTCGGGTGGAGGGCCAGGTGACTGCAGGCGGCTCGGGTGTAGCCAATGTCAGTGTTCAAATTGGCCATCCGTATGATGCCCAGTTCATTTACTCGACCGTAACCGATATCGACGGAAACTACCAGCTAAGCGCGGTGTCGGCAGGTGATTATCGCCTTGTGGCCATCCCGCCCAGCGGCAGTGGCCTGGCTGGCCGCATTCACGATGGCCAGCCGTGCGGTTCGTCTGACTGCCGCGTTTTGCCACTGTCCTCGTCGCTGGCAGTCAGCGGCCCGGGCTCCAGCCAGGTTCAGGACTTCGATCTGGAGCCTGGTGGCAGCATCAGTGGCCAGGTAACCCTCAACGCCGGCGGCCCGCTGGAAGAGGCATTCGTATCGCTGTCATCGGTTGATGGCTGGATCACTGCGTCGGCGCAAACCGATGCCGTCGGCAGCTTCAGTATCGAGGGTCTGCCGCCGGGAGACTACCGGTTGGTGGCAAGCCACCCGATGACGCGGGCACAGGCGTATCCGGGCGTGGACTGTTTCCCGTGCGCGTTTGAACTGGCCACCCCCATCACCGTCATTGGTGGCTCGAACTTCACCGGCATCGACTTCGATCTCAGCGATGCGGGTGGCAGCATATCCGGACAGGTGCTCAGGGCCGACAATGGCAATCCGGTGGTAGGCGCTCGGGCATGGGCCAGTGGTTCGGGACTGGGCGGCCGCTGGGTCGAAACTGACAGCAACGGCGAATTCACCATTCCGGCCCTGAACCCCGGGTCCTATTATCTCAGGGTGGATCCGCCGACAGGGGAGAACCTGCAGCCCACCTTTTTTGGTGACGTCAGCTGTGCCCAGTTCAATTGCGGCCAACGAGGGCAAGTGGTGGTTCTCGACTCCGGAGCAGACGTGACCGGTCTGGTCATCAATGCACCGGCTGGCGGCGGGCTGACTGGAACCGTCACGCGCGCCGATCTTGGGATACCGATGTCGATGATGACCATCGCCAGGCTTGAGCTGTTCGCTGCCAGCGGTCCGGATCAGGGCAGGCTGGTGGCTCAGCAGATGGTATCTACTACCCCTGGTGTCACGCCAGGGGTCTACGAAATCAGCGGACTTCCACCGGGCGCCTACAAGGCGGTGTTTGCTACCTCCACACCATTCGGCTACATCGATACTGCCTTCGGTGGCCAACCCTGTCCGCGCGGTGGCTGCAATCTGGACTTGTTGCCTACCGTCTTCGTGACTTCTGGCGTTACACTGCCTGGTATCGGCGCTGCCCTGGGCCAGGGGCCGGTAATTCGCGGCACGGTTTCCGATATCGCCACTGGCCTGGCTCCAGTGCGCAAGCCTTCTGATCCAGGCGGGCTGATCGGGCTATACAATACCCTGGACAACTACGCCAGCTTTGGTGTTCTGGATGGTCGCGGCAACTGGCACAGTCGGACCGGGTTGCCGGATGGAACCTACTACGTGGCGACCTTTCTGACCCGCAACAATTTTCCTTTCGGTGGCGGATTCGTCGATCAGGCTTACGACGATGTCGACTGTCCGTGGCTCGGTTGCAGCCTGATCGCTTCGGCAACGGCACTGGATGTGACCGGAGCCGACATCAGCGGCATCGACTTCGAGCTGCGCACAGGCGGTGCGATATCCGGCACGGTGACTGACGGGTCAAGCAGTGAACCGTTGCTGGCTGTCCTGATCGAAGCCTATCAGGCTGGTGGCGTCAAGGTGGCCGAATCTTGGACCAACATACTGGGTGAATATCAACTAAGCGGGCTTCCTGCCGGTGACTACTTCGTTCGTACCCGAAACGATCAGAACTTCCAGGACCAGCTGTACAGCGGCATCAACTGCACGCCGTTCTGCGACCCGGTCAACGGCGCCCCGATCAACGTCAGTGAAGGCAGCGACACCACGGGTATCGACTTTGTCCTGATCGAATCGGGCAGCATCAGCGGCGAGGTCAGGCTGGGTGCATCGCCGGTATCGGGCGTGACCGTGGAGATTTACGGTGCGATCGGCAACCTGCTGTCGACAACTACCTCTGGCAGTGACGGCAGCTACCAGTTCAACAACCTGTCGCCGGGCAGCTTTTATCTCCGCACCCGCAACACCTTGGGCCACGCCGATGTGCTCTATGACGGCCTGCCGTGCGTTGGCACTGCCTGCCGTGTTAGAGACGGCGATGCGGTAGCCGTTGGCGCTGGTGGCGTGGTGAGCGGTATCGATCTGCTATTGACCGCCGGTGCGAGCATCAGCGGCACGGTACGTGATGCGGTCAGCACCAGCGCCCTGTCGGGCGTGCGAGTGCAGCTGCTGGATGATCGCGGCGCGGTGGCGGCTGAACAGACCACCAACGCTTCGGGCAACTACAGCTTTGGCGCGCTGGCTGCCGGCGATTACCACCTGGTCACCCGCGGCACACCAGGCTATGTCGACATGAGCCACGGCAACGTGCCGTGCCCTTCCGCCTGCAACGGGCTGAACGGAGTGGTCGTTACGGTCTCCGCTGGCGGCTCGGCCGGCGGTACGAACTTCGACTTGCCGCAGGGCGAGTCGGTCAGCGGCAATGTCATGGCAGGCGGTTCGCCGGCCGTTGGCGCCCTGGTCCAGCTTTACAACGACAGCGGCATTCCGGTGGCCGAGGTGTTGACCAACCCTTCGGGCAACTACGAGATTACCAACCTGCCCGATGGCGATTACTTCATTCGCGTATGGAGCTTTGGCGGCTTTGCCGGTCAGCTCTACAACGGTGTTACCTGTACCGGCTACTGCGACGTGCTCAGCGCCGACCCCGTTGCCGTCAGCACCGGCAACCCTGCCGCCTCGATCAACTTCAGCCTGACACCTGCCGGTTCGATATCGGGCACGGTGACTGCTGCCGGCGCAGGCGGGTTGGGTCTGGTCGGCGTACAGGTCTGGGATCAGTTCGGGTTCATCGCCGGCACTGCCACCACCAACGCTGCCGGGCAGTACACAGTCAGCGGGCTGCAACCGGGTCAGTACCGGGTGCGCACTACCAACCAGGGTGGATTTGTCGACCAGGTATTCGGCGGCGACTCCTGCTCGCCAACCCCGTGCGCGATTGACAGCGGCACCGCGATCACGGTCGGCACCTCCACCGTCAGCGGCATCAACTTCGCCCTGCAGCCGGGCAGCAGCATCTCCGGCACTGCCACCGACAGCTTCGGCAACCCGCTGCCCACCGGGCTGGCCGTGCTGTTCGATGTCAACGGCATCGATATCGATACCGCGCCGATTGTCGATGGCCTGTGGCGCTTCGACGGGCTGGCCGACGGCACCTATTACGTGCTGATCGAAAACGGCGTTGGCCTGGTTGATGAGCTGTGGCAGGACATTCCCTGTCCGGCCGGCGTCTGCGACATCACCGCCGGCACGCCGATCATCATCGGTGGCCGCGAGGCCGGCAGAACCGCCACCACCGGCATCAACGTGGTGCTCGATGCTGGCAACACCATATCCGGACGCGTTACCGATGCCGGCACTGGCGCCGGCATACTGGGCGCACGGGTCTTCATCTTCGATGACCAGGGTCAGCTGGTCGGTGACGGCTTTGCCGACGCGCTTGGTGATTACCAGACCCAGGGTGGCTTCCCGGCCGGCACTTACCATGCCGCGACTGCCAGCGGCATGGTGCGCGGTGTGGGCAGCAACTACATCAACGCCCTGTATGCCGGCCAGCCCTGCCTGCTGGACTGTGATGTCACCGCCGGGACCGCGATCGATCTGACCGCCGGCTCGGCCACCGGCATCAACTTCGCGCTGTCTACCGGCGCCGGCCTGAAGGGTCGTGTCAGCACCGCCAACGATGCGCCAGTGGTCCAGATCGAGGTCCGCGTCTACGACTCGGCCGGCACCCTGGCCGGCATCGGCCTGACCAACTCCCAGGGTCGATTCACCGTTGACGGCCTGCCGGCCGGCAGCTATACCGCCCACACGATCAACACCCAGGGCCTGGAAGACCAGGCGTTCGGTGGCGAATTGTGTGGCACCGCTTGTCAGGGCGGGGACGGCACGCCATTTGCCGTTCCGGCTTCCGGCTTTGTCGAAAACATAAACTTCGAGCTGTTTGCCGCCGACGTCATCTTCATCGACGGCTTCGAATAGCACGTCCGAGCGCCGCCGGGCTGCTGTCCGGCGGCGTCTCACCCGCTGATCCTGTGGCGTTCATGGCCGGCTGGCCAACCGCTTGCCGGGGGGGGCTATACTCGAGCCGGTGAGCGTTGACAATCATGATGCCGATGACGAGCTGACCCGACCCGAGACGCTGATCGAGTCGTGGTCGGAGTTGCCTGAAAACACGGACGACTGGCAGCCAGGTCAGAGAATCGGGCAGTTTCGGCTGTTGCGCCAGCTTGGCCGCGGGGGCATGGGCGTGGTCTGGCTGGCCGACCAGCTCGAGCCCCTGCAGCGACGGGTCGCGATCAAGGTGCTGCAGCGCGGAAATCGCTCAAGGTTGGCCAGGGCCTGGTTTGAGGTCGAGCGTCAGAGCCTCGCCCAGCTATCCCATCGTGCGATTGCCGGCATTTTCGATGCCGGCCACCTCCCGGACGGCGGGCTGTTCTTCGCCATGGAATACGTGGAGGGCCTGCCGTTGAACCACTTCCTGGAAGCTCATCAGCTGAGCCTCAAGCAACTGGTTGGGCTGTTCATTGAAATCTGCGCCGGTATTCAGCACGCTCACCAGCGCGGCCTGATTCACCGCGACCTCAAGCCCGGCAATATCGTCGTCCGGGTCGACGAGGCTGGCTATCAGCCGAAGATCATCGATTTCGGTATCGCCATCAGCGTGACTGGCAGAACTGCCGACCAGGCCGGTTACAACCGGGCAGGAACTCGTGCCTATATGGCTCCGGAGCAGCTTGAAAGCCCGGAACACATTGACGTCAGAGCCGATGTCTACGCGCTGGGCGCAACCTTGACCGAGTGTCTTCTGATTCAGCACGGCCTTCAAGGTGCTGAGGATCACTTCAGCAGTCATGCGCTGCGCAATGATCTGCAGCAAAGTCTGGGGATGCCAGCCGAGACGGTCCCGGAGACGTCTGGACAAAGCCATGATCCCGGGCAGCCGCTTTCGGTCAGCAAACTGCCAGGCCCGCTCAGGGCCATCGCGGCCCGCGCGCTGGCAGTGGATAGGGATCAGCGCTACCCCTCGGCATCGGCAATGGCCGAGGATCTGTCTCGCTGGCTGCAACATCGGCCGGTCTCGGCACTTGACGGTAACCGAGGCTACCGGATCCGGTGCTTTCTGCGCCGTAACGCCGTGGCCAGCGTGGCAGTGGCCCTTGTGTCGGTGGCCCTGATCAGCGGTCTCGGGCTGGCGCTTTACGGCCTGGGAGAGGCGAGAGAGGGGCGCAGCCTGGCCGAAGCCGAGCGGGCTGCTGCCGAGCAGCGGCGAGTCGATGCAGAACGATTGATCCAGTTCATGCTTGGCGATTTCGCCACCGGCCTGAGGCCGATCGGTCGCCTCGACCTGCTTGACGAGATTGCCGGCAAGGCCTGGGATTACCTGCGAGAGCAGCCTGTGGAAGATGATGTAGACAGCCTGCTCAATCGTGCCCGCGCCCTGCGCACGCTGGGAGAGGTCCATGTGCAGCGGCAGCAGCCCGAGCAGGCCAGCGATGTGCTGGCACAAGCTGCCAGCCTGCTCGAGCCGTGGCGCGAGGTGATCGAGCCGTCGGTCTCGGAAGTGCATTTCGAATCCGGACAGATCGCCTTCTGGCGCGGGTTGATCGGCTACCGCGCTCACGACTGGGAGGACACGGCCAGGCACTGGCACGAATACCTTGCAGCTGCCAGGCGTTTGGCCGAGACCACCGAAGACAGCGCCCGAGCGCAGTGGGAATTGACCTACGCCTACAACAATCTGGGTACGCTGGCGGAGGCCAGTGACCACCCCGAGGTGGCGCTGGAACATTTCAAGCGCGCGCACGCCTTGCGCAGCGAGCTGACCGAGGCCATCGACGCGACAGGCGCCTTCGGGCTGGCCAACAACCTGTCGTGGATTTCGCGGGTTCATAACACCCTGGGCGAGGTGGTCGAGGCATGGCAGACTGCCACCGATGCGCTGGCCTTGATCCATGCAGCACTGGATGAGCACCCCGAAGACGCCAGGCTGGTGCAGGCAGCGGTCAACTTCCGATTGAATCTCGCTCGACTCGGCATGCAGCTGGAGCTGACCGAGCAGGCAAAGAATCTGTTGCTGCCGGCACTTGAGCTGGCCGAGCGTGACGTTAACAATGAACCGGGCAATCCAAGGCGTCAGGCGACGCTGGCCTGGACCTCGCTATTACTGGCCAGGCTTGAAGGTTCCGACAATGAGCAGGCCTACCAGAACCTGGCAAGAGGCAGGCAGGCGATGCAGGTCGCCATCGAGCTGGGCATTGACGACATGCAGTCACTCGAGTTGCCAACCATCCGGGCGCTGGCCGAACTGCACCTGGATCCGGTGCATTCTGCGCACCGCCAGGCGGCCCTGGATCAGCTCGACAGGTTGCTGGCATTCATGGAGGCCAGGGAGGACTTCGAGAGTACCTGGATGCTGTTGACCGACCTGGCCCGGCAGCTGCTGATCGAAGTCGAAGCAGCCGGCGAACAGGTGGGTACAGAAGAGCTTGCCAGATTGAAATCGATCCTCGATCGTTTCCCGGCCGAACGGCAGCGGGATCTTCGCTTTCGAATGGCCAGAGCTGTTGTCGCCGAGGCGCAATCTGAAGGGCAACCCATGAGGCAGCCGCGACGCCCTGACGAGTGGGAGAAGATAAGCTTGCAGCTGGCCGAGTACCGCCAGAAAATAGAGAAAAACCAATGAAAACAAGGAGCGTTAAATGAGTCAAAGGAGTATCACCGTCAGCATCAGCGGCCAGGCGCCGAACTATCGGGTCAGCCTGCAGCCGCCGGGGCCCTATACAATTACCGAGTCCAACTCGACCCTCAATCTGAGCCTGGATCAGGCAACCCTGCGCGGCGGCTTCCAGATGGCAGGCATCGGTTTCGACGGCCGCTACCACGACAACGATACCACCGACGCTGAAAGCCAGCTGACCGCCCGCGTCCAGTCCAGTCAGCAGCCCAACGATACCCTGGTGGTTACCGACCGGAACTCGCAAACCGGGCAGTTCGAGTTCATCCTGCTCTATCGCGACCGATCCGGTGTCATCTACGGCCTTGACCCGGAAGTGCTCAACGACCAGCCCTGAGCCCGACCCGCAGGGCCCGGCATGACAGCAACGCCGTCAAGCCGGTATAATCCACCGTCTTCGCGGCCCCCGCGCCCCACCCGTGCCGGTGTAGCTCAGTCGGTAGAGCATCGCATTCGTAATGCGCAGGTCGGCGGTTCGAATCCGTCCACCGGCACCATTAAAGTTTCGAAGTCCTTGAACTTGCCGGGGCTACGGCCTATCCGCAGTCGATTCGAACCGCCGACAATAAACAATCGGTTCGAACCGAGCGGCGCCAGCCGCGAGCTTGCTGAGCTGCGAAGCAGCTCAGGCCGAAGGCCAAGCGGCCTTCAAGGCCGCGCAGCCATCCGTCCACCGGCACCATTAAAGTTTCCAAGTCCTTGAACTTGCCGGGGCTACGGCCTATCCGTAGTCGATTCGAACCGCCGACAATAAACAATCGGTTCGAACCGAGCGGCGTCAGCCGCGAGCTCGCTGAGCTGCGAAGCAGCTCAGGCCGAAGGCCAAGTGGCCTTCAAGGCCGCGCAGCCATCCGTCCACCGGCACCATTAAAGTTTCCAAGTCCCTGAACTTGCCGGGGCTACGGCCTATCCGTAGTCGATTCGAACCGCCGACAATAAACAATCGGTTCGAGCCGAGCGGCGTCAGCCGCGAGCTCGCTGAGCTGCGAAGCAGCTCAGGCCGAAGGCCAAGCGGCCTTCAAGGCCGCGCAGCCATCCGTCCATCGGCACCATTCAGAATTCGGAGCCACCCGGCTCATATTGATTATGGTCGGGTTGCTGCTGGTCCCTGGTCAGGCTCAGACGCGACCCGGGCAGCGGCAGGGCGAAGTATTCTTCCTCGCCGGATCGATGAAGATCGACAACCAGCCGGCCCTGTTCGGTGTCCAGGCGCAGCGGACGAGTGAGTGACTGCATCTGTTCTGGCAGCCGTGCGAACGCATCCTCCGGCGACTCATCGGCAGTATTTTCCTGCAGCCATAGCAAAGCCGAAAGCAGCCGTCTGCGCGCGCCATAATCGAGATGCTGAACGTGATAGCCGAGAAAGTGAGAAGAGGTGGCGATACCTGCCATCACGCAGCCCGACCAGTTGGAAAGGCAGCGCAGATCCAGTAGGCCCGGAGGCTGCAGTAATTCAGGCTTCGGGTCGTCGGCTGCCACGGACCGAATCATTTCTTCGCTGCACCACTGGGCATAAAGCGGCGCACTTCGGGCGATGCTCGCGTTTGGTCGATAGGTCAACGTGCTCAGCGGGTCAAGTCGGTAGTCGGATCCGCCACGAGGATCGGCGCTAGCGCCAATTTTCGCGATCAGAGCCGCCAGCATTCGGAACTCTCCCTGCATGGGTCGGCACATCCTCAGCATGTCTGCCTCAGGTGGGTGCAGCAGCGCCTGACAGTCGGCCGGCAGCGGGTGACCAGTCGGCAGTTCGGCAAGCATGTCGGCCAGCAGTCTGGGGTAGGTGCGCCCGGCAAAGGCCTGACCGATCATCCTTACCAGAAGCGTATCGGTATGCGTGCCGAGCCGTTGCCAGGCAAGCAGATCGCGGCACGTGCCTGATAGCGCTTCTTCCACTCGCTGTTCCGCGAAGGCCAGCGCATGCTCAGTCTGGCTGAAGCTGACCATCTGGAACCAAGGCGTGGGTGCGATCAGGTCTGGCGCGAACAGGCTCTGGACATGATCATGTTCTGCCAACGCCGCAATGCGATCCAGCAGGCGACGATGCTGCAATATCAGTTGCCGGTAGGCCATCGGGTTCGCGCGTACCCGCTCGAGGCAACCCATGTTTCTGGAGGGACAGAACAGGGCCTGATCTTCTGCATTCGGACGCAAGTCCGGGTAGCGTTCAGCCGCCAGGGTCCGGAATGGCGGCTCCTGGAATGCGGTATGTGATTCTGGCCGGACTCGCTCCAGCGCCTTGATGTCGGCTGCAATCACCGCATCTAATTCGGATTCAGGCACATCGTAGGCAAGCAGCCATAGAATGGGAAAGGCATTGGACCCTTCAAACTCCGTAGGGTCGGCCAGCACTGCCAGCGCCTGGAGCTGACCGTCGGTTGGTGGCAGGCGGCTGGAAAGCAGCCAAAGTGCGGCCACGATCAACAGCGGCATTATGGTAGAGATCAAGAGATAACGCATGGGATCAGCAGCCTCCTGTCAGTCTGCGGTCCCAGCATGTTTCAGCATCTCGATCCGATCATCCTTCTCTTCCCACAGCCTTGCTACCCAGCGATGCATGAACTCGCGAAACGCCGGGTCGCGCTGGTAATCGCCCTGCCAGAGCTTGGCATCGAGCTGGCGGGTGCGAATGTCGACGATTACCCTGGGCACCTGGCCACTGATCAGCGCCCAGAATCCCGGGGTTTGTTCGCCGGGATAGACGATGGTCACGTCCAGCATGGCATCCAGGTCTTGTCCCAGTACCGCCAGGGTGAAGGCCAGGCCACCAGCCTTGGGTCGCAACAGGTGACGGTAGGGTGAATTCTGTCGGGCGTGTTTCTCGGTTGTGAATCGTGTTCCTTCCAGATAGTTGACGATGGTGACCGGCATGTGTCGAAACTTTTCGCAGGCGCGGCGGGTGATTTCAAGGTCCATTCCCCGCCTCTCCGGGTGCCTTGCCAGGTATTCCCGGCTGTAGCGCTTCATGAAAGGATAGTCCAGCGCCCAGAAAGCCAGCCCCAGGAAGGGCACCCAGCTCAGCTCCTTTTTCAGAAAGAACTTGAAGTAGGGGGTCCTCCTGTTCAGCGCCTCGATAAGAGCCGGAATGTCGACCCAGCTCTGGTGATTGCAGACAACCAGGTAGGAGCCGTCACGTCGCAGGTCATCGATGCCTCGAATGTCCCAGCGGGTCGGCAGCAGCAGGGCAAAGATGGCCTTGTCGATCTCCGCCCAGGTCTCGGCGATCCACATCACCGATTTCGAGCAGATATTTTTCAGTCGCTTGCCGGGCAATAGCAGCTTTAGCAGGGCGATCAGCAGCATCGGGCCGATCAGCACCAGGGTGTTGATCAGCATCAGTACAAGCAGCGTCAGCGCCAACAGGACACCGCGCAAGCGCCGTGTCGTCCTGACAACAGGCTCGATCATCAACGATCCGAAGCGGCTCGAGAGACCAGCATCGGGCACTCGGTGACCGGCAGAATCTGTGTTAACTTGGAGCCGAATAGCCGATCGCGGACGCCCGCGTCGATCGTCATCCTGAAAGGGGAAATCCATGCCGTCATCAGTGCTTGCCCTGGTGTTTGCCGTTGTCCCGGACGCTGTGTCCGCGCCAGAACTGATGTTGCCCGCTAGCGTGGATGAGGCCATTGTACGTTGCGAGACGTTGGAGTACTCACAGCCCGACCAGGCGTTGATGCTGGCCGCGCATGGTCTGACGCTCGAGCCGCGCTCTCCATCCCAGCATGGCCAGCTGCTCGGCTGCAAGGCCTGGTCGCAGATGATGCTGGGACAGATGGATGAGGCGCGCGCGCTGACCCTGGTGATCGATCAGCTGATAGGCGAAGTCGAACAGCCCGGCGAGCGGGTCGAGCTGTTGCTCAGGCTGGCTCAGCTGCACTATCGGGGCGGCGACCAGATCAGCGCGCTGGAAGTCATGGATACGGCGCTGGACCTGGCAGAGCGCCAGGCGCTGGATCGGCAGCTCCCGAATGTGCTTGGCAACTTCGCCATTTACCTCACCGAGGCCGGTCAGTTCGATCCGGCCATCGAACACTTCGAGCGGCTTTTTGCGTTGATCGAAAGAGGCAGCGAGAGCTCACAGCAAGTTCCGCCGATACCGGTGCGCTACAACCTGGCCCGGGCGCAGGTCATGGCTGGCTACCCGGAACAGGCCCTGTCACATCTTGAGTGGCTGGTTCCGGCCATGATGCAGGCTCCTGGAATGGAGCCGCGCGTGGCCACCGCGCTGGCCATGAAGGGTGATGCCTGGCGCCAGCTGGGCGATTTTGACCGGGCCGCCGAGTTGTTCGACCAGGCCGAGCGCATGCATCAGCAGTTCGACAACCCGGGCGAGCTCAGCGTCCTGCGCCGAGAGCAGTCCATCCTGGCGATGGAGCGAGGTGATCTGGCCGCAGCGGAGGACTATGGTCGCCAGGCCCTGAGCCTGTCGCGCCAGATCGAATACGAGCCGGCGATTCTGAATGCGCTCAAACACCTGGTGGACGTGCTGGCCCGGCGAGGATCTCATGCCGAAGCGCTGGATCTGCATCGTGAGTATGCCGAGCGAGACCGGTCATTTCTCGAGCGCGCACAGCGCTCGCGCCTGGACACGCTGGAGACCCAGCTCGGAGTCCAGCGCCAGGCTCGCGAGCTCGATGAGCTGCGCCAGGAAGCCGAAATCCAGCAGCTCAAGCTCAGCGAGGAAACCTTCCGTCGCCGAGTGGCCTGGGCCATCCTGTTTGCCGTGCTGGCCCTGGCCGCCGGGCTTGCGCTGTGGCAACGTGCCAACCAGCAGCGCCTGCTCAAGGCCAGTCGCACCGATATCCTGACCGGCCTGCCCAACCGTCGCTACCTGACCCTGCAGATCCAGCAGCGTCTGGAAAGCTCGGCCGGCGGCGTGTTGGTCCTGCTCGATCTTGATCATTTCAAGCAGATCAACGACCAGTATGGTCACGACATGGGTGATCGGGCGCTGCTGGCAGTCAGCCGGGTGATAGAACAAGCCGCTGCCGCACACGGTGCGCTTTGCGGGCGCTGGGGTGGCGAAGAGTTCGCGTTGTTTCTGCCCGAGGCCACGGCGGAGTCTGCCAGCAAGCTGTCGGGTCAGCTGCTGGAGCAGATTGCCGGAGTCGAGTTCTTCGACGACCAGGGCGAGCGGATACCGGTCACCGCCAGCCTGGGCTTTGCCCCGATTCACGCGCTGGCGCGTGATTCCGGCCAGGAAGCCTGGGAGCCGGCGCTCAAGGCTGCCGACCTGCTGCTCTACCGCGCCAAACATGCCGGCAGAAATCGCGGATTCGGCGCCTGGCCTGCCGAGGCGGCCGAGCCAATCAACCCGCTGGCCCTGGAAGATGCCGTGAGTTCCGGCCGCTTTCAGCTCATGCGTGTGCCTGACGCCTCGATTTGATTGGCCTGATGCCCGGTGGAGGGAAACATCAGAACAATTTCACGGTTTTCGAAAGGTTTTCCCTGACGCTTTCGACACACTCTCCAGCAACGGCAGCTTGCCGGCCGCAATGGTCCGAGCCACAGCCGGGAAGTTCAATCAAGGAGAGTGACGATGAAAGGGAAATTCTCACGCGCCCATTGCCGGTCCGGGCTCGTACTGGTCCTGTTGCTGATGAGCTGCAGCCCGCTGGTGGCTGCATCGATCAGCTACCAGGGGCAGCTAAAGAACGGCGGCAG
This sequence comes from Wenzhouxiangella sp., assembly GCA_007118895.1. Lineage (GTDB taxonomy): Bacteria > Pseudomonadota > Gammaproteobacteria > Xanthomonadales > Wenzhouxiangellaceae > SKQS01. Next base: position 27,025 of record SKQS01000228.1, read on the forward strand.
CCCCTACACGGGCCTGGCCGATCTGTCCTTTGCGCTGTATGACCAGGTCCAGGGCGGCAGCCAGATCGGTACCACGCAGAATCGCCTGAACTGGCCGGTCAGCGACGGTCTGTTCCAGGTCGAGCTGGATTTCGGCCCAGGCGCCTTCGACGGCAGCGCGCGGTTTCTCGAAGTGCGGGTCAACGGCTCAGCCTTGAGCCCGCGCCAGGCGGTGACGGCAACACCAGTGGCACTGTTCGCGCTGGGCGGCAACCCGGGACCCGAGGGCCCGCCGGGGCCGCCAGGGCCGCCGGGCGATCCCGGACCGGACGGCTGGCGCCTGGACGGCAACGCTGGCACGGACTCGGCCACCCACTTCATCGGCACCACCGACAACCAGGCGCTGGAACTGCGCACACGCAACACCCGAAATCTGCGCCTCCAGTCCAGTGCCACTCTATTCAATGGGATACCGGTGACCGCCAACGTGATCGCCGGATCTCACGCCAACGAAGTTTCGCCTGGCGCGCAAGGGGCGACAATCGCTGGCGGTGGGGCGCCCGCTGGCAGCAACTTTGTCAACCCGAGCGCTGCGCCAAACCGCGTCGTTAGTCACTTCAGCACAGTGGGTGGTGGTTTCGCCAATCTGGCGGGCGCTAGCGGAGGCCGGAACTTTGCAACCGTTGGCGGCGGTCAACTAAACACTGCAAGTGGCTGGAGAAGCACCATCAGTGGTGGAAGCAACAACAGCGCCAGCGGCAGGGCAAGCACCATCGGCGGCGGCGAAGACAACACCAACACAGGCTTCTGGAGCACTGTCGGCGGAGGCATAGAAAACACCGCCAGCGGCACCAACAGCGTCGTGGCCGGCGGCAGCGGCAACACTGCCAGCGGCTCCAGAAGCGTCGTGGCCGGCGGCGGCGGCAACACCGCCAGCGGCTCCAGAAGCACCATCGGCGGCGGCGAACTCAACTGTGCCGGCGGCTTCTGGTCCTGGGCCGGCGGGCATCGCGCCAAGGTGCGGCCGACGACCGATCCGCTACAGGGTAGCTGCAGCGGACTGAACTATCCCGGCGGCCAGGGCGATCAGGGCACTTTCGTCTGGGCTGACTCCCAGGACGCCGACTTTGTCTCCACCGGTTCGAACCAGTTCCTGATTCGTGCCAGCGGTGGTATGGGCATCAACACCACCAGCCCGTCAGCCGCCTTGCAGGTTGCCGGCAGCCTGATCGCCGGCGCCGGAAACAATCTGGCGCCGGGCGCGAACGCCGTGGTCACCGGCGGCCTGGACAACCAGGCAATCGGCGCGAACAGCCTGGTGGCTGGCCGCGGCGCGCGCGCCTTGCATGATGGCAGCATCGTGCTGGCCGATGGCAGCGAGACGCTGTTCGAATCCACCGCCGACAACCAGTTCCTGGTCCGGGCCAGCGGCGGAGCCGGTTTCGGTCGGGCCCCGCAGGATTACTTTGAAATCTTCTCCGGTCAGGACGAGACCAGCGGCGCCTTCGGCTTCGGCGATGGCGCGTTGCGGGTAACCCTGGGCGATGGCAGCGGCGGCGTAGCGACCCGTTTCAGAGTGCTCGGCAACGGCGGCGTGGCCGTTGGCAGCGGCTACAACGGCACTGGCGTGCCGGATCGCGGATTGCGGGTATTCGGCGAGGTGCAGCTGGACAACCTGGGCAACGAAGGCGGCAGCAGCCTGTGCCGCAACAGCGAAAACCGCATTTCCGACTGTTCCTCCAGCCGCCGCTACAAGCAGGATATCGAGCTGCTGGAAGGCGATGAAGCCCTGCGCCTGATCAATGCCCTGCGCACGGTGCGCTATCAATGGATCAGCAGCGGTCGCGCCGACATCGGCCTGGTGGCCGAGGAAGTGGCCGAAATCGTCCCGGAGATCGTCACCTACAATGCCGATGGCCAGGTCGAGGGCTTCGAATACAACCGTCTCGGCCCGCTGCTGGTGGCAGGCTTACAGGCCCAGGCCGATGCCAGCCAGGCGCGTTTCGCTGAACTGGCTGCCGAAAACGCCGAGCTGCGGGCGAAGCTGTCGGTTTTGATGATCCAGTCCGGAAAGCTGCGCGAACTGGCCGACCGCAACGCCGAACTGGAACGCAGGCTGGAGCTGACGGAACGAGGCCAGCTGGAGAAGGCCGACCTGGCCAGGCGACTGGCAGCGCTTGAATCGCTGCTGGTGGAGACAGGTCCCTTACTGGTTGGCAAGCAGGTCGAGTGATCTTGGCGAAGAATGCCAATCAGTGGCTCATCGCGGTCGGGATCGGGATGCCGCGGCCGCTGGTCAGGTAGGTGGCAAAGCTTGCCAGCCAGTGGCTGCCGGCATAGAACTCGTCGGTCACACCCTCCAGCCCGGCTTCGGCATGCGCCCTGGCGGCGCTCAGCAATGCCTCTTGCCGGACGTCTGCCGGCGGCAGCCCGTGGGCCATGCCGTTGAGCATCCAGGCCCGCGACAGGTTGAGCCCGTCGATATGGGCCAGCTTGCCGTCTTCGCGGTCAGTCACCACGGCCACCGGCAGCCAGCCGTCCTCGCCAATCTGCGGCAGGAAACCGTCTAGCCAGGCGGCAAAGGACTCGGGGTCGAGCACCCGGCGCATGAAGTCGGCTTCGGCCAGGCAGGGGGACAGAAAGTCATGGCCGGAGGGTTCGTAGTTCAGCGGGCAGTTGCGGTCATTTTGGTAGAAACGCTCCGCCGCATCGGCCAGCAGGGCCAGCGTGGGCTCATCATTTATGCGGCGGGCGTAGTCATGGACGAGGCCGAAGGCAAAGGCCGTCTGTGAGTGCTCGCCTTCGCGAATGGGATAGTGGAGCAGGGGAATCCAGTCGTGCAGGCGGGAGACGGCAATGGCTTCGGCCGGCCGCAGCCAGTCACGCCATTGCCGGGCCTGGTCGTCTTCCCACTCATCGAGTTCGGCTACAAGCTGCAGCAGCCAGGCCAGGCCATAGGGTCGCTGGAAGCCGGCACGCTCGGGATGGGCCATGTAGGCAGCCTCGGCCAGCAGCTTGTCCCGGGTCAGGTTGGCCGCCAGCTTTTCCCTTGCATCGGCGGCAAAACCGGCATCCGGGAACAGGCGCGTCAGGCGCACCAGCAGCCAGTGGCCATGTGCCGCGGAGTGCCAGTCGAAGCAACCGTAGAAGGAGGGTGTCAGCTGGCGCGGCGTACCGGCGTCGTCATCACTGGTCATCACATGGCGAATCTGGTTCGGGTATTCGCGATCCACGCAGGCCAGCGCCAGTGCCGCGAAGTGGCTGGCGGTGGATTCATCCAGCCTTGTAACCATCGTCTCAGCCATGGTCTGGCTGGTCATCAACCAGGCAGTCAGCAGCAGTAAGGAAACCTGCACAAGTTTTCTCAACATGCCTGCAATCCTTGAGCATGGGTGGTGATCCGGTTCGGCCCGGGCAATGGCAGATTGTCGACGAGGCGCTGATAAGCTACGTTGAAGATTGAAGTCAACGCGGGCGCCCCGCATGGTCGGCCAGCACGGCGGTGACGACCATGGTCAGCTTGCTGGCATAGTCCAGATGCAGGAATTCGTTGGGACCGTGGGCGTTGGATTTCGGTCCCAGTACCCCGGTGATCAGAAATTGCGCCTCGGGAAAGGACTCACCAAGCATGGCCATGAACGGAATGGTGCCGCCTTCGCCCATGTACATCGCCGGCTTGCCGTAGACCGCCTGCGATGCGTTCTGGCAGGCATTGTCCAGCCATTCGGCCACTTCCGGCGCGTTCCAGCCGGTTGCCGCGGCCTCCGGGGTGAAGCGAACCCGGGCGCCGTACGGGGGGTCGGATTCGAGAATCCTGCGCATGGCCTCGGTGGCCTGTTCCCCATCAAGCGTTGGCGGCAATCGCAGTGAAAGCTTGAGCGCGGTTCCGGGCCTGAGCACGTTGCCGGCCGAGTCCAGCGCCGGCAGGCCGGCAGCGCCCGTTACCGACAGTGCCGCCCGCCAGTTGCGGTTGAGCAGTCGCTCCAGCGGCTCATTCCCCATGGGCCTGGCACCATCGACGAACGGAAAGGCAGTATGGACTTCATCACCCAGCTCGCGCGCCACTGCCGTCAGTTGCTCGCGACGTTGCGCCGGGATCTCGGCAGCAAATTGCTCCGGCAGGATCCGGCCGGTAGCCTCGTCCTCGAGCCTGGACAGCAGCTGCCGGGCGATCCGGAAACTCGATGGCACAATGCCCGAGGCATAGCCGGAATGCACACCTTCGTTGAGGATATCGACCTCAAGCGTGCCGGCAGCCATGCCGCGGAGCGAGGTGGTGATCCACAGCTGCTCGTAGTTGCCGGCGCCGGAGTCCAGGCAAACCACCAGCGAGGGCGATCCGATGCGCTCTTCCAGGTGCTCGATATAGGCCGGCAGATCGTAGCTGCCCGATTCTTCGCAGCCTTCGATGATCAGCACCATGCGGGCGTGAGGCAGCTTCTGCTCCTGCAATGCCTGGATCGCGGCGAGCGAGGCATAGGCGGCATAGCCGTCATCGGCGCCGCCGCGACCATAGAGCTTGCCATCGCGTATCACCGGTTTCCATGGGCCCAGCCCCTCGGTCCAGCCGGTCATCTCCGGCTGCTTGTCGAGATGGCCATACAGCAGCACCGTGTCGTCGATAGTTCCCGGCACCTCCATGAAGATCAGCGGCGTGCGACCTTCCAGGCGCACGATGTCAACCTGCAAACCGTCGATGGGCTGAGCGCGGCACCAGCGCGCGATGTGTTCGACGGCATCGTCGATGTAGCCGTGCTTGGCCCAGTCGGCGTCAAAATGCGGTGACTTGGCCGGGATGCGGATGTATTCGACCAGCTCTTCGGTGATCGACTCCTGCCACAGCCGCTCGATACGCTGTCTTGCCCGATCCAGCTGGAGGTCCATTTGCATGAGCTGTACCCGTGTCGAATCCGAATCAGAAAATACCACACCCGGGTTGCACTGGCATCCGGGTCGGTCCTGCAAATCACGCGGCATATCAAGCCAGATCGGCTATCGTAGGTGCTGATCTTGTTTCGGGAGTCCACGCAGCATGACATTGTCGGTGGCCGTGATCGGGAGCGGCATCAGCGGCTTGACTGCGGCCCATGCCTGCCGCAAGGCCGGCTGGCGCGTCACCCTGTTCGAGCAGGAACAGGTCGACGGCATGGCGGCCCATGCCCTGCCGGTCGATGGCGGCATCGTCGACGTTCCGCTGCGGGTCATGGGAAGGCACTCCTGGGCCAGCGTGCTGGCGCTGGCCGACGAGCTGGGCGTGGAAACCTTCGATGTCAACGTCTACGTCTCCTTAAGCCGGCTGAACGGGAAAACCTGGTTTCGCAGCAGCCGCATGCCGCTGACCCGTTGGCCGGTGGTCGGTTCCCTGCGCTACCTGGACCAGCGTGCGCTTCGCCTCGCTCTCGGTCTGCTTCGCCTGCGGCAGATCACCGGTCAGGCGCGCGGAGACAAGCTGACCCTGGAGCAGCTGCTCGCCGGTCAGTCCATCGATCCGCTGTTCTGGCGCGGCCTGGTTCTGCCTATCCTCAAGACCATCTGCACCTGCGAAGAGGAGTACCTGCTGCGCTGGCCGGCAGGGCAGCTGCTGAGCCTGCTGCATGACATTCTCCATCGCAGCGATCTGCTGCGCCTGCGCGGCGGTACCACCGCGCTGGCCAATGCCCTGGCCGGCGACACGGCCAGCCACAAGGGCAGTCCGGTCAGCCGGGTTCGTCTAAATCAGAAGTCAATCAGCGTGCACAATGCGCGCGGTGACGGCGGTCGCTTCGACCGGGTCATCGTCGCCACCCAGGCCAACCAGCTGGGCTTTCTCGACGGTGAGCCGTTTGCCGAAGAACGCCGGGTGCTGAGCGGGATCGAGTATGCCCAGGGTGAGCTGCTGGTCCATCGCGACCGACGTTTCATGCCGGCCCGCGAGGATGACTGGACCGCGCTCAACTTCCAGGCCGACGAGTCGCTGGATCAATCCATGTTCACCGTCTGGGTCAACGCCGTGGAGCCGACCCTTGCCGAAAAACCACCGGTGTTTCAGACCTGGAACCCGATCCATCAACCCGAGCCGGACCAGGTGCTGGCCCGCATCCCGATGCAGCGGGCGGTGGTAACCGGCCGCACCGCCGGAATACTTCAGAAACTGCGTCGCTGGCATGCCCGGCCGGACCGGCGTCTGTTCTACTGCGGGTCCTGGGCTTTCGAGGGCGTGCCGCTGCTGGAGTCCGGAGTGCAGTCGGCACTTGCCGTGGTCAGGACCGTCCAAGACCAGCTGGAAACACAGGGTCAGAATGCAAACTTAAGGCCGATATCGAAACTCCGCTCGGGCCCGGCATAGATGCCCTGGCGCAAACCGGCAATGTAGCGTCTGTCGGCGAGGTTCCTGATCCCGCCGAAAACTCGCAGGCTGGCATTGAAGTCGTAGCTTGCTGTCAGGTCGACAGTGGCGTAGCTGGGTATCCGGCCGCCCATGTGATTCAGAGGATCTATCTCGATGCGGTTCATGCCGTCGCCAAAGACCTGGCCGGTGTAATTGAACAGCAGGGCTGTCTTTAGGCCTTCTGCGCGGTAACTCAGCGCCAGGTTGGCTGCCCACTCTGGAGAGTAGGGCAGGCGATTACCATCTTCTGCCTGGCCGGGTCGGTCTTCACCGAATTCTGCAGTCGGGATCCAGGTGACGTTTCCATCAAGCTGAAAGCCGCCTCCCAGTTCATAACCCAGAGATGCCTCAAGGCCCTGGATCAGCGCGCTGCCCTCATTCGGGGCGCGAATGTCGGAAATCCCTGGGTCGACCTGGTTGGAAAAATCCATCTGGAAGGCGGCAAGCTGATAGTTGAGCGCGCCAGCTGCACCACGAACACCGAAGTCCAGGTTGACGGATTTCTCCGCCTCGGTAGGCACGTCATCGGAGCCAACCACGCTGCCCACCAGAGGGGGCGCAAAGGCGACGTAGACACTGCCGTAAAACTGCGCGGATGGATTGAGCTGGAACGTCGCGCCGATTCCCGGCAGCCATTCGGTGTTGCTGAAGGTATCCACCGGGTCGATTGCTGCGCGCAGGTCATTGCGCTTCTGCTCGTAGGTCTCGACGCGCAGGCCGGCGGTAACCGAGAAGGCTTCGTTGACCTCAAACCGGTTCTGGGCAAAGAATGCCAGACTGTCAGCGGAGTCGACGCGATTGCGCAGGAATGCGCCAACCGGGTTGCGGGGTGTGGCCCGATCGGCTCGAACCGTGACATCCTGCATTTCCTCCTGCATGTAACGTACGCCGAATTCGGCATCGTTGTTCACGCCGAGCAGGCCATGTCGCAAGCTGAGACGGGATTCGAATCCATAGCGTTCGAATGCGCGATTATTGCCTTGCACGGTGTCGGTGAAGTTCCATTCCGTCAGCCCGTCTGCATTGGCGACGGCGCCGTCGACAAGGAAACGCCAGTAATCGCGACTCATCTCGCTCCAGTAAACCACGGTTTGCAGGCGCATTTGAGGATTGATTTCCCAATCGTGATTCACATCAAAGGCCCGGCGGTCGGTCAGAAAGAAGTCATCCGGTGCGGGGTTGAACCTGGCGCCGGCATCGAATGCATCCGGGAAATAGCCACGATACGAAATGTTCGCGTCATTCTCGTAGTAGAGGAATTTCACGCCGACAAAGTGATTGGTGCCGATCGCGCTTCCGGCCTTGACCATGACATCGGTCATGTCCCAGCCCTTGTCATTCCAGCCATCACTGGTTGCATGGGTAGCGATGATCCCGAACCGCGAGTCGGAAGAGGGCGAACTGCCGCCGATCTCGACCATGGCCTCACGGGTGTTCCAGGAACCCACCTGGCCAGTCACCGCGACGCCGTCATCCGGTGTTCTGGTCAGAAAGTTGATGACACCGCCAATATTGTTTGGGCCGTAGCGCAATGACGAGGCGCCCTTGAGGATCTCGGCACCCTCCATGCGCTGGACACGGGGATTGTAGTAGCGGGAGTTTCCCACAAATATGCCAGGCTGAATCGGCACGCCGTCTTCCAGGACCAGGGTCTTGTAGTCGCCGGCCGGGAGCCCGCGCACCCCGATATTGGTCACCACCGCGCTGTCTTCTTCGCGCTTGACGTAGATGCCCGGCACGCGCCGCAGAAGATCCTCGGTCGATCGCGGCTGCACCATTTCTACATCCTCAGCGTCGATCGTGTAGACCGCCCCTGGAGTCAGGGAGAGACCAAGTGGAGTGGGTGCCACGACACGAATTCTCGGCAAGGCGATCGAAGCCAGAAGCTCCGAGACTTGGACCTCCTGGAAATGCCCACTGTCGGTCTCAGCCTCAGTCTCGGCGTGGATCGGGCCGGAGGCGACCAGCAGGGCCAGCGAAATGGCAGCAGCGAGCGGCAGTGGTGCGTGAAGTTTGCCGTTTGGCGGGGTGCTTAAGTGCATATCCTGTTGACAGTCCAAGTTTTATTAACAATGAAAAAAAGTATAACGATAATGATTCGTATTTGCAATAAATATTTCCCAAGGAGGTTTAGCAACGCTGAGTTCAACTCGGGAGGTTCAACTCGGGA
>SKQS01000224.1 GCA_007118895.1 Wenzhouxiangella sp.
CTGGCCATGCTGGTAGTGCTGGCCTTTCTCGGTTCGCTGCGCAAGAGCTTCATCATCGGCCTGGCCATTCCCATGGCCATCCTGTTCACCTTCGTGCTGATGGGCTTCGGCGGCCTGACGCTGAATGTCATCAGCCTCGGCGGCCTGGCGCTGGGGGTAGGGCTGTTGCTGGACAACGCCATTGTCATGCTGGAGAACATCTCGCGTCACCAGACCCGGATGAAAAAATCCCCGCAGCAGGCTGCCCACGAAGGCGCCGACGAGGTCATCTCGGCGATCACTGCCGGCACCATGACCAACCTGGCCGCAGTCGCCCCTTTTCTGCTGGCCGCCGGCATGGCGGCGCTGATCTTTCGCGAGCTGATCCTGACCATTTCCTTTGCCGTGATTGCCTCGCTGGTCGTCGCGCTGACCCTGGTGCCGATGCTGGCCGCTCAGCTTGGCAAGGTCCAGTTCCGTTCCGGGCTGGACCGCTCATGGCTTTATCGCCGCTTCGATGACCTGGTCGAAAGGCTGGTTGCCGGCTATCGCCGGCTGCTGGCGGTGGTGCTCAAGCTGCGCTGGCCGGTAATTGCCGCCTCGATCGGGCTGTTCGTGGTCAGCCTGTGGAGTTTCGACCGGCTGGGCAACGAATTCCTGCCGCAGATCGATGACGGCCAGGTCGGAGTGCGCATTGCCCTGCCGCCAGGTACCACGCCGGAGGATACCGACCGGGCTTCGCGAATGGTCGAGCAGGCCGTGGCCGACATGCCACATGTCCGCAACGTCTTTGCCATCAGCGGTGGCCACTTGCACGGTGGGGTGATCTCCGAGCGCCCGGGCACGGCGCGCATGGATGTGCGCCTGACCGACGCGCGCCAGCGACCGGACATGCCGGCTGGCTTGTGGGTCCACCAGGCCCAGCAGGAGTTGGCCGAGCTGGATATCCCCAACGCCCGTGTCTGGGTCTGGCCACCGCGCATTCCGGGCCTGAATTTCGGCGCATCGGGCGCTGACATGGACATCATGATCGTCGGTGAGGAGCTGCCGGTGCTGATGGACATCGCCCGCGAGCTGACCGAACTACTGGACGGAGTGGTCGGACTGGAGGACCTGGATATTGCCCGCGAGGACCGCACCCCGCTACTCAGCGTGCATGTCGACAGAGAGCGGGCGGCCGCGCTGGGGCTCAACGTCGGCGAGATCGGCCGGGCCCTGCGCGATGCCGTGACCGGCGCCATTCCCACCCGCTATGCTACCGGCGTCAACGAGTACGACGTGCGGGTACGTCTGCCGCGCGAGGTCACCGGCGACGAGCAGGCGCTCAGCCAGGTCATCATCGCATCCGGGCAGAACGGACCGATCCAGCTTGGCGATGTCGCCCGCTTCACCCTCGGTGACGGTCCGGCGCATATCGAGCGCGAGAACCAGGTGCGTATCCAGCGGGTTACCGGCAACTTCAATACTGCGCTGACCGATGCCGGCAGCATCATGAACGAAATTCGCGACCGGCTGGCGGACATGGACCTGCCCAACCAGTACGGGCTGATTTTCGGTGGCCAGTTCGAGACCGCCGAGGAGACCGACCGCGAGATGCTGACGGTGATCCTGCTGGCCATCTTCCTGGTGTTCGTGGTGCTGGCAGTGCAGTACGAGCGCCTGTCCAACCCGCTGGTGATCATGGCTGCCGCACCGCTGTGCCTGATCGGGGTGGTGGCGATCCTGTGGGCGACCGGTACGCCGGCCTCGGCGCCGGCTTTCCTCGGCATCGTGCTGCTGATCGGCATCGTCGTCAACAACGCCATCCTGCTGGTCGAATACATCGAGCGCGGTCGCCGACGCGGGCTGGCCATGGTCGATGCGGTGGTCGAGGCCGGCGGCATTCGCCTGCGCCCGATCCTGATGACCACCCTGACCACGGTGGCCGGCATGACGCCGCTGGCCATCGGCATGGGTGCCGGCGCCAACCTGATGCAGCCGCTGGCCCTGGCCGTCATCGGCGGGTTGCTGTCGGCCATGCTGCTGACCCTGTTCCTCGTGCCCTGCCTTTATGTCGTCGTGCGCAAAGCCAGCGACTGGCTGGTCCGGTTCCTGACCGGCCGCCCGCCACAAGCAGGGCGGGCGGCCAGCGAGTGGTCCGGTCGGTCGTCGACGGGTGAGCAGGCGCATGCTGACCCCCGATGATGAGCACCACCGGGATCCTGCCTGTATCACCCTTGCCAGGATGCAGTGCTGGACAAGCTGTGCGAAAAGCCGGACGATATGCAGCATGATGCTGAATCGGCTGGGCGTGGGCGCCTTTCTTTCCCTGTTGTCTGTTGTGCTGCTGGCCACCGGCTGGCCCGGAGTCGTGCTGGCCGAATCCGAGGAGGAAAGACGAACTCGCCTGACCGCTGCCGAGCGCGAGAGGCTGATCGAGGAGGCCTGTCGCGACGCCAAGGGTCGTCCCGAGAGCTGGCTGGACCGCACCCACTCCTATGTCAATCAGCGACTGTGTGAGCCGGCGGCCTGGTTCGACGGCTTTTTCGGCGATCCGCGTGCAGCCGAGGAGACGCCGGTGGGGACCTTCGTCCGCCTGCGCAATGAACTTCGCTGGGACGAGTCCGAGGGCTGGCGCTACCGGGTTCGCATGTCGGCCAACGTTTCCCTGCCCGGGGTGACCGACCGTGTACGACTGCTGGTCAGCCGCGATGCCGATGTGCGCGGTGAGTTCGAAGAGGAGGATCGTTTCGAGGGTTCCGAGGAGCGCACCCGGCTCGGCCTTCGCTTCATCGCCAGCGATCGCGAGCGTGACCGTTTCGATATCGACGGCACGGTCAGGGTCAGAACCACCGGGCTCAACCCGCTGGTCCGCGCACGGTATCGCCATACCCGGCCGCTGACTGAGACCACCCTGGCCCGCTACACCCAGATCATCTTCTGGGAGCGCGAGGATGGTTTCGGCACGACCACGCGCGGCGACTGGGAGTGGTTGCCCGATTTCCGCACCCAGGTGCGCCTGACCGGACGCGGTACCTATTCAGAGGAAAGTGATGGCATTGAATGGGCCACCTCGGCGATTGGTTTCCGCCAGCTCAATCGGCGCACCGCGGTGCGTGCCGAGATCGGCGCGCTGGGTTTCACCGAACCGAGTTTCGAGACCAAGGAATACTTCGTCAACCTCCGCTGGCGCCGTTCGTTCCTGCGCCCCTGGCTGTTCTACGAGATCCAGCCCGAGCATGCCTGGCCGCTGGATATGGAGACCGGCAACCGGCGAAGCGACTGGCGGATCTTCTTCACCATCGAAGTCCAGTTCGAAAACGAGCCGGCCCGCCGCGAGCGCATTCGCGAGGTGCTGGGCGAGGAAGTCGATCCGGACGAGATCGACGAAGAAGAGGCACCGTTGCGTCACTATCGCGACATGTAGTCTGATTCCGATGGAAATCTTCAAGGTATTCCAGATCGAGGCAGCCCATTGGCTGCCCAACGTACCGGCTGATCACAAGTGCCGGCGCCTGCACGGGCACTCGTTCCGTATCGAGGTGCATGTGGCAGGCCCGGTCGATGACCAGTTGGGCTGGGTGATGGATTTTGCCGATCTCAAGACTGCCTTCAGGCCGGTGTTCGACCAGCTGGATCATCGCTGCCTCAACGATATCGAGGGTCTTGAAAATCCGACCTCGGAAAACCTGGCGCGCTGGATCTGGGAGAAGCTGGCGCCGTCGTTGCCGGGGCTTGATCGCATCGTGGTCCAGGAGACCTGCACCTCGGGTTGTACCTATCGC
>SKQS01000135.1 GCA_007118895.1 Wenzhouxiangella sp.
GCCACGGCATTGACCCGGATGTCGGGCGCTAAGTCCTTGGCCAGGGCTCGGGTCTGCATCACCAGGCCGGCCTTGGCCTGGACGTAGATCGAGTGATCGGCCAGCGGCACCAGGGCATGGATATCGACCAGGTTGACGATGCTGCCCCGGCTCTCGGACAGCAGACCGGCTGCGGCCTGGGACAGGAAATAGGGGCCGCGCAGATTGCTGGCCATCAGGTCATCGAAAGCTTCGTGGTCAGCGCGATCGACGGGCGTGGGATAGAACGCCGATGCATTGTTGACCAGCACGTCGATCCGGCCCCAGCGCTCACCTGCGGCGGAGACAATGCGAGCCGGCAACTCCCGGTCGGCCAATTCGCCCTGCACCAGACTGACCGAGCCCGACCTGGCCGCATCAAGCTCGGCCGCCAGCTGCTCGGCTGACTCGCGCGATCGATGATAGTGGACAAGCAGGTTCAGGCCGCGTTGGTGCAGCTGACGGGCAATAACGGCGCCGATCCGGCGTGCGCCGCCGGTTACAATCGCTACTGCTGCAGATGTTTCCTTCACTTGATTATCCTCTCTCGATGAGCCTGGACCGTCGCCTGCTGAAGCTGCCCGAACCGACCGGGGAAGCGGCCGAAACCACTAAGAGATTGTGCCAGATCATCGGTGAACGGATCGCCAGCGACGGCCCGATCGGCTTCGATCGCTACATGGACATGGCGCTGTATCACCCGGAGCTGGGCTACTACCGCAACGGCCTGAAGAGATTCGGCGAAGGCGGCGACTTCATTACCGCCCCGGAGCTTGGCAGCCAGTTCGCCGAGTGCCTGGCGCGGCAGTTCGATGGCTTGCAACCGGCACTGGGCGGTGACTGGACCTTGCTCGAAGTCGGCGCCGGCAGCGGCGTCCTGATCCGCGACCTGCTCGGCGCAATGCAGCATCCGCCGGCCCGCTACATGGTGCTGGAATCCAGCGCCGCGCTGCGGCAGGTCCAGCGCGAGACTCTTGCCGACCTGCCAAGCGACCTGGCCAACCGGGTGAGCTGGCTGGACGCGCCCCCGGCCGAGTCATTCTGCGGTGTGATCATTGCCAACGAAGTGGCTGATGCGCTGCCGGTATCGCTGTTCGAAATCACTGCCGATGGTCCGATGGAGCGCCAAGTCAGCATCGATGGTGATGGCCTGGGGTGGCAGCTGGCACCAACGACCGGTCGCCTGGCCGCGGCCCTGGCAAGCCTGCTGGCCGATCTGCCGGAACCACTGCCGATCGGCTATCGATCGGAGATCTGCCTGAACCTGGCGCCATGGCTGGCCACCGTCACCGCACCGTTGGAGCGCGGACTGGCGCTGATGATCGACTACGGCTACCCGCGCCGCGAGTACTACCTGCCCGAGCGCATGGACGGCACCCTGGTCTGCCATTACCGTCACCGGGCCCATTTCGACCCGCTGCTGTGGCCGGGCCTGTGCGACATTTCCAGCTTTGTCGATTTCACCGCCCTGGCTGCTGCCGGAAGCGCGACCGGATTGGAGCTTCTCGGCTACACCAGCCAGGCGGAGTTCCTGCTGACCCTTGAGCTAGGCCAGGACCTGGCCGAGATCGAACCGACATCACGGCGACTCGAGCGCGCTAACGAAGTTCGGCGACTGGTGATGCCGGGCGAGCTGGGAGAAAAATTCAAGGTCATCGGCTTCGGCCGCGACATCGACGCCGCGCTGACGGCGCTTTGCGCCGGCGATCGTCGCCAGCGCCTTTGATCTGGCAGGTGCAAGCAGTGGGTCAAATGCGCTATCTTAGTCACATCAGCCTCGACAGTTTCTGAACCAGCTCGCAATCCGGCCACGAACGGAACAGGGGACGAGGGAACTGATCGGGACAGCCATTTGTGGATGGAGGCCCGGTGCAACCAGCGGATATTGTTATTGCCGTCAACGTGGTGCAAGCCGCGGCTGCGCTGGTGCTGGCGACGCTGCTGCTGGTGTTCTTTCGCCTGTTCGGGCATACCTTCCTGCGTCACTGGGCCTTGAGTTCTGCCAGCCTGGCCATCTACCTGGCGGCCTCCACCGCAGCGCTGTGGCTGCTGGTCCAGCCCGAGGGCGCGAACTCCCACCTCAGGCTCGCGCTGTCCCTGGCGGCGATGGCGGTGGCCTATCCACACGTGGTGTGGCTGCTCATGGGCGCCTGGGAGGCGGTCAAGAGCAAGACAGTTTCACTACGAGTCGAGCTGCTGCTGATCGGAGTTGCAGCAGCCGTCGGCATCGCCAGCGCCCTGATTTCACCTTTTGCCGCCGAAGCTGCCGAGCTGCGCAACCTGCTTCGGGTTTCGATACGTCACCTGCTGACCGGCCTGGCGTTCATCATCGCCGCACTGATGCTTTGGCGCGCCATGCGCGACCGCACCCTGGTCAGCGCCCGCCTGGTGCCACTGGCGTTTCTGGCTTACGGCCTGCAGCTCGGCTATAGCAGTTCGGTTGCCGCCTGGTCAACGGTTAGCGGTGAGTTCCTGCCTCATACCCAGTATCTCGGCCTGGTTTCCTTCCTGCTGCAGACCCTGATCGGCTACGGCATCATCATCTGGCTTTTGGAAATCGAGCGACGCCGGGCCCTGAATGCCCAGCACAAGGCCGAGACCGCCGAGACCAAGCTCAGCCACCTTCGCCAGCATGACCTGACCACCGGCCTGCCCAACCGCGAGTTGATCCAGGACATGCTCGGCACCGCGCTCCGACGCGCCCGCGACAAGCGCAACCGGGTAGGCGTCCTGGCACTGGGCATCCATCGATTCAGCGTGGTGAAGCAGGCGCTGGGCTGGACCGGCACCGAGGAGCTGCTGCGCCAGATCAGCTCGCGCGTCCGGACCGTTCTACCGAGAAACTTCACCCTGGGCCGCACCGGTGAACGCGATTTCCTGGTCATCATGGCCGACCTGGGAAGCAGAGACCGGGCCATGGCCCAGGCCGAGGATCTGCTTGGCTCCGTGTCGCAAGCCATCGATCACGACGGACGCGAGGTGTTTGTCACCTTCAGCGGCGGCTTGAGCTTCTATCCCGATGACAGCCGCAATGCCTCGGAGCTGATCCGAATGGCGCAGCGGGCCCAACTGCAGGCGGTTGCCATGGGGCATAATCTCGCCCTCCACCAGGCAACCAGCGACAGCAGCGAACCACGCGACATGCTGGCCATGGAGCATGCCCTGCGGCGTGCGGTGGCCGAAAACGAGTTCTGCCTGTATTTCCAACCGCTGGTGAGCATCCGAGAACGCCGCATCACCGGCTTCGAAACCCTGCTGCGCTGGAATCATCCCGAGCGAGGCATCCTCGCCCCCGGCATGTTCCTGCGCCAGGCAGCCACTATCGGCGTGCTGGACGAACTCGAGGACCATATCTTCGACCAGGCACTGAAGCAGTTGTCGATCTGGCAACACGATCTGTCGCTGCCTCCGCTGTCGGTCTCGATCAATCTGACCGCCCAGCGCTTTCAGCAACCTGACCTGCCAGCCAAGCTCAAGGCGCTGTGCCAGAAGCACGATGTCGAGCCAGGCAACGTGCACCTGGAAATCACCGAATCAACCGCAATGCAGGACTTTCAGGCCGGGTTGCAAACCATCGAGGGCTTGAGGGAGATGGGCGCCAAGGTCTGCCTGGATGACTTTGGATCAGGCTACAGCAGTCTGGCCCACCTGCGCCAGCTGCGCGTCGACTACATCAAGCTGGACCGCTCGTTCATCGCCAAGCTCGAATCCGACGACAGCCAGCAGGCGCTGACCCGGGCGATCGTCGATCTGATCCACAGCCTGGGCATGGAGGTGCTGGCCGAGGGCGTGGAAACGCGCAGTCAGCTGGGCTTTTTGATTCAGTGCCGGGTCAACCGCGTCCAGGGCTTCCTGCTCGGCAAGCCAGCGCCGGCAGCCGATTACCAGTCGATTCTCGACCAGGGTCAGCTGATCTTCTGACCCTCGTTTCGCTGCATCGCCTTGATCGCGCGAATTCTCTCGGCGCGCAGCGCATGAGCAATCCCTTCGCCCTTCAGGCCGCGCGCAAGCAGCGGCTCGACCGGCACCGCCCGGGCGACCGTGGCAGCCTGGCGAATCAGCCTGGCCTGCGGGTAACTTGCCTCCTCGCTTCCCAACCGGCCGCGGCGATCGGCCTCGCAGGCCAGCAGGAAGGGTTCGAGCCGCTCGGGCCGACGGAATACATCCAGGTGCTCCAGCAGTTGAAGCAAGGTGGCGGCGCGCAACCCCCCGGCCTGGTGGGCCATGAGGTGCCAACGACCAACCAGCAAGGCCATGTCGCGACAGGCGTTGGGTACGCGCAGGCGGCGACAGACTGCATCGATGGGAGCCAGTCCTGACCGCTCATGGCCGTGGTGGGCCGGCAGTTGATCAGCAGGAGTCAAGCCCTTGCCCAGATCATGCACCAGGCAGGCAAAGCGCGACTCCAGACCAGCATCGAGCCGGGCGGCCTGATCCAGCACCATGAGCACATGCTCGCCGGTATCGATTTCCGGATGATAACGCGGGTCCTGGGGAATGCCGAACAGTGCATCGAGCTCCGGCAATATGACCGCCAGCGCGCCGGTGCTCCGCAGCACCCGGAAGAACCGTGAAGGGCTGGCCGTCATCAACGCCCCCGCCAGCTCATTCCAGACCCGCTCGGCGACCAGGTGCTCGATTTCGCCGTCGGCCACCATTTGTCGACACAGCGCCAGCGTGTCCGGCGCAATCTCGAAGTGCTCGAAGCGGGCGGCAAAACGTGCCAGGCGCAGCAGCCTGACCGGATCTTCCCGAAAAGCCGGCGAAACATGGCGCAGGCAGCACGCGCGCAGGTCAGCCACTCCACCGTGCGGATCGATGAGTCGGCCGTCGGGCGCCTCTGCGATGGCGTTGATGGTCAGGTCGCGCCGGGCCAGGTCCTCGCTAAGGCTGACCTCGGGGCCGGTGTGAAAGACAAAACCATGGTAGCCGCGGCCTGACTTTCTTTCGGTTCTGGCCAGCGCATATTCCTCTCCGCTTTGCGGATGAACGAAGACGGGAAAGTCTCGACCAACCGGGCGAAAACCGCGGCGGATCATCTCCTCGGGCGTGGCACCAACCACCACGAAGTCGCGGTCGCCAGCCGGCTGGCCCAGCAGCCGGTCGCGAACCGCGCCGCCGACGATATACAGATCAAGGCCGCTGGTGAGCGGGTCGGCCGACGAGTCCGGGAATTGTCCGCTGCCAGCGCTCAATCAATCCGCGGCGCCGGCACCTGGCCGGTTACGCCCCGCCCGACGCCGGAAATCCTGATATCGAACCTGCTTGCCCCCCTGGCCAAGCCAGTCCGGGGCCAGCTGGGACATACCCCAGGGCTCGATGCCGAGCTCGCCGAAGCCATCCTGCATGCACACGCTGTCAACCGTCAGTGAGTTGAAGTTGTCGCTGGAAAATGGCTTGCCGGGAACGAAGTCGAACACCCGTCCCTGCAGCCTGCCGGCCCAGTCGGGCAGACCAATGACCAGGCGCTTCAACCCCAGCTGATCACGCACCCAGATCACCAGCTCCTTCAGCGACCAGGTTTCGGTACCACACAGCTCGTAAGTCTTGCCGTAGCTTGATTCATCTGCCAGGACACGCGCCATGGCCTCGACTACATCGCCCACGAATACCGGGCTGAAAAACGCACCGGGTCTGGCCAGCGGCAGCACCGGAGAAATCTTCAGCAGGCCGGCGAATCGATTGAGGAAGCTGTCGTCGGGCCCGAAGATGGTCGAGGGACGGAACATCGTGGTGTCAAGCTGACCGTAGTTCTGGGCCTGTCTCACCAGTTCCTCACCCTCCCCACGGGTCTGCAGGTAGAAGCTGGAGCCATTGCCGGCATTGAGTGCCGACATGTGAAGGAAACGGCGAATCCCCTGGCGATGGGCAGCCTCGGCGAGTGACTCCACCAGCTCGACATGTACGCGACGAAAACCGTGCCCGCCAAAGCCTCTTTCATTGAGGATGCCAATCAGGTTGACCACCGCATCATGGCCAGGCAGTTCCCGGTCCAGCGACTGGCTGTCGAAGGGGCTGAACTGGCGTATGCGCACGCCGGGAACGACGCTCAAGTGGCGGGCAGCGGGGGCATAGCGCGTGGCTACAGTGACTTCGTGGCCGTCACGGGCCAACCGACGGGCCAGGTGGCCGCCGACGAAACCGGACCCACCGAAAACCATGACTTTCATTTCAGTACAGTAGCAGACGCTTCAGAGACAGCCTGCTATTTTGCACCATCGACCGTGTAGATGACCAGCCTGGATAATTCATGAACTCGCGCGATGATCGCGCAGGATATTGTTCGCACAGTGGATTATCCGAAGGAGCGGTGTATCGGGCCATACGGCCGACTGAGGAAAATCCGCTGTGCGGACAATAGACTAGCGAGGGCGCACGTATGTTCATGAATTGTCCGGGCTAGTATTGGCGCGGGCTCGCCTTGCGAGCTCCAGACAGCGCAGGGAGCCTCGGGCAACCAGGACGTTCAGGGCTGGCTGCACTCGAACCGCGTGCCCGAGTTGACCGGCAGGTCGAGTGAGCTGGCCAGCAGCGACGGTGGCTGGCCCAGGTGCCATTCGTAAACGGTGGCGAAGGCAAGCACTCGCGGAATGTAGTCGCGAGTCTCAAAGAACGGCAGGGTCTCGATCCAGCGGTCGGTCTCGAGTGCAGGACGTTCACGCAGCCAGCGTGCCAGGGCGCCGGGACCGGCGTTGTAAGCAGCCGCCACATGCGTCCAGTTGCTCCCATAACGGCGATCCAGCTCAGCCAGGTGGGCGATGCCCAACAGCACATTCTTGTCGCCGTCGAACAGCTCGGACTGGCCGCGGTAGGACATCCCGTTGCGCCTGGCGACCGCGGCCGCGGTGTCAGGCATCAGCTGCAGCAGGCCGCGTGCGCCGGCGCCTGACAGCGCATCCGGCTGCATAGCAGACTCGGCTCTCATCAACCCGTACACCAGCGCCGGCGGCAAACCGTGACGAGCGCTTTCGGGCTCCACCAGGCCGCGCTTGACCAAAGGAAAACGCCAGCGATAAGCCTGACGGTCACCGCTTGCATTGAGCGCGGCAATGGAGCGGTCATGCCAGCCCACGCCGGCCGCCAGCAGCGCCGCCTGCCTCAGCTCGGCCGGGGTATAGCGGCTGCTGGCACGTGCCCAGGTTCGGCGTCCGTGACCGAGCAGCCCAACGTGATAGAGCTCGATGGCACGCTCGAATTCGGCATCACGCAACAGTCGGCGCTGCAGCGCCGGATCGACCGAAAGCTCGAGGCTGCACAGGCTTGGGGGCTGGTCCAGGCGTGCAGCGGCCAGAAAGCCATGGAAGTTGGCTTCACCGGCCAGTGATGCATAGACCAGCCCGGCCTCCGGACGGCCGAGCTCGGCAAGCGCCCTGGCTCGCCAGTAGCGCCAGCGGGCCGAGGCCTGTTCGCCGAGCGTCATTGACTGGATGCTGTCGATGACCGCCGGCCAGTCATCGTGGGCCAGCGCCGCTCGCGTCCGCCACTCCAGCATCTGCTGATCGA
Source organism: Wenzhouxiangella sp. (assembly GCA_007118895.1). GTDB lineage: Bacteria > Pseudomonadota > Gammaproteobacteria > Xanthomonadales > Wenzhouxiangellaceae > SKQS01. Next base: position 7,522 of record SKQS01000135.1, read on the forward strand.
CCGCCTCGGCCGGCAGGGCATCGATGGCCACGATCGCCGCCTCGTCCAGGGCTACCGCTCGAAACAGGGCAATGCGGCGGTCCAGGGCCACCTGCTGCGCCGGCGGCCAGTCGAAGCGGGAGCGAAGGGGTTGCCAGTAACTGTCTGCGCGTTCCCAATCGCTGGCCGCCAGTCGGTGAATGCCACTGGCGATGATGTCCCGGTTACGCGCATGGTCGCGCCAGCTGCGGGCCTGGCGCAGCGTTGCGGTGGGCCGGGCGTGCATCGCCAGCCAACGCTCCGCCGATACTCGGTCCTCGTCGGCCAGGTAGCGCCGTAGATAGCCGGCCAGCGAGGTTTCTCCGGCCTCGATCGCCAGCACGAAGCGCTGCCAGGCCAGCTCCGCTCCGGGATTGCCCTGGCGGCGCCACCAGGCAAACAGTGGATCACAGGCCCGAGGCTGGGAGCGCCCGACCAGCCATAGCTCCCGGGCCAATTCACGGGCCTGCGCGGTATCGCCGGTCGCCAGCATGGCCCGGCCAAGGTGGCAGCGAACCTCGCTGTCACGGGAGTTGATTCCATGGGCCAGCAACTGCTCGTGCCTGGATCGACGACCCAGGCTGCGCAACCACCGCGTTTCCAGGTTGCCGGCAAACGACCAGTCGCGATAACGGGCCAGGAAGGCGACCACTACGGTTGCCGGCACCTGGTCGATGCGCTGGCGCATCAGCTCGTATTCCAGGTACGGCGTCAACGGATAGTCGGGCAGATCGAGCACTGCCTGCAGGGCATTGAGCTGGTCGCCGCGGCTCGCTGCCGCCCAGCCTTCGCGGAATCGCTCACGCTCGGCTTCACGATCAGCCAGCACCCACTCGGCATGAAGCAACAGGCCGGCCAGCACGGCCAGCGCCGCGACCAGCCGCATGGATGATGGCAAACTAGATTCTTGTTCAGGCCGCATGGTCTTCAATCAATGGAAATACTCCTGCTGTCGATGACAGGCCTTCTCGCCGGCGTGCTCGCCGGGCTGCTTGGCATCGGCGGCGGCCTGGTCATTGTGCCTGCACTGGCGGCCTTGTTCATCCACCAGGGCGCTTCGATCGAAGTAGCCATGCCAATGGCCGTGGCGACCTCGCTGGGCTCGATGCTGATGACCTCGGCCAGTGCAATCTGGTTCCATGACCGGCGCGGCGCAGTCGCCTGGCCCTGCGTGCTCAGACTCGCGCCAGCGGTGGCCCTGGGCGCATTGGCCGGTGCCTGGCTGGCCGGACTGCTCGGCGGACGGTGGCTGGCCATCTTTTTCGCTATCGTCATCGCCCTGATCGGTGTGCGCATGCTCCTGGTCAGAACCACCGCAGTATCCGGTCGCGCGCCGTTTCCCAGACTATGGTGGATAGCCGGCCCGGGAATCGGCGCAATCTCGGCCATGATCGGCATCGGCGGAGGCAGCTTCAACGTACCGTATCTGGCACGCAACGGCTACCCCATGGTGCAGGCCGTTGCCATCGCCTCGGCCTGCGGCTGGCCGATTGCACTGGCCGGCAGCATCGGCTTTGTGGTCAGCGGTTGGACTCTCAACACCTGGCCGATGAGCCTGGGCTGGTGGTACCTGCCGGGGCTGATCATCGTCGGGATCGGCGGGGCCGCAGGTGCGCCGCTGGGCGTCCGTATCGCTCACCACCTACCGGCCGGAAAACTTCGTCGTCTTTTCGGAGCGTGTCTGCTGCTGATCGCCCTGATGATGCTCCGGTAGCGGCACACTGGCCGGCAGGTTGACCGTCAACGCCAGCGGCAGATGGTCCGAATAGCCAACCGGCAGAGACCTGGCCTCGGCCACGTCCATGTCTGGAGACACCAGGATATGATCGATTGCTCGCTGCGGCCCCCAGCTGGGGAACGTGAGAATGTCCGGGTCAACAATGCGCAGACTGGCGTGGGCAAGAAAATCACGTATCTCCCGGCTGCCCGGACCGGCGTTCAGGTCGCCCATCACCACGACATTGGGGTGGCGATCAATCAGGTGGGCGACATAGCGCAATTGCTGGGCGCGCGCCCGACGCCCCAGCGCCAGGTGCAGCACCACCACCCAGAGCGCCAGCTCGCCCTCGCCGTATCGAGCCACCAGGGCCCCTCGCCCCGGGATCGCACCGGGCAGGCGGTGCTCCTGTACTGCCGAGGGCTTGAGGCGCGACAGCAAACCATTGCCGGCATGGGCCAGCACGCCGACCTTGCGATTGCCCTGGTGGTTCCAGTACGGAAACCCGCCATGGGTAGCAAGGTACTTGGCCTGATTGAGAAAACCGGATCGCAACGATCCGCAATCGACTTCCTGCAATCCGACGATATCGAAGTCGGCAACCAGCTCGGCGATGGCATCGAGGTTCTCGACGCGCTGATTGTTCGGCAACACCTGGCGCCAGCTACGGGTGAAATACTCGCGGAACTTGCCGGTGGTGGTTCCGGCCTGGATGTTGTAGCTCAGCAGCTTGAGCTGCCTCGATGGTCCCGTCACGCGATAAGCGACCCGGATCAGCCCCCGGACCCGGCCTCTACAGGTTCTTCGTCGTCCTGTGCCTGGCTGAAGGGACCGAGACCGAGCTCCTCTGCCTCGCGGGCAACCAGATAGTCGACCACGGCCAGCAATTCCTCGTAGGTACTGCCGCGCCGCGGGCTGACCCGCCACTTGCCGTTGATGATCATGGTCGGCGTGGAGCGAACGCCCCAGCTGCCCACCTCGTTGCGGTTCTGGCGCATCCGCGAATCGACCGCGAACGACTGTGCGGTAGATGTGAAGGTATCCGGCTCGACGCCATAGTTGGCGTAAAAGCGCGCAAGATCATTGACCGAGGCGATTCGCTGTCCCTGGTCATGCAGGGCCCTGAACAGACCTTCGTGGGCTTCATGGCCCAGCCCGATCACCTGGGCGGTGTAATAGGCACGAGCATAGAGGTCCCAGCCCGGCTGCAGGACGATCGGCAGGCGGCGAAAGGCCACGTAATCGGGGCGATTGGACTCCCACTCGGAAATCAGCGGAAGAAAGCTGCGGCATGCAGGACAGGGGTAGGCGAATGCCTCGACCACCTCCACCGCATCCCGGGCGGCAGGTGCTGCCACGCCGGTGGGATGATAATGCACGCCCTGCTCGAACTGGGCAGCGGCGGGCAGGCTGAATGCTAGCAGGAACAGCAGGCTGACGAGGTGTGGTCTCATTGATCTGGATCCAGGGCAAGTGGGATGCTTTCTACTGACCAGAAAGGGCGCTGACAGTTCACCGCGCCATCTCAGCGCGCGAAGTGCAGCCCTTCGATATAGGAGCTGACCGCCTGGATTTCCTCGTCACTGAGATTGGCTGCCACTGCTGCCATCACCTGGCTGTGCGGATCATTGTCGCCGTTGACCTCACCGGCCCGGTAGCGGTTGAGCCGGTCGGCAGTGTAGTCGGCATGCTGGCCGCGCAGTAGCGGATAGTGTGCGCCGGGAATTCCATTGCCGGCTGGGCCGTGGCAGGCAGCACAGGCCGGAACCCCGGTCTGGTGATTGCCACCATGATAAATTTTCCGCCCCAGCGGCACCAGCTCCTCGTCGGCCACGCCGGGCGTGATCGCCTGCTGCTCGTAGAAGGCAGCCAGGTCGGCAATATCCTGGTCGGACAGATTCATCACCATCGGATACATCTCCGGCACATTGCGAATCTGGTCGCGCACCAGCCTCGTCTGACGGGCGGCATAGTCGACATGCTGTCCGGCGATCTTGGGCCAGATCGTGACCTGGCTGTTGCCGTCGATTCCATGGCAGGCAGCACAGATTGCCGACTTGGCCTCACCGGCCACCGGATCGCCTACCGCCAGCACCGTCACCGGCAACGCCAGACACAACAACAAAAACAGTCGAGCCATCTCAACTTTCTCCTCAAACTCAAGCCTGATATTATCACCGCTCGCCCGCTCTCGATCCAGCCCGTGACCGATATCGAAGCCCTGCTGCGTCGTGCATCTTACCTCACCAGCGTGCATCATCCGTCGCAACTGCCTCCAGATCAAGGCATCGAAGTGGCGATCGCCGGACGCTCCAATGCCGGCAAGTCCAGCCTGATCAACCGGCTGTGTCGCCAGAACGGGTTGGCCCGCACCAGTCGCACCCCGGGACGCACCCGACAGCTGGTGTTCTTTCAGCTTGACCCCGAACGCCACCTGGTCGACCTGCCCGGTTACGGCTATGCCAGGGTATCAGGGTCGCTGAAGGCCCACTGGCAGGGCCTGATCCAGAACTACCTGGACCGCCGCCGAGCGCTGCGCGGGCTGGTCGTGGTGATGGATATACGTCACCCGCTCAAGGACTCCGATCGCCAACTCATCGGCTGGTCCGGCCAGCGCGGCCTGCCGCTGCACCTGGTCCTGACCAAGGCCGACAAACTGGGGCGCGGACGGCAGAAGCAGGCGTTGGATGCGGTGCGGAAAGTGGTGACCGACCAGGTCGGAATCAGCGTGTTTTCAGCCACCAGTGGCCAGGGTCTGGATGAGCTGGACGCCCTTTTCAGTCAGTGGCTGACTGTGCCGACCTCATGAGGCCTCGACAATTTCGTGAGCGAGTTCACGCATGTCGATACCATTGTGACCGTCCGGCAGCACTTCCGCTATGCGCAGTGACGGCGTACCGTCGGCGTGGCCAGCCAGCTCGGCCAGATCCAGCTGCTCGCCGAGCCGGCACGCCCCGTCTTCCTGAATCACTTTGCGCACGACCGGTCGCAGCCGCTGGCCGAACCTGGCCTCGACCACCACCGCAATCTGGCCTGAGGACAATCTCACCAGGTTGCCGGGCGCGACCCAGCCAATGAACTGGATGAAGGCCTCGACCAGATCGTGATCGAACTGCTTGCCGCGCTCGCGCCACAGGATGCCCAGCGCCTCGTGGTGAGAGCGAGCCGGATCGTAGACGCGGTGCGACGTGATTGCGTCATAAGCATCGACCAGTGAGATCAGCAAGGCCAGGCGAGAAATTTCCCGGTGCTTCAGACCTGACAGATAACCTCTCCCGTCCGGGCGCTCATGGTGCTGCAGCACCGCCAGGCAAACCTCTTCCGGCAGATTCGAGTCGCCTTTCAGCATTCGATAACCGTACTCCGTATGGCGCTTGACCTGCTCGAATTCCTCCTCGGTCAGGCGCCCCGGCTTGTTGAGGATGTTCCGATCAATCTCGAGCTTGCCCAGATCATGCAGCAGTCCGGCCAGGCCGGCATTTTCCACGTGCTCGACAGGCCATTCCAGGGCGTGAGCCACGCCCATGGCGAGTATGGCCACGTTGAGGCAGTGCTGGGCCGTGTAATCGTCCTTTTCCTTGATACGGGTCAGCCAGACCATTGCAGCCGCGTTGCGTTCAAGCCGACCCGACAGCTCGACGACCGCCTCGCGCGCTTCGTCAACCTCGATATGGTCATGCACGGCGATCGCGCCAATCAGGCGCCGCGTCGTCTGGTCGAGCCGCTGGTAGCCGCCGATGGCCGCCTGCATGGTCTCGCGATTGACCGGGCTGCGCCGCAACAGGTTGAACGGGTGATCCGGGTGGTTGCGATCACGACCACGACTCATCGCCCTGAGCGGGCGATTCTGATTGCGGCTGCGCGCCAGGTCGACGACCGCCCAGCGGCAGTTTTCGCGCAGCCACTGCCGGGACTGCCCGTCTTCCACCATCAAACCCTCAAGCGGAAACGGCGTCTCGATCCACGGCACATCGAGGCGGCAGACGAAATGACCGA
>SKQS01000214.1 GCA_007118895.1 Wenzhouxiangella sp.
ACGATCTGGAGTGGGACGTGCGCAGTTACCTGGCCCTGGGCGGTGCAGTCCATGACGCCGCCGTGGCGTGCTGGAGCGTCAAGGGCTACTACGACTACGTGCGGCCGATGTCGGCGATTCGCTACATGGCCGAGCACGGCCAGTCCAGCGACCCCGGGCAGCCCTCATACCACCCCGAAGGCCTGCCGATCAGGCCCGGTGTGATCGAGGTGATTACCGAGCAGTCCAGCGCGCCGGGCAAGCGTCACGAGCACCTGGCCGACTACGTCGGTGAAATCGCCGGCTATGCCTGGCGCGGACATGTCGAGGACCCGACATTCGAAGTCGGTGGCGTTGGCTGGATTCGGGCCAAGCTGTGGTGGCCGTACCAGAAGATCAACTTCATCACTCCGCCATTTGCCGGCTACACATCCGGTCACAGCACCTTCAGCCGGGCCGCGGCCGAGGCTCTGACCCGGATTACCGGCAGCGAATATTTCCCCGGTGGCCTCGGCGAATTCCTGGCCCCGGCCGGTGAGTTCCTGGAGTTCGAGTATGGACCCAGCATCGATATCGTGCTGCAGTGGGCGCGCTACGCCGATGCTGCCGACGAGAGCGGCATTTCGCGCATCTACGGCGGCATTCACCCATCGATTGATGACATTCCGGCCCGGCTGATGGGTTATGAGATCGGGCCGCTGGCGTTCGAACGGGCCGACCAGCTGATCACCGGCGATCGCATTTTTATCGATGCCTTCGGCTCGGCTCCCTAGATCCAGGCGCTTCAATCCGGAGTCAAGCCGCTGTCGCGCCAGCCGGAGGTGATCGGGTAGCGGCGGTCGCGTCCGAATGCCTTGCGGGTGATGCGTGGGCCCGGGGCGGCCTGGCGTCGCTTGTACTCCGATGCCAGCACCATGCCGGCCACGCGCCGCACGATATCCTCGCTGATGCCGCTCTCGTCGACAATCTCTGAGATATGCTGGTCCCGCTCGACGTAGCGGGTGATGATCTCGTCGAGCACCGGGTAGGAAGGAAGGCGGTCGGCATCGAGCTGATTGGGCGCCAGTTCGGCCGACGGCGGGCGCTCGATCACAGCTTCCGGAATGGCCGGCGACTGCCCGTTACGCCAGCGTGCCAGGCGATAGACCTCGGTCTTGAGGCAATCCATGATCGGCGCGTAGCCGCCGCACATATCGCCGTAGATGGTGCAAAACCCGGTAGCCAGTTCACTCTTGTTGCTGGTCGCCAGTACAAGGTGGCCGAACTTGTTTGATAGCGCCATGACCACATTGCCGCGGGCCCGGGCCTGAAGGTTTTCCTCGGTGAAATTTTCCCGTCGTCCGGCAAAGGCTTCGGCCAGCTGCTTCAGCTGCGCCTGGTAGATTGGCTCGATGGAGATGTTGTGATAGGCCAATCCCAGCAGCTCGACCTGCTCGCTGGCCAGGATCAGCGACAGCTCCGAGGTATGACGAGAGGGCATCATCACCGCTGTCACCCGGTCCGGCCCCAGCGCATCTACCGCCAGGGCGGCGGTCAGCGCCGAGTCGATGCCGCCTGACAGGCCGAAGCAAACCGATTCGAAGCCATTCTTGATCACGTAATCGCGCAAGCCCCGACGAATCACCGAGTAGATCGCCTCGGTTCGCTCGGGCAGGGCCACCGGCCAGTCCATGGGTTCAACATGTCCGCTGTCGCCATCAAAGCCGATCAGCAGTAGCGCTTCCTCACAGAAGGATGCCGGCGGAGAAAGTCTTCCCCGGCCATCGACAAACATCGAGTGCCCATCGAAGACCAGCTCGTCCTGCCCGCCGACGCAGTTCAGATAGACCACCGGCAGGCCGGTCTCGGCATGCCGTTTTTCAAGCACTGCGGCACGGTCGAGGTGCTTTTCAACGTAGTAGGGGGAAGCGTTTGCCGACAGCACGATCCTGGCCCCGGCATCGGCTGCAGCCTTTACCGGCGCCTGGCTCCAGGTGTCCTCGCAGATCACCAGCCCAACCGGCACCCCGGCAACCTCGATCACCAGCGGTCGCGACCCGGAACTGAAATAGCGCCGCTCGTCGAAGACCGCGTAGTTGGGCAGATCCCACTTGTCGTAGACGCCGATGACCCGGCCCTCGCGAATCCAGCTGGCCGAGTTGTAGCGCACGCCATCGTGCTCACGCGGGTGACCGATGATGACGTCAATGCCTGTCACGGTGGCTGCGATTTCGGCCAGGATCTGGTCATTACGCCGCATGAATCCGGGACGCAGAACAAGATCTTCGGGTGGATAGCCGCTGAGTGCCAGTTCAGGGAACAGAATCAAATCCGCGCCCTGCTCGTCGCGGGCGCGGGCAATCAGCGACAAGATTCGATCGCGGTTGCCGGTCAGGTGACCAACCAGAAAATCATCCTGGGCCAGGGCAATCCTGAGCATGGACAATCAGCAGCAGACGCTCAAGGCACCAGCGCAACGAATGTTGCGCTCTTCGCGGCTGTCACCGCCAGGCTGCAAAGCCCGATGAAACCTACTTGAGCCGGTCGGCAATGGCCGCGCCCAGGTCGGCCGGCGAGCGGACCGTGGTCACTCCGGCCTCTTCCAGCGCCTCGTACTTGGCCTCCGCCGTTCCCTTGCCGCCGGCAATGATCGCACCGGCATGGCCCATGCGCTTGCCCGGTGGCGCAGTCACGCCGGCAATATAGGCGACCACCGGCTTGCTGACGTTGTCGGCAATGAATTCGGCAGCATCTTCCTCCGCGTTGCCACCGATCTCGCCGACCATGATGATGCCCTCGGTCGCATCGTCTTCCTCGAACAGCTCGAGGCAGTCGACAAAGCTCATGCCGTGAATCGGATCGCCGCCAATGCCGATGCAAGTGGTTTGACCCAGACCGGCCTGGGTCGTCTGAAATACCGCCTCGTAGGTCAGTGTCCCGGATCGAGACACCACCCCGACTCGCCCGGGCTGGTGGATCCTTCCCGGCATGATGCCGATCTTGCACTCGCCGGGTGTGATGATGCCCGGGCAATTGGGGCCGATCAGCGTGACATCGTCGTAATCGGCGAGTGCGGCCTTTACCTTCATCATGTCAAGCACCGGTATGCCCTCGGTGATACAGACGATCACCCGGATGCCGGCATCGGCAGCCTCCAGGATGGCATCGGCTGCAAACGGCGGCGGGACGAAGATCATCGAGGCCTCGGCGCCGGTTTCCTCGACCGCGTCGGCCACGGTATCGAACACCGGCAGGCCAAGGTGCTCCTGGCCGCCCTTGCCGGGCGTGACACCACCGACCAGGCGGGTGCCATAGTCGATAGCCTGTTCAGAATGGAACGTGCCCTGAGCACCGGTAAAGCCCTGGCAGATCACTCGCGTTTTCTTGTGAATCAGTACACTCATGAATTCAAATCCTTGTCAGGCAGCGGCTTCGACGGCCTTGCGCGCACCGTCGTTGAGATCGTCGGCAGGGATGATCGCCAGCCCGCTGTCGGCCAGCAGCTGCTTGCCCTTCTCGACATTGGTGCCTTCCAGCCGCACCACCACGGGCACGTCGGGATGAATTTCCTCGACTGCGTTGATAATGCCCTCGGCAATCAGGTCGCAACGTACGATGCCGCCGAAGATATTGACCAGAATGGCCTTGACCTTGTCATCGGAGAGGATCAGCTTGAACGCCTCCTTTACCCGCTCGGCATTGGTCCCGCCGCCGACATCCAGGAAATTGGCCGGTTCGCCACCAGCCAGCTTGATCACGTCCATGGTCGCCATGGCCAGTCCGGCGCCGTTGACCATGCAGGCGATGTTGCCATCTAGGGTGACGTAGTTCAGCTCGTGCTTGCTGGCGGCCAGCTCGGTGGGGTCTTCCTGCGACTCATCACGCATCTCTGCCAGGTCCGGATGACGGAACAGTGCGTTGTCATCGGCATTGAGCTTGGCATCCAGGGCGATCAGATTGCCCTCGCTATCGATGATCAGGGGATTGACCTCGATCAGGCTGATATCCCTGTCGGTAAACAACCGATACAGGCCGTCCATGATGCGGGTCAGCTGTCGGACCTGCTTGGCGTTCAGCCCCATGCCAAAGCCAATCTGACGGGCCTGGTAAGGCATCAGACCAGCCGCATTGTCAACGATCGCGGTGATCAGTTTTTCAGGCGTCTCGGCGGCGACCTTTTCGATATCCACCCCGCCAGCTGCCGAGCCCATGAACACCACTGCCTTGTGCGTGCGGTCAACCAGCGCCCCCAGGTACAGCTCCTGCCGGATGTCTGTCGCCTCGGCAATCAATACCGAGTTGACGGGCAAGGCGCGGCCGCCGGTCTGGTAGGTCTCAATGGACATCCCAAGCATGCGCTCTGCCTCGCTGCGGACCTCCTCGAGACTGGAGGCCAGCTTGACTCCTCCTGCCTTGCCGCGGCCACCGGCATGGACCTGGGCCTTGACCACCCACTGCGAGCCACCGACCTTCTCGGCAGCAGCCACGGCCTCGTCGGCAGTGGTGGCAATTTCTCCCTTGGGCACCGGAATGCCGTAGTCGGCAAACAGCTGCTTTGCCTGGTATTCATGAAAATTCATTGTCAGTCCTCAAAGAAATTGGCGCTCTACGCCGAATGTTCTGCTTTTCGTCAGCTTCCTCGCTGCGGCCAGTCGAGGCAGCCCCGACGTATTCTATCAAGCGCCCCGGCCCGGCCTGGCGGCCATCCCGGCCGATGCGGTTATAATCGGCTGTCAAGGGAGGCGAGCCTGGCTGCGTCAAAGCCGGTTTGGAGCGATGATAACGGGCAGATGTGATTCTGCACTCAACCAGACCCGTGGAAGTCAGTGAGCGAAAGCGCAGAACCAACCATCACCGATCCGATCAGCACGCGACGCGCGCTGCATTATATCAACGCGTTTCGACTGCTGTTGTCCTGCATCCTTATCGCGGTGGTGTTCAGCCAGGTCGGCGCCAGCCTGACGCCAGCCTACAAGGTTTTTCTCGCCCAAGCTGCCGGATTGACCTATTTCGGCTTCGCCATCGCTTTCCTGCTGACTCATGTCCGAGGCCGGCTGGCTGCCTCGAAACTGGCATCATTTTCACTTGCCGCCGACCTGGTCCTGATTGCCGCGATCCTGCACAGTTTTGGCGGCATCGAGAGCGGACTGGCCATTCTGCTGATATTCACCATCGGCATCGCGGGACTGCTGCTGCCGCTGCGAACGGCGCTATTCTTTGCCGCCCTGGTATCTATCGCGCTCATCGTGGAGGCCGTATTTGGCGCACAAGCGGGCCTTGGCTCGGCAGTCGCGGTTCAGGCCGGTCTGTATGGCCTGGCCAGCTTCGTGACCGCACTGGGCACCTCGCTGCTCGGGCGCTGGGGGCGAGAGTCCCAGCTGCTGGCTGAGCGTCGCGGTACCGATCTGGCCAACCTGGCTCAGGTCAACGAGCTGATCATCGGTCGGATGCGATCCGGCGTGCTGGTGGTTGACGGCGAGGACCGTATCCGCCAGATCAATGAGGCAGCCTGGTACCTGCTGGGCAACCCGCCGGTTTCCGAACGCAACCTGCGGGTGGTGGCACCGGCACTGGCCGAGCGACTGGCCGAATGGCGAAGATCCGGTCAAACGGAGGACGAGGGCCTGCTGTTGCAGGCAACCCAGGTTGCCGTGGTTCCGCGCATGGTGCCACTACCCGGCCTTAACGACGCGGCGACTCTGATCTTCCTGGAAGACACCTCCGTGGTCAGTCGCCGTGCTCGCGACCTGGCCCAGGCTTCACTGGCTCGGCTGTCGGCCAGCATTGCCCACGAAATCCGCAATCCGCTGGGTGCCCTGAGTCACGCGGCCCAGTTGCTGACCGAATCCCCGGATCTGACCCCTGCCGATCAGAAGCTTGTGCGCATGATGCTCAACCACTCCGCGCGCATGAACGACATCGTCGAAAATGTGCTCAAGCTCTCGCGTCGAGAGCGTGCCCGCGTCGAGCACGTCAACCTGGTCAGCTGGCTGAGAAGGCTGGCCCGCGAGTTCCAGCGCCATCACAACCTGCCTGATAACAAGGTCAGAGTACAGTTGCCTTCGGCTGCCATCATGGTCCTCATCGACGCCGGCCAGCTGACCCAGGCAGTATGGAACCTGATGGAAAACGCCCACAAGCACGCCCGTCATGACGAGGACGAGCCGCCGGTAATCACACTGCGGGTGAGTCCGATTCGCGGACACCGGGAAATTGCCCTGGACATCATCGATGATGGTCCGGGCATTCCGCTGGACAAGCGATCGCAGATTTTCGAGCCGTTCTTCACCACCCATCGTCAGGGCTCCGGACTGGGGCTTTACCTTGCCCGTCAGCTCTGCGACGCCAACCAGGCACCGCTGGAATACGTGCAGGTCCCCAATTGCGGCGCGTGCTTTCGAATCCTGCTCAGGCGTCCTGAAGCCGGTGCCAGCTCAGATTCCCCCGGGAAGCAGGCAAACGATCGGGTCCGAACCTCGGCAAAGGAATGGTCAAAGGAACTGGGATGAGTGAACTGAAGGCACTGGTTGTCGACGACGAGCCGGACCTGCGTGATCTGCTCGATATAACCCTTTCCCGCATGGGAATCGAGGTGGACACTGCCGAAGACCTGGCCGCTGCCAGGCACTGCCTGTCCAGACAGACCGATTACGCGTTGTGCCTGACCGACATGCGGCTGCCTGACGGCAATGGCCTGACGCTGATCAAGGAGATCGGGCGGGATCATCCGCATATCCCGGTCGCGATGATCACCGCTTACGGCAAGGTAGAAGACGCGGTGACCGCGCTGAAGTACGGTGCCTTTGACTTTGTTTCCAAACCGGTCGACCTGGAGGTGCTGCGCAACCTGGTGCGAACTGCCGTCAAGCTCAGGCGAGACGATGAAGAGAAATCGACCCCCGCCCCGACCAGCCAGGCTGCAAGGACCGAGGGCCGCCCTGAACGTTCGCAGTCCAGCCAAAGCCGGCTACTCAGCCGGCTGATCGGTCGTTCCGAGGCCATTCAGAGAGTTCGCCAGACGATCTCCAAGCTGGCGCGCAGCCAGGCGCCAGTGCTGATCAGCGGGGATTCCGGCACCGGCAAGGAACTGGCCGCGCAATTGATCCACGACTTGAGCCCTCGCAGCGAAGCTCCGTTCATTGCCGTCAACTGCGGGGCGATCCCTTCAGAGCTGATGGAGAGCGAATTCTTCGGTCATGTCAAGGGCTCGTTTACCGGCGCCGATGCCGACAAGGAGGGCCTGTTCCAGGCTGCCCAGGGAGGCACACTTTTCCTCGACGAGGTCGCGGACCTGCCGTTGCACATGCAGGTCAAGCTGTTGCGCGTCATTCAGGAAAAGACGGTGCGTCCGATCGGCGGACGCAAGGAGCTGCGAATCGACGTCCGAATCCTTTCGGCCACCCACAAGCCCCTGAAGCCGCTGGTCGATTCAGGTGAATTCCGCAATGACCTCTACTACCGGCTCAACGTGATCGAGCTGCCGATGCCCAGGCTTTCCGACCGTCGCAGCGACATACCGCTGCTCGCCGATCACTTTCTCGAATCGATTGGCGAGCAATGGGGAGAGCCTGCTCGCGAGCTCAGTCCGGAGGCCATGGAGGCGCTGAAGAATCACGGCTTCTCCGGCAACGTGCGCGAACTGGTCAACATTCTTCAACGTGCAGTAACCATGTGTGACGGCAAGCTGATCAGGCCGGAGGATCTGCAGCTCAGCAACGAGCCCCTGCCCGACGAGGACAGCATCGCACGCCGCCCGGAAGAACGCAATCTTGATGACTACATGGAAGATGTCGAGAAGCGCATTCTCGAAAATGCGCTGCGAGACGCACGCTACAACAAGACCGAAGCGGCACGCCAGCTTGGAATCACCTTTCGCTCACTGCGCTACAAGCTGAAGAAATACGGCATCGACTGAACTGACGCCAGGATACTGAGACCATATCCACTCAGTCCAGCAGGAAAGCGAAAAAGTCGGTAAAGATCGGCGTCCCTAGCGAGACACACACCAGATCAAGATCCACGCTCTGCACCGAGAGGTAAGTGGCGTCGGCATCGAAGATCAGCTCCACCTGATCACTGAGCTCGATATTGAAATCATCGAGCTCAAGCACCATCAGCGGCGAGGCAATCGGTTCGTCGGTTTCGCTTTCGCAGAACAGTTCATTGAAAGTACGCACCACCAGGGTGCGCTGGTCGAGCCGGTACTCGATCTCGGTCAGGCCACCGTATATCTCGCCGTCAACCACCAGCAACACGCTCGCCGGAGCGGGGGCCACCATGAGGCAACTCACGGCAATAGCAGAAAATATTAATTGGTTCAGTTTCATACCGAAACTATCTCACATTGGATGTTAAAAAAACAGTAGGTCAAGGTTAGAATCTCCACACGCCGAAACCGGTCGGAGTGTTAGGATTTTGCGTAGTACAGGGGCGCGCGACAGCGATATCGCGGTCGATAGCGCCCGATCCTTTTTCGTGGGGCATTGCCTGGAAAACACATGGCACATCGTTTATCCGAAGCTGAGTTGGAACAACACAGTCGCCGAAGGTTCACCGCGAACCAGCAACCGGCTGCAGCACTTGACCGTGAGCGGCTGATAGACCAGTACTGCCTGGTCAGACAACAGACCGAAGCGCTCATCGAAGGGCTTTCGACAGAGGACCAGAATCTGCAGTCCATGCCTGAGGCCAGCCCGGTCAAGTGGCACCGGGCCCACACGACCTGGTTTTTTGAAACCTTCGTCCTGGAGCCCCGGCAGCCCGATTTCCGGCCGGTCAACCCACACTATCGAGCACTGTTCAACAGTTACTACAACGGCATCGGCGAGCAATTTGCTCGCCCCAGGCGCAGCCTGATCTCGCGACCGGATGTCGAGGCGATCGGCCGCTATCGGCAACAGATCGACCAGGCCATGATCCGGCTGATTACAGACTGTCCGCAAAACGAGCTGGGACAGCTTGCCTCACTAGTCGTGCTCGGACTCAATCACGAGCAGCAACACCAGGAGCTGGTCATAACCGACTTGAAACATGCCCTGTCCTTCAACCCGCTGGCGCCCACTCCGGCCCATGCCTGGCAGGGCCCGGTCGAGCCAGCGGCGCTAACCTGGCAGGCCGTCAACGGCGGATTGATCGAGATCGGTGCCGACCCTGAAGCCGGATTCGCCTTCGACAACGAGACGCCAAGACACCGGATTTACATCGAAGATTTCGAGCTGGCCAGCCGACCGGTCAACTGCGGCGAATACCTGGATTTCATCGCCGATGGCGGCTACGACAACCCCATGCTGTGGCTGTCAGATGGTTGGGCATGGCGCCAGGAGAACGCAGTTCAAGCGCCGCTGTACTGGCGATTCGAGGCCGACGAATCTCCGCAGATCTGGACTCTTTCCGGCCAACGCGAGCTGGACATGAACGAGCCGGTCTGCCATATCAGCTTTTACGAGGCTTTCGCCTTTGCCGAATGGGCCGGCTTTCGCCTGCCGACCGAGGCCGAGTGGGAGTGGGCTGCCCGCAACCAGCCCGTGAAAGGACACTTCGCGGACAGCCGGCTGTGGCATCCGCGCGGCGCTCAGGGAAATAGCCCGGGCCAGCTGTTCGGCGATGTCTGGGAGTGGACGGCTTCAGCTTATGCGCCCTACCCCGGCTTTGACCCGCCTGCAGGCGCCCTGGGCGAATACAACGGCAAATTCATGGCCAATCAGATGGTCTTGCGCGGCGGCAGCTGCGCGACCCCTGCCGGACACGTGCGGGCCAGTTATCGCAATTTCTTCTACCCAGCCGATCGCTGGCAGTTTTCCGGTCTCAGACTGGCGCGTTCAACGCCATGAGCAATTCACCTGTCGATCAACACGCAGCCTTTCTTGCCGACGTGCTGAAAGGCCTGTCCAGCCCTCAGCCGTCGATACCGTGCAAGTATCTGTATGACGCGACCGGCTCGGAGCTGTTCGAGCAGATCTGCAAGACGCCGGAGTACTACGTGACCCGGGCCGATCTGGCCCTGCACGAAGCCCATGTTGCGGAATTCGCCAACCTGATCGGCCCCGGGGCGCACATCATCGAGTTCGGCGCAGGCTCCGGTATCAAGACCCGCAAACTGCTGGCCAGCCTGGAAACACCGCGCGCCTATACCCCGATCGAAATCTCCGCCGCCGCCCTGGCCGCCTCGACCCGGGATTTGAGCAGGGCATTCCCGGAAATCGAAATCCGGCCGCTGCAGGCCGACTACACCCAGCTGATACGGGCCAAGGATCTGGCGCTTGATCCGCCGGCGCAACGGAAAATCGTTTATTTCCCCGGCTCGACCATCAGCAACTTCACCCACTCCGAAGCGCAGACGTTTCTCAAGCGCATGCGTCGCATCGCCGGCCGCGATGGCGGCGTGCTGATCGGGGTGGACCTGGTCAAGCAGCAAAAACGCCTGCTCGCAGCCTACGACGATGCCGCCGGCATCACGGCGGCATTCAATCTCAACCTGCTGGACCGGCTGGCGCGCGAACTCGACGCCGCCCTCAATCGCGAGGATTTTGCGCACGAGGCGCGCTACAACAGCGACAAGCGACGGGTGGAGATGCACCTGGTTGCGCGCCGCGACACGCAGATCGAGCTGGCCGGCCAGGAGTTTACCTTTTCAGCCGGCCAATCCATCCACACCGAAAACAGCCACAAGTATTCGGTGCGGGATTTTCGTCAGCTGGCCGAATCAGCCGGTCTCAAGATCCAGAGCACCTGGAAGGACCCCGAGGGCCTGTTCAGCATGCACTTTCTGAGACCGATGGCCCCGGCGCGGCGAGCGCCCACTCAGTGACCTGAGTCCATCCAGGATGTTGCGGTCAATCGTCTGGCAACAGGGACTTCTCGCCATCTTTCAGCTTCAGGTGCAGATAGCTGTAGATCAGCGCCTCGATGTAGGCTGACTGCTTGAGGTTGGCGGCACCACCATGGCCGCCTTCGATGTTTTCGAAGTACAGCACATCATGGCCCTGCTCGAGCATCCGGGCAACGAACTTGCGGGCATGTCCGGGGTGGACCCGGTCATCGCGCGTCGAGGTCGTCACGAAGGCAGTCGGATAGTCAGCCTCCGGGTCAAGGTTCTGATACGGTGAGTAGCGGCTGATGAAGGCCCAGTCATCCGGGTCATCCGGGTTGCCATACTCGGCCATCCAGCTGGCCCCGGCCAGCAACAGGTGATAACGGCGCATGTCCAGCAGCGGGACCTGGCTGATCACCGCACCGAACAGATCGGGGCGCTGAACCATGACCGCGCCGGTCAGCAGCCCGCCGTTGCTGCCGCCACGTATACCCAGGTGATCCGGCGAGGTGATTTCGCGCTCAATCAAGTTCTCGGCTACCGCGATCAGGTCATCGAAGGCGCGCTGGCGATTTTCGCGCAGCGCCGCCTGGTGCCAGCGCGGACCGAACTCGCCACCACCGCGGATATTGGCCAGTACGTAGACGCCGCCGCGTTCCAGCCAGGCCGAGCCGATCAGCGCCGAGTAACCCGGGCGCCGGGCGACCTCGAAGCCGCCGTAGGCCCCGATCAGAGTCGGATTGCGGCCATTGGCCTCGAATCCACGCGGGGTCACCAGAAAGTAGGGGATGCGCTCGCCATCGGCAGACACCGCCTCATGCTGCTCGACGCTCATTCCCTCGGCGTCGAAACGCGCCGGCTCCGAGCGCAGCAGCGTGTGACTGTCGGCCAGCGCGTCAGCCTCGTACAGGCTGGTCGGGGTCAGAAATCCGGTGAAGGTATAGAAAAACCGGTCCGAACGATCGTCGGTGGAAATGATGCCTATAGTGCCCATCTCCGGCGCCGCCAGCGGGCTCATGTGCCAGCCCTCATCGTCATGGGTGAAGCGGACCAGGCGCGAGATCACGTTGTCGATCAGGCCGACCACCAGCGCACCATGGGTGGATCGCACCGAGACCACCGAAGAGCGCTCGCCCGGCGCATACAGCACCTCCAGTTGTGGCAGATCGTCCAGCAAGGTCTCTACCGGCCCGGCCAGCAGCGAGCCCTGGCGGAAATGCTGCTCGCCCAGCTGCCAGTCCGAACGCAGCTCGATGACGGCCTGTCCGTCCAGAATGGCGCTGATGTTGGCATCGGTCGGCACCTTCAGTCGATGAGATTCACCCTCGCGATAGAAATAGTAGTGGCGGGAGAAGAAGTCCGGCACTCGAACAATCAGATCGAAATAATCATCGCGATCCCATATTCTTATGCCGCTGACCGCTACATCTCCACGCTCGCCTTCATAGACCAGTTCCGACTCGGCATGAGCGGTGCCGCGGCGCCAGATCCGGACCTGGCGCGGATAGCCCGAATCGGTCATCTGTTCGTCTTCGAAAGCCGGACCAAAAAAGACGCTGTCGCGATCACGCCAGGCCACGCGGCTCTTGGATTCCGGCAGATTGAAGCCGTCGTCAACAAAGCGCCGTTCGACCAGATCGAATTCGCGGCGATAGCTGGCATCAGCGCCACCGATAGACAAGCCGATCAGGCAGCGATCGTAGTCGGGATAGCGACAGCCGGAACCGGCCCAGATCCAGTTGCGGTCCTCTTCTTCGGCCAGGCGGTCGATATCGAGAATGACATCCCAGTCTGGAGTGCCCCCGCGATATGCCTCCAGTTCCGTCCTCCGCCAGATGCCGCGGACATGGTTGGCGTCGCGCCAGAAGTTGTAAACCTCCCCGCCCATCAGCGAGGGAAAGGCGATTCGGTCATCGGCAGTGAGTATGTCGAGATTGCGCTGGTGAATTGCCTCGAAATCGGAGTGCGAGCGCAGCAGGTCTTCGCTGCGTTCGTTCTGCTCGCGCGCCCAGTCCAGCGACCGCTCGCTGTCGATTTCCTCCAGCCACAGGAACAGATCCTTGTCATCCATGGCATTCGAGGGGCCGGCCACGGCGGCGCACAGAAGTACTGCAATCAATCGAATCATGTTTTGTCACATCGCGAGGTCAAAAAGAAACGGAGCATGCCACTGGCAGACCGGGCCTGCATGTGCCATTGGTTACAGTCCGGAAAGAAAAGTTCAACGGGCTCCTGATCAAGCCCCCGCACTGCCAGCCAGCCGGCACCTGTCGGGTTCAACCCGAAAAACAGGATGATTTCGGCGATACAGGCCGCTAAACTGCATGATTCGAGTCACGATCTGGCCCTTTTGATGTCCTGGATAGTTCACAAATTCGGCGGCAGTTCTCTGGCCGATGCCGATTGCATAGAGCATGTGGCCGGCCTGCTGGCCGACCGCCGGCAGGAGAATCAGGTGGTCGTTGTCTCGGCCATGGCCGGCGTAACCAATGCGCTTATCGAGCTGACCCGGGCGGCAGCGGCGCGTCAGCCGGACTGGCGAGAATCGCTGGAAGCCCTGAAGATTCGCCACCTGGATGTGGCCATCGCGCTGCTTGGCGATGCACCTTCGATATCGGCTCTGACCGATTCGCTGCATGCGCGATTCGGCAATCTGCTTCAGCTGCTGGAGAGCCTGGAGCTGATGGGGTCAGCCCCAACCGAGATCGTCGAGCTGGTCTCGGGCCTGGGTGAGGTGTTTTCCGCCGAGCTGGTTTCCGCTCGTCGCCGTCTCGACCAACCCGAGACGGTGTTTGTCGATGCCCGCGAGGTGCTCAGGGTCAAGCCAACTCCCATGATGGTGGCCATCGACTGGGCAGCCAGCGCCGATCACCTGGCGGCTTTTCGCGAGCAGCATCCGGCACGCTGTTACTTGGTCACCGGTTTTATCTGCCGGCTTGTCGACGGTCGCATCTCGACGCTGGGGCGCAACGGTTCGGACTACTCGGCGAGCATCTTCGCCCGCCTGTTTCAGGCCTCGGAGATCCATATCTGGACCAATGTCGACGGCTTGCTGTCGGCCGATCCGGCCGCCGTACCCCAAGCCATCCTGCTTGACCATCTGTCCTACCGCGAGGCCTTCGAGCTGGCCTATTTCGGCGCGCGGGTGATTCACCCCCAGACCCTGGCGCCGGCGCTGGAAAAAGATGTCCCGGTCATCATTCGGAATACCTTCAACCCGGACTGCCCGGGCACCCGAATCGATGCTGCCGGCCATCCCCAGCCGCCGGTCAAAGGCATCTCGGGCATAGGTGGCATGGCCCTGATCAATATCGAGGGTGCCGGCATGATCGGCGTGCCGGGCACGGCCGAGCGGGTATTTTCCGCTCTGCACCGGGCCGATATATCAGTGGCCATGATTTCTCAGGGTTCTTCGGAGCATTCGATCTGTTTGGTGGTGCCGCAGGCAGTGGCAGATGCCGCCGTGGAGGTACTTGGCGAGGCGTTCGAGCGCGAAATCCGGCATCGCCAGATCCAGCGCATTCGAAATGTGCCTGGCATACGTATTCTTGCCATTGTCGGAGAAGGCATGGCGGGCACCCCGGGCGTGGCGGCGCGGCTGTTTTCCTCCCTCGCCCGCGCCGGCGTCAACGCCAGGGCAATCGCCCAGGGCGCCTCGGAGCGCAACATCTCGGTCGCCATCGACGAGTCCGACACCGATCGCGCGCTGAAGGCTGTCCATGCCGGCTTTTATCTCTCCGAGCAGACCCTGTCGGTAGGCCTGATCGGGCCCGGCAACGTAGGACAGGCGCTGATCCGGCAGCTCGACGCCGCCAGCCAGCGTCTGCACCGCGACGCCCAGCTGGACCTGCGATTGCGAGCCATCGCCAGTTCCAGCAGGATGCGACTGGACGAGGCCGGACTGAGCGGTATCGAGCCCGGGCAGGCCCTGGGCGAATCCCCCGAGACACTGGATCTCGAGCGCCTGATCGATCACGTCGACGACGACCACCTGCCGCATGCAGTGATCATCGACTGCACTGCCAGCGACGCCATCGCCGAGCACTACGCCAAGTGGATGGCCCGCGGCATTCATGTCATCACCCCCAACAAGCATGCCGGCAGCGGTCCGCTGACCCGCTATCTCAAGCTGCGCGAGCTGCTCGAATCAGGGTCTGCCAGGTTCCGCTACGAGGCCACGGTCGGCGCCGGACTGCCGGTGATCCAGACCCTGCGTGACCTGATCGACACCGGCGATCGCATCCTTCGCATCGACGGCATTTTTTCCGGCACTCTGGCCTACCTGTTCAATCGCTATCAGCCGGGCATGTCGTTTGCCGAACTGGTGCGTCAGGCCAGGACAGCCGGATACACCGAGCCCGACCCGCGCGATGACCTGTCAGGCATGGACGTGGCGCGCAAGCTGGTGATCCTGGCCCGCGAGATGGGCCTGGAGATCGGCCTGAACGATGTCGAAGTCGAAAGTCTATGCCCGGCCGAACTCGACAAGGTATCGATCGACGAGTTTCTCGACCGCCTCGGCGGGCATGACCAGACCATGGCCGGCCGGCTCGACCAGGCGGTCGCCAATAACCAGGTTCTGCGCTATGTCGCCTCGCTGGATCACCAGGGGCGCGCCCGGGTAGCCCTGGAGGCGCTGCCGGAGACCCATGGCTTTGCACACCTGGCCCTGACCGACAACGTCGTCGCCTTTACCACGAACCGTTATCGGGAAAACCCATTGATCGTCCAGGGCCCGGGGGCCGGGCCCGAGGTCACCGCCGCCGGCGTGTTTGCCGATCTGCTGCGCCTGGCCAGCCACCTCGGCGCGCGACTGTGACCGACGTCCGCTCGGCAGCGGCCTTTGCTCCGGCCAGCGTCGGCAACGTAGGGGTCGGCTTTGATCTGCTCGGACATGCCATCGAGGGCTTGGGCGATACCGTCACCGCCACCCGTATCGACGAGCCGACAGTCCGCATCGACGCCATCACCGGGCTGGTGACCGATCTGCCGCTGGCAATTGAAAAGAACACTGCCGGGCGGGCGGTCCAGGACCTGTTCGCTGCGGCCCGGCCAGGCTTCGGCGTGGCGCTTGCAATCGACAAGGGCATTCCGCTGGGCTCCGGCCTGGGCGGTTCGGCCGCCTCGGCCACCGCCGCCCTGGTCGCGGCCAACGCCCTGCTGCCTGAGCCCCTGGCTAGAGAAGCGCTCTACCCGTTCGCCCTGGCCGGCGAAGCGGTGGCCAGCGGCTCGGTTCACGGCGACAACGTCGGCCCGCAGCTGCTCGGCGGCCTGGTCATGGCCACTGCCGATCGGCTGATTAGAATACCGGTGCCCGATGGGCTGCATGTCGCGGTGGTCCATCCCGATCACGTGGTCGAAACCCGACTGGCTCGCCAGAGCCTGTCCGCGCCGTTTCCGATCGAGACCATCGTCGCCCAACAGGCCCACCTGGGCCAGTTCCTGGCCGGCTGTTTTGCCGGCGATATCGCGCTGATAGCGGCTGGACTGGCCGACGTGATGGTCGAACCGCGCCGCAGTTCTCTGGTGCCAGGATTTTCCCGGGTCAAGCAGGCCGCCCTGGATCACGGCGCGCTTGGGGCCTCCATTTCCGGCGCCGGGCCCAGCGTGTTCGGCTGGTTCCTCGATCGCGATGCGGCCGGAAAGGCCGCTGCGGCCATGCAGCAGGCTTTCGCCGAGCAGAACCTGACCTGCAGTGCCTGGGTCAGCCCCGTCGCCGCGCCTGGCGCCCGCCTGCTCAATCCTGGAAGCTGACCGCGATGCGCTACCTGAGCACCCGTCAACCGGACCTTCCAGACCAGGAGACCCACGATCTCGGTCAGGCCCTGCGTCTGGGCCTGGCGCCCGACGGCGGTCTATTTGTCCCCGAGCGCCTGCCCTGCTTTGCGGCGGATGATTTCAGCGCCTGTGCGGACCTGCCGAGCACCGCCACTGACCTGCTGGCGCCCTTCTTTGCCGACAGCGCGCTGGCCGATGAATTGGTCGGCATCTGCCGAGAATCCCTGAACCTGCCGCTGCCGGTTGTCGAGCTTCTGCCGGGACAGGCCTGGATGCTGGAGCTGTTTCACGGCCCGACCGCGGCCTTCAAGGACTTTGCCGCCCGCTTTCTTGCCGCCTGCATGGCCCGACTGCGTGGAAAAAACAATCATCATGCGGTTCAGACGGTGCTGGTGGCCACCTCCGGCGACACCGGCGGCGCGGTTGCGGCAGCGTTTCATCGCCGGCCAGGCTTTCGCGTCGTGATCCTGTACCCGGAAGGCCGGGTCTCGGCCCGTCAGGCCCACCAGCTTGGCGCCTTCGGCGACAACATCCACACCTTCTGCGTACAAGGCAACTTCGACGACTGCCAGCGCCTGGCCAAGCAGGCCCTTAACCATGCCGAGCTGGCCGAGTCTCTGGCGCTGACCTCGGCCAACAGCATCTCGATCGGCCGCCTGCTGCCCCAGATCAGCTACTACGCCCATGCCGTCTCTGCCCTGGCGACCCGCGCGGAAGGTTCGGTCGACGTGATCGTGCCGACCGGCAACCTGGGCAATGCCCTGGCCTGCATCCTGGCTCGAGACATGGGCCTGCCCATTGGCGAGGTAGTGCTTGCCACCAACGCCAACCCGACTCTGGATGAATATTTTTCCGGCGGCGAGTATCGCGGCCGGCCCGGAATCGAGACCCTGGCCAACGCCATGGATGTCGGCGATCCAAGCAACTTCGAGCGCTTGCGCTGGTTCTATCGTGATCGCGATCTGCGCGAGGCTGCGATCAGCGCCTTCAGCATCGATGACGAAACCATCCGCCAGCGCATCGTGACGACCTGGCGCGAACAAGCGGTCGCGCTGTGCCCGCATACCGCCTGCGCTGTAGAGGTGCTGGCACGCCGGCTTGAGTCCGGAGCGCAACGCCCTCACCTGCTCGCAGCCACCGCGCATCCGGCCAAGTTCGAAGCCGTGGTCGAGCCACTGCTGGAGCAGGCCATTGAACCTCCGCCAGCGCTGGCCGAGCTGCTGGCCCGTCCCAGCCATGCCAGGCCATTGGCGGCCGACTTCGACGCCTTGCGCCGGGAACTGATCGCGCTGGCCGTGCCATGATCGGATTGAGGGATCGCTTCGATGCCGCCATTTTCGACATGGACGGCCTGTTGATCGACTCCGAGCCGCTGTGGCAGCAGGCTGAAATGACCTGTTTTCGGCCGCTGGGTGTGCCGGTCACGCCTGATCTGTGCCGGGCCTCGGCTGGACGGCGCATAGACGAGGTCGTGCGGTTGTGGCATGGCCAGTTCGGCTGGACCGGTCCGGGCATCGACGAAATGGTCGAACGGGTACTGGCAGAGGTCACCCGACTGATTGCCCGTCAGGGTCAGGCGCTGCCCGGCGCGGTCGAGGTGCTGGTGCGGATGCGAAAACTGGGCATGAAGGTCGCGATTGCCTCCTCCTCTCCAATGACGCTGATCGAGGCCGTGGTCGACTCCCTGGAACTGGGAAATACGCTCGATGTGCTTCACTCAGGTGTCGACGAACCGGCCGGCAAGCCAGATCCGGCGGTTTTTCTGACCACCGCCCGGAGACTGGATGTCTGTCCTTCGCGCTGCCTGGTGTTCGAGGATGCACCGGCCGGCGTGGCGGCGGCGGTTTCATCCGGGATGGCAGTGGTGGCGGTACCGTCGGTGTTCAAGCTCGATGACCCCGGTTTCAAGCCGGCCTGGCTGGTGCTGAGCAGCCTCGAGGACTTCAATCAACAGGCCGCGATCGACCTGCTGGAATTCAGTCGACGTAAAGCGAGCTGACCGACTCCCCTTCAGACATCCGACGGATGGTCTCGGCCAGCATCTGGGCAACGGATAGCTGGCGGATCAGCCCACACTCGGCCGCCCGCGGACTCAACGGAATGGTGTCGGTGACCACGATCTCATCCAGGGTCGATGCCTCGATGTTGTCAATGGCGGGACCGGACAGCACCGGATGCACGCAGTAGGCCACCACGCCCCTGGCGCCGGCATCCTTGAGCGCTTGCGCCGCCGCGCACAGGGTACCGGCGGTATCGATCATGTCGTCGACCAGCACGCAGATCTTGTCGGTCACATCGCCAATCAGATTCATCACGGTCGCCTCGTTGGCTCGTGCCCGGCGCTTGTCGATGATCGCCAGATCGGCATCCAGTCGCTTGGCAATGGCCCGGGCTCGAACCACTCCGCCGACATCGGGCGAGACGACGATAATCTCGTCGGCCGAGTAGTGCTTCCAGATGTCGGCCAGAGTCAATGGCGAGGCATAGACATTGTCAACGGGAACATCGAAGAAACCCTGGATCTGATCGGCGTGCAGGTCTACGGTCACCACCCGGTCGGTGCCCACCGCACCGATCATTCGAGCAGCCACCTTGGCAGTGATCGGCACCCGCGCCGAACGCGGGCGACGGTCTTGCCGGGCATAGCCGAAATACGGAATGATCGCGGTCACTCGCGAGGCCGAAGCGCGTTTCAGCGCATCGACCATGACCAGGAGCTCCATGGTGTTCTCGGCAGCCGGCTGGCAGGTTGGCTGAACCAGGTAAACGTCGCGACCACGTACGTTTTCCATGATTTCGACCATCACTTCGCCATCGCTGAAGCGTCCGACATTGGCCTTGCCCATCGGAACCCCGAGCGCCTCGGCAATGTCCCCGGCCAGCATCGGGTTGGCGTTGCCGGTAAAGACCATCAAGGAGGATTGAGTCAAGAACCTGTCCCCGTTCACTGACTAGATAAAATGGCTGGGATGGCAGGATTCGAACCTGCGAATGCGGGGATCAAAACCCCGTGCCTTAACCAACTTGGCGACATCCCAGCAGACATAAAACAACAGGATGCGGAGGCAAAAATCAGTGCACCCCGGATGACGACATTATAGCCGCTTGGACATCCCCGTGCGTCGCCACATGCCAGTTACGCAACACCACTCGAATCCGGTACTGACCCGATTGCGCTTCGAGCCGCGCAGGCAGCAATATGCCATCCGTCCCCGCCTGGTAACGCTGAAAATCCAGGTTCCAGACCTGATGTTGCAGGGCGTCAAGCGTGCCATCGGCAGCGAACGCGACACGCGCATCCGGCGGCGCCGGCAGGCCACGGACCCAGTCGGCCATCAGGCTGACCGGCACCGGCCAGCCCACGGCGTATTCGACCAGGGGATCGGGATCGATTCCCACCAGGCGCTCAACCTCGCTGCCCTCCAGCACGGCGTATCCCGGACCGAACTCGAGGCGCCACTGGCGGCCTCCGGTGAGCGTGCGCAGGCCTACCCGGTGATGCGGGCCATCGGCGACCCAGTCGAACGCCAGGCTGCCGCCGCGAGCGCCGTCCGACAGCGCCACTCGCCCATCCACAGACCACTGCGGGTGACGATCGAACCAGGCCTGGCGTTCATCCAGCCAGGCGCCGGCCGGACGTGTATCACGCACGGCACAGCCGCTGACAACAAGCGCCATGGTCAACGCGGCAAGCCCGATTCTGACACTGGTCATGGGTCGTTGATCCCCAGGCGATCGATGGTGTCGGCCAGATAGTCGTCATCGGGAAACCTTGAGCGGGCATCGATCAGTACCTGCAAGGCCCGTTCTCGCTGGCCCAGCACCCACAAGACCTCGCCCAGGTGCGCGGCAATTTCGGGATTGTCTTCGCCTTCCAGCGCTCGCTCCAGGTAACCCAGCGCCTTGTCGGGCTGACCGAGGCGAAAATATACCCAGCCCATGGAGTCGATGATCGCCGGCTCTTCCGGATCCAGGTCCAGCGCACGCCGAATCAGCCGGTAGGCTTCCTGGTGCCGATCGGTTCGATCGGTAAGGGTATAGCCCAGGGCGTTGAGCGCCATGGCATTTTCCGGATCGATCTGGATGATGCGCCGGAGATCCTGCTCGGCCAGCTCGAGATCATCCATCTCCACCGCCGCAATGGCCCGGGTATAGAGCAACGGGATGGATCCGGACAGATCGACCAGCGCCCGGCTGAGCAGAGCCACGGCATCAGCTGGTCGGTCAAGCTGGCGCAGCAGGTCGGACTCGATCAGCCAGGCCTGCTGCCGCTCTACCCTGGATGCCTGCTCACGCACCTGGGCAAGCAGCTCTCGCGCCTCGTCCAGCGCCCCGGTCCGACCCATCAGGGCGGCCTTACGGATCCTCGCCTGCTGCAGACTCGGCCCACCATCGACACGCCGATACCACTCGATGGCTTCAGCCTCAAGCTCCAGCAGGTCGGCAAGGTGCGCCGTCAGGAAGGCATGGTGCAGCCGGTCCCCCTCGACCGGCTTGAAAGCCGCCAGCCGCTGCCAGGTCAAGATGGCGTCCTCGTAGGCTGCGAACTGCTGCTGATAACCGCCCAGCGTGTAGAGCCCATCAACCGAGTCGGGCAGCGACTCCAGCAGCGCAATGGCTTCCTGTTCACGTCCGAGCTGGCGCAGCACCTCGGCCTCGGCCAGTCCCAGCGCCAGGTCCTCAGGCGTCTCCTCCCGCGCCCGGCGGTACCAGGCCAGGGCGCCATCATAATCGTCATCGGCAACTGCCAGCTGGGCCGCCCAGACCCGGTGCCGCCGTTCTGGCTCGGCACTGGCTGCGGCCTCTGCCAGTACCCGGGCACGCTCCGGTTGATCCAGCTGCCACGCGAGGTGAGAGCGGTAATAGTCCCCGGTTGCGCTACCTTCGTGCTTACCCAGCCGCTCAAGCAAGGCTTCCATGACCGACTCGGCATGTGCTTCGGTAGCCGCAGACGCTACCAGCGATAGCGCATCCCTCCAGCCAGCACGGCGATTCGGGGCCTGTTCGATCAGTTTTTCCAGGCCGGCAGCCGGCGGTTCGATGAAGCCCAGTCGCAGCCAGGCAAGGATTTCCAGCCGCTGCGGATCTGCACTTTCAGGGTCCAGCTCACGCCAACGGGCGGCTGCGTCCAGCAGCGTCTCCCAGTCACCGGCCGTGACGGCAAGTCTTGCCAGCTGCTCGGATATTTCCGGGTCTTCGCTGATCATCGCGGCCTGCCGATAGTTATCCAGGGCCTGATCGATATCGCCGGCAGCGCCAAACTGCTCCGCGGCCATGATGTGGAACAGCACATCGGCATCCGGCTCGGACTCGGAAGCCACGGCAGGCTCGAATTCACGCTCACCGGGCACCCCTTGCGGCTCCTCGGGCATCACGGCACAGCCGGCCAGCGCCAGGCCAAACATCAGCACCAGCATCGTTGCAAAACCTGTCGGCGGCTTGAACCGGCCTGACCGAGCTACCAGATTCAACATTTGATGTATTCTCTTCGCCTGCATGTCACTCATTGCCCTGGGAATAAGCCATCAGACTGCCCCGGTTGCGGTCCGCGAGCGTCTGGCCTTCACGCCCGAGATCATCGATCAGGCGTTGCTGGGCCTGCGCGCGATTCCCGGAGTCAACGGCGGCACGATTCTCAGCACCTGCAACCGTACGGAAGTCTATGTCAGCGGCAAACAGCCTATCACGCGGGCAGTCATCGACTGGTGGCATGACTGGCACCAACTGCGGCCGGGTCAGTTTCGCGAGCACGTTTATATTCTCGAGCACAATGCGTGCATTCTGCACCTGATCAAGGTCACCGCAGGAATGGATTCGATGGTGATCGGTGAGCCGCAGGTCGCCGGCCAGGTCAAGCAAGCCTGGCAGGCTGCGCACGACAACGGAATACTGGACTCTGTGCTCGACCGCATGTTCCAGCATGCCTTTGCCGCCGCCAAGCGCATACGCCATGAAACCGGTATCGGGCACAATCCGGTCACGCTGCCGTTTGCGGCCTTGCGGCTGGCGCGACAGATCTTCGGCGAAATCAAACCGTTGAAGGCGCTGCTGGTCGGCGCCGGCGAGATGATCGAGGAATGCGCCGTGCACTTTCACGAGGCCAGCCTGTCGGGCATGACCATCGCCAATCGCAGCCTCGTGCGTGCCGAAGCCCTGGCCAGTCGTTTCCAGGCCGGGACCTGCGGGCTTCAGGCGCTGCCGGACCAGCTGCGCAATAGCGACCTGGTCATCGCCTGCACCGCCAGCCGCCAGCCGCTGCTGACCAGGGAAATGTTCTCCGAAGCGCTCAGGGCCCGGCGCCGCCGGCCGATCTTCGCCCTGGACCTGTCGGTACCGCGCAATATCGATCCACAGGCCCACAGCCTGGAAGATCTGTATCTGTACACCATTGATGACTTGCATGCGATCGTCGAATCCAACCAGCGCGAGCGAATTCGTGCGCTGGACAAAGCCATGCAGATTGCCGAATCCGAAAGTCTCACCTTCGAGCGCTGGCTGAGGCTGCAGGCGGCATCGAGCACGCTCAAGCACCTGCGCAGCCGGGCGCAGTCACAGCGCGATCTGCTGCTCGACCAGGCCCGCCAGGACCTGGCCCGCGGCATGGACCCGGAAGCAGTCATCCAGCGGCTTGGCCATCGCCTGGTCAACCGCCTGCTGCACGAGCCGAGCATCCGGCTGCGCCAGGCAGCCGAAAATTCCGACGAGGCGCTGCTCGAGGCCGCCCGCTATTACTTTCTGGAGGGCTGGAAATGACCCCCGGAGTGCAGACGCGGCTGGCCCAGGTCAGCGAGCGATTCGAGGAGCTGGAGCGGTTGATGGTCGAGCCGGACGTACTTGGCGACAGCGACCGGTTTCGCGAGCTGTCTCGGGAATACGGCGAGCTCGAACCCATCGTCAGGGTATGGAACGACTATCAGCGTCTCGACCAGGATGCCGGCGAGGCGCGCGAGATGATGGCCGATGGCGATCGTGAGCTTCGCGCCATGGCCGAGGAGGAAATGGCACGCATCGATGCGCGTCAGCAGGCGTTGAAGGCTGAGCTGGAAAGACTGCTGCTGCCGACCGATCCCAACGACGAGAGAAACATTTTTCTCGAGATACGCGCCGGCACCGGTGGCCAGGAAGCCGGCATTTTCGCCGGCGACTTGCTGCGCATGTATACCCGCTTCTGCGAGCATCGCGGCTGGCGTCTGGAGATGATGAGTGCCCAGACCGGCGAGGCCGGCGGTTACCGCGAGGTGATCGTGCGCATCGTTGGCCGCGGCGCCTATTCGCAGCTGAAGTTCGAATCCGGCACCCATCGGGTTCAGCGTGTGCCGGTAACCGAATCTCAAGGCCGCATTCATACCTCGGCCTGTACCGTGGCGATCCTGCCAGAGGTCGACGAGATCGAGGAAATCGCCGTGGACAGCCAGGACCTGCGCATCGACACCTTTCGCTCCTCAGGCGCCGGCGGCCAGCATGTCAACACCACTGACTCGGCAATCCGCATTACCCACCTGCCCTCAGGCATCGTCGTCGAATGCCAGGATGAGCGCTCGCAGCACAAGAACAAGGCCCGTGCGCTGTGCCTGCTGGCCGCCCGTCTGCTTGAGGCCGAGCGCGAGAGCCAGCGCAGCGAACAGGCCGCAGCACGCCGTCTCCAGGTCGGCTCCGGCGACCGCTCCGAGCGCATCCGAACCTATAATTTTCCCCAGGGCAGGGTCACCGATCACCGGATTGGATTGACGCTGTATGATCTTGACAACATTCTTGACGGCGGGCTGAATGCGGTTATCGGTCCGCTGCGCGAGGCAGACCAGGCCGAACGCCTGGCGGAGCTGGGCTGATGTTTCAGAAAGCGCTGATGGTGGAGAGCAACGGCCGGGGCCTGTATGACATCACCGCCCGGATTGCCGAAACGGTTGCCTCGGCAGCCTTGGATACGGGCCTTTGCCATGTCTTCCTGCAGCATACTTCGGCCTCGCTGATCATCAACGAAAACGCCGATCCTGACGTACTGGCCGACCTTGAAACCTTCCTTGGTTCACTGGTGCCCGACGGCGACCAGCGATATCGCCACCAGGCCGAAGGGCCCGACGACATGCCGGCCCACGTGCGCTTGATGCTCACTCATAGTGACCTGACCATCCCGGTGCGCCATGGACGCCTGGCGCTGGGCACATGGCAGGGCGTCTTCCTTTATGAGCACCGTCACCGACCGCACTGCCGGCGGCTGATCGTGACCGTCCGGTAGTGACCGGCAAGGGCTTGACGGCGCGTCCATATTAGTTGGTTATGATGTAGTGGACTCGACGACCGCATGGCGGTCGGCATCCAGGCGCCAGAAGCCGAAAACCAGCCTCCAAGGATACTCGTCATGGAACTCGATCCGCTTTTGCTCTCCCGCATTCAGTTCGCCTTCGTGGTCTCGTTCCACGCCATCTTCCCGGTGTTTACCATCGGCCTGGCGGCCTACATCGCAGTGCTTGAGGCGCTGTATTTCCGCTCCAATGACCCGGTCTACGAGAAATTGTCGAAGTTCTGGATCAAGGTCTTCGCCGTGGTCTTCGGCATGGGTGTGGTTTCGGGGATTGTCATGGCCTTCCAGTTCGGCACCAACTGGAGCAATTTCTCGTTCGCGGCGGCCAACTTCCTCGGTCCGGTGCTCAGCTACGAAGTCGTCACCGCTTTCTTCCTCGAGGCAACCTTTCTCGGCGTCTTGCTGTTCGGCCGAGACAAGGTACCGCGAGGCGTGCACCTCTTTGCCGCCTGCATGGTCGCGGTGGGCACCTTCATTTCCTCGTTCTGGATCCTCTCGGCCAATAGCTGGCTGCATACGCCAGCAGGGGTTGAGCTGCGGGACGGCCTGTTCCATGTAACTTCCTGGGCACAGGCGATCTTCAATCCCTCGCTGCCCTACCGCTTTGCCCACATGGCGCTGGCCTCGTTCATAACCGGCGGCTTCGTCGTCGCCGGGGTCAGCGCGCTGTACCTGCTGCAGGGCCGAAACCGCAACACCAGCCTGCGTGCCCTGAAAATGTCCATCATCATGCTGGCTGTGGCCACGCCACTGCAGCTGGTGGTCGGCGACCTTCACGGACTGAACACCTTCGAGCACCAGCCGGCCAAGGTGGCAGCGATGGAAGGCTTGTGGGAGACCACGGAGGGCGCCCCGCTGCTGCTGTTTGCCATTCCGGACAGCGCCGCCGAGACCAACCATCTCGAGATCGCCATCCCCAACCTGGCCAGCCTGATACTTACCCACAGCCTGGATGGTGAGGTCATCGGCCTGACTGATTTTGCGCCGGAGGACCGCCCGCCGGTAGGCGTGGTGTTCTGGAGCTTCCGGCTGATGGTCGGACTGGGCATGATTTTCATTGCCATCTCGCTGCTTGCCGCATTTCAGCTATGGCGCGGCAAGCTGGAACAGTCTCCGCTGATCCTGCGCGCGCTGACCTGGATGATTCCCCTGCCCTTCATTGCCGTGCTTGCCGGCTGGTTCGTTACCGATATCGGCCGCCAGCCGTGGATGGTTTACGGACTGATGCGCACCAGTGAGGCGCTGACGCCCTCGCTGAGCGGCTGGATGGCGCTGACATCACTGATCGGATACATCCTGGTCTATGCGGTCGTGTTCGGTGCCGGGCTGTATTATCTGCGGCGAATCGTCGCTGCCGGACCAGACCCGCTCACCGCGCGCGGACCGGAGTCTTCAGCGCGGGCCAAGCGGCCCTGGTCGGCGGTATCGCAGCCGCTGGATGAGCCGTCTCCGGGTACCGCGAGGAGTTGAGCCATGGAACTGATTGATCTGACTCTGATCTGGATCGGCATCATCGGTCTGGGCGTGTTCATGTACGTGCTGATGGACGGCTTCGACCTCGGCGTGGGGATCCTGTTTCCGTTCGCCCCGGATGATCGCTCGCGCGATGCGATGATGAATTCCGTGGCCCCGGTATGGGACGGCAACGAAACCTGGCTGATTCTCGGCGGCGCCGGGCTGCTGGCAGCATTTCCCCTGGTCTACGCGGTCTTCCTGCCTGCCCTGTACCTGGGCGTCTTCCTGCTGCTGGCCGGCCTGATCTTTCGCGGTATCGCGTTCGAGTTCCGGTTCAAGGCGCCTGCTGGATCACGCCACTGGTGGGATCGCTCCTTCAACATCGGCTCAACCGTGGCCGCCTTCGCTCAAGGCGCTGTGGTTGGCGCCTACATCCAGGGCTTCGAAACTGAAGGCTTCGTCTACGTTGGCGGCGCGCTGGACTGGCTGACGCCCTTTACCGTCATGACCGGTCTGGGCGTGGTTGCCGGCTATGCCTTGCTCGGGGTGACCTGGACGATTTTGAAAACCGAGGGCACCACCCGGGACTGGGCCTATCGCCTGGCACCCTGGCTGCTGGCGGCTGTCATGGGTTTTTTCGTCATTGTCAGCCTGTGGACACCGATGGCCAGCGAGCATGTGCGTGGGCGCTGGTTCGACAACATCACCGCGCTGTGGATCTTCCCGGTTCTTACCGTAATCACCGCCGCAGCCGTCTGGCGCTGGCTCCGACGACGCGTTGATGCCCTGCCCTTCGTTGGTTCAATGGCGCTGTTTGCCCTGTTCTACATGGGCCTGCTGATATCCATGTGGCCCTATGCCGTGCCGCCCGATCATACGTTCTGGGACGCAGCCTCCGATCCTGGCAGCCAGCTGTTCCTGCTGCTTGGCGTGCTGTTTCTGATTCCGATCATTCTCGGCTACACGGCCTGGACCTACTGGGTATTCCGCGGCAAGGTCCAGGCCGATGTCGGCTACCACTGAAAGCGCGCAGGAGGCTACCGCCGAAGCCGACCACCGCTGGCTGGGCCGCCAGGCGCCCGGCTGGCTGATCCCGGCCACTGCCGCCCTGGCCATCCTGGAGGCGTCGACACTGATTGCCCAGGCCGGCCTGCTGGCCTGGATTGCCGATGGCGCGTTGATTCGCCAGCTGCCGCCGCCGGACTGGTTGCCGGCGCTCTGGGCCCTGGCCGCAGTGCTGGTCGTTCGAGCCGCGCTGGGCGGCCTGGCACCCGTCCTGTCGGCACGGGCCTCGGGACGGGCACGCGGAAAGCTGCGGCAGAACATGCTCGAGCACATCGGCCGGGCCGGGCCAGCTGCTGTTGCCAGCCAGGGCAGCGGCCGGCTGGCAGCGGTCTGGATCGAGCATGTAGAGGCCCTGGACGGCTATTTCAGCCGGTTCCTGCCGCAATCCATCGCGGTGGCAATCATTCCTGTATTGCTGCTGGTGGCGGTATTCTGGCTGGACTGGATGGCCGGACTGATCCTGCTGATCAGCGCGCCGCTGATTCCGCTTTTTCTGATCCTGATCGGCCTGCGCGCCGAACAACTCAGCCAGCACCATCACCGCGTGCTGGCGCGCATCGGCGACTACTTTCTCGACCGCCTGCGCGGCCTGGACACGCTGCGCGGCCTGTCGGCCCAGTCGGCCGAACTGGTGCGTCTTGACAAGATCGCCGGACGGTTCAGGCAGTCGGCAATGCAGGTGCTGCGAGTCGCTTTCCTGTCCTCGGCCGTGCTGGAGTTCTTTGCCGCCGTTGCCATCGCCGTTCTGGCCATCTACATCGGCCTGGGGCTTATGAACATGCTGCAGATCGGCCCTGCCGGTCAGCTCAATCTCTTTACCGGCCTGTTCATCCTGCTGCTGGCGCCGGAGTTCTTCCGCCCCTTGCGCGAGCTGTCCCAGGGATGGCATGACCGAGCCAGTGCCATCGGCGCTGCTGCCGAGATACGCCAGGTGCTCGCCCTGCCGCCGGCGCGCACCCATATCCGACCGAGATTACCGAAACTACCGGCCGATCTCCCGCGCGCCTGCGGCGTGACTCTGGATGGCGTGTGCTTCGGCTATTCCGGCCGTCGGCGGTTATTTGACCGCATCGACCTCGAAGTGCCGGCCGGGCAGCGCCTGCTACTGGTCGGGCCCAGCGGGGCGGGCAAATCCACCCTGCTGCACCTCGTCGCCGGCCACCTGGAACCCGAAACCGGACAGATCCGGCTGGGTGAACACACCATCGACCGGCTCGCCGATCCTGAACTGACGGCCCATATCGGCTGGCTGTCGCAGCGCCCGGTGCTGATGGCCGGTTCGATCGCCGACAACCTGCGGCTGGGACGACCCGATGCGCACAGCGGTGAAATCGAGCGCGCCGCCGCCCGGGCCGGGGTCGACGAATTCGCCTCACGGCTGCCGAGTGGCCTTGACAGCCTGATCGGTGAAGGCGGTCACGGCCTGTCAGGCGGGCAGATCCAGCGAATTGCCCTGGCCCGAGTGCTGATCGATCCCAAACCGATCCTGCTGCTGGATGAACCCACTGCCAATCTCGATCCCAATAGTGAGCGGCACATCATCGCCACCCTGGCAGATAACCTGGATGAAATGGGCTGTACGGTCATCTGCGCCAGCCACCGCCCGGCCTTCCGTGACTGGGCCGATCGCATCATCGAAGTCAACAGCGGCCAATTGAGCGAGACTGCGCGATGAAATCCCGGCACTGGCAACTACTGGTTGCGGCGGCCAGGGCCCGTCTACCCTGGCTAATCGCCAGCGTGATCCTGGCTGCGCTGACCCTGGCTGCCGGCGCCGGCCTGCTTGCCCTGTCGGGCTGGTTCATCACCGCCAGCGCCATGGCCGGTCTGGGGCTGCTGATCGGACTGGAGATCTTCGCGCCGGCAGCCGGCATACGTGCCCTTGCCGTGACCCGCACCGTGGCCCGCTACCTGGAGCGACTGATCGGCCATGAGTCCACGCTGCGCCTGCTGGCCGAACTGCGGGTCGGATTGTTTCAGCGTCTGCTGGGGGTTGAGTCGGCAGCCCTGGAGCGGATGCGCCGCGGCGACCTGCTCAATCGCCTGACCGCCGATGTTGATCGCCTCGATCACCTGTTCCTGCGCGTTGCCGCTCCGGGGCTGGCGGCCTCGATGCTGGTTGCCGTGGTCGGCATCGGTCTGATCCTGCTGGTCGATGGCCTGATCGGCTGGCTTTTTATGGGCGGTTGGCTGGTCGGCGGATCCATGGCGCTGTGGCTGGGCGATCGCGCCGCCAGACCGGTCGGGGCCCAGCTGGGGCAGATCACTCCCCGCCTGCGCACCACGGTGACCGAGCTGTTTTCCGGCCTGGCTGATCTGCGCAGCCTGGGCGCCTGGGACCGAATGGTCAGCGAGGTCCTCACCGACGCTCGCCGCATGGCCTGGCTGCAGGCAAGGCTGGGCTTGCTCGAAGGGTTGGGGCGTTCGGCCATCCTGGTAATCGGGTTGGGGCTGGCCTGGCTGGTACTCTGGCTGGGGCTGCACCAACACGAAGAGCAGTCCATTGGCGCACCGCTGGTGGTGCTGGCCACGCTGGTGGTGATCGGCATCATCGAGGCCTGGCAGCCGCTGCCGGCGGCCTGGCAGTTTCTGGAAACCTGTCGACGCTCGGCTGATCGCATCAACCGTCTGGACACGCTTCCGCGCGAGCGCAGAGACGGCTTGCCGCCGCCAGATTCTTATCGGCTGGAAATCCGCGCGCTGACGTTTCGCTACCTTCCGCATACCGATCCCGTGCTCGATGGTCTTTCGCTGGAGATAAGCCCGGGACAACCGCTGCTGATTACCGGCCCGAGCGGCTGCGGCAAATCGACCCTGGGTCGTCTGCTGGCCGGCCAGCTCGCCCCCGATGGCGGCGAGATCCTGCTCGGAGGAATCGACCTGCAGGCCATGGCGGCCGATCAGCGACGGCGTCTGATCGCTCACCTGCCGCAACAGCCGGTGATCTTCCACGACAGCCTGCGCGCCAACCTGGCATTGGCCCGACCCGGGGCCGATGATGATTCGCTGATGCAGGTGCTCGGGCAGACGGGGCTGGAATCGCTGGTCAGCTCACTCGATGCCGGGCTGGATACCTGGCTGGGCGAATCGGGTTTCCGCTTATCCGGCGGTGAGGCGCGCCGGCTCGCCCTGGCACGCCTGCTGCTGGCCGACTTCCCGGTGCTGATCCTGGACGAACCAACCGCCGGCGTCGATACCGCCACCGCACGCCGCATCACCGCAGGGCTTGCCGATCACTTCGCTGACCGCAGCGTGGTCATCATCGCCCACGAACCGGCCCATTTCGATCTGGACTGCCGTCATCTGCCAATGGCGGCAGCCTGAAGCGAAAAATCCCCCGGTCGTGCCGGGGGATGTGGTTTGTTGTAGTCCCGGAGCAGCAGCCGGGAAGCGATCAGAAGCGCTGGGTCAGGTTCAGGTAGAAACTGCGCCCGGCAAATCCGGCCGGGCGGGTAACCGTAGCCAGGAACGGATCGCGATCGAAGACGTTGAAGATCGTCGCGCCCACACGCAGGTCTTCGGTCAAATCATAGGTCGCGCTGAGATGATGAACAAACGCGGTACCAGTGCTGAACGGATCGACGAAATCGGGATTGCCTTCCAGGTCCTGGTTGGAAACACCCGGCAGCAGCTGGCTGTTCTGGTAGTTGGTCCGCCAGCTGACGGCCAGGTCATCCAGTCTCCAGCCGATGCGCGCATTGAGCACCCACTTCGGGAAAGTGAACTCGCCCAGGATGTCCTCGAACTCATCCGGAAACTCCTGGAACTGGAAGTTTCTGCGCCGCAGGTTGCGGTTGCCGCTGAGACCGAGCATGACCGAACCCAGACCCGGATCGAACACATAGTTGAAGTCAAAGTCGACTCCGCGCGCCTCGAGCTTGGCGATGTTTTGCTCACCTGACCGGAAGAAAGTGATGAAACCATCGACCGGGTCACGATCAACCAGCTCACAGAAGGCGTTGTCCAGAGTCGGCGCATCCACGCAGCGCTGGACCACGGTCAAGCCTGGAACGGTATCGATGGCGTCCTTGATACTGACCTCGTAGTAATCGACCGTTGCAGTAAAGCCCGGGAGAAAGGTCGGCGTCAGCACGAAGCCAAAAGTCAGCGTGTCTGCTCGTTCCTCGTCCAGGTCCGGGTTTCCGCCGGCGCGGCCGGTGATGAAGGCCGAGACGAACTGGGTCGAGTCAAAGTTGGGCCCTACCAACGCCTCGCAGTTGGCGCGACGGAATTCCGAGCCGGCATCGATGAGGTTCTCGTTACATGGGTCTTGAGCCGCACCAATGGTGATCGGCTGCGGGGGCGAGAACAGCTCGTTGATATTGGGTGCGCGCACCGAACGACCGTAGGTGCCTCGCAACATGAAGTCGCGAGTGGGGCTCCAGGTCGCACCATAGCTCCAGCTGACGTTGCTGCCCACCGTGCTGTAATCGGCAAATCGCACCGCGGCGTTGAGCGTGAGGCTCTCGGCAAACGGACGATCGCTGACGATCGGCACACTGACTTCGCCGAAGAACTCGGTAACGTTGAAGCTGCCCGAGACCGGCTCGCTGCGAGTGGTCACGCTGTTGAAAGTCAGACCGGCTGCTTCCAGGGATCCAGGCGAAAAGTCGCTCTTTTCCTTGCGATACTCGAATCCGGCAGCCATCCCGACCGGACCATCCGGCAGGGTGAACATCGCGCTGCTGTCACCGACGAAAACCGCCGAGACCACTTCCTGGGTCATCTGCGACTTGGACCGATCGGGCTGAAAGATGAAGGCCTCTGCCTCGGCACTGGTGGTACCACGCCCGAAGATGTTGACCGGCACGCACTGGCCATCGCCGGGCGTGAAGGTAAGGAAACCCTCGCGGACATCGGGGAACGGTGCTACCGGCGGCACGGCGCCGGGATCAAGATCGGAACGGCAGACGATCTGCCCGGTTTCAGGATCGACAACAGCGTCCACCGCAGCGAAGAACCGGTCTTCCACTCGGGCACTTGCATTGGTGAACGTGCGGTCTGTGCGACCGTAGTTATAGGAAACCGAGTAGTCCCATCCGGCACCCAGATCGCCCTCGAAGCCGGTGACGATCCTGAAGCTGTGCTGTTCTGCCGTACTCAGCGCGGGCACATCGAGGTTGTCGCGGGAGACAACGATGGACGGCGTGATGCCTTCATCAATCAGGCTGTCGATCTGGGCGCGGAGTGCGTCCGGAATGAACGGATTGTCCAGCGAGATCGGAATGTCATCATTGAAGCCGTTGACCTGGTTGCGCGATTCGACTTCCATGTAGCTGAAGCGTGTCTCGGTGAAAAACCGCGCTCGCGGGTGGATCTCGTAATTCAAGTTGCCGTTGATATTGAAGCGCGTGGTCTGCGGCTGCAATTCAATGACGTTCGGCGTGGCGGCAATGCCGTCGCCACCAACGGCCTCGAACAAATTGACGAAGAAATCGCCCCGATTGTAGGGCCGAAGCTGGCCGTTCTCATCGATAATCTGGGCGACCGGAAAAGCGCCGGAACCAACGGTGAGGTCAGGAAACAGCAGGTTGATGGCCGAAAAACCCGGGGCTATCCGGTCGTCGGCATCTTCGAGGAAGATGATGCCGAACGGGCTGGAAACCGGAAGCGTGCGGTTGGTGGCGAAGGTATTGGCCGCATTCGGGTTGATGCCCAGAAAAGCAGCGAGCGCCTCCGAAGTCGGCATGAAGGAAGCCAGGTTGCGACCGGCAAAGCCAGAGCGTTGCGATGCATCGATGGATTCGACGCGGGTCCATTCCGCCGATACCACGGCATTGCCCCGGCCATCGCCAAAGTTGGTGCCGCCAACGGCAGAGAGCTGGTACTCCGAGCCGCCGCCGGCTTCCGTGGTGCTACCGCTGCCGCGGAACTCCAGACCGTCGAAGTCCTCTCTGAGAATGAAGTTGACCACGCCGGAAACGCCGTCGGCGCCGTAGATGGCCGACGCGCCCCCGGTCACGATATCGATTCGCTCGATCAGCGTTGCCGGGATCGAGGAAATGTCCACGGCTGCTGTCCCCGCCACACCGGCGACATTACGTCGTCCGTTGACCAGTACCAGGGTACGTCCGGTACCCAGGCCGCGAAGATTCAGCAGACTGGTTCCGATTGGAGCGGCGTTGCGCGCGGACTGGTTCGCAGGCAGGGTCGAAAACAATGCCGGTACGTCGCGCAGAAAATTGGCGATGTCGGTCTGGCCGGAAAGTGAAATCTCGTCCCGATCAACCATGTTGACAGGGTTGGGAGTGGTCAGGTTGCTGTCGGTGGCGATACGCGAACCGGTGACCAACAGGCGATCCAGATCCGCATCAGGCGCGTCTTCATCCTGCTCGGCCTGATCGGCCTGGGGCTGTGAGTCAGTCCCCATCTGTGCATAAGCAGGCAGGCCTCCCAGCCCCAGTGCAAGCAATCCAGCAGATACGGCCAGCGCCAGCGGATGGCGCGAAACAGTAGGTGACATGGCAATTCTCCCTCGAATCAGTTGATCAGTCGAACTCACAAAATGGAAAGCGACGCACTGAAAGTTACCTGATGCCTAATCACCTTGCAACAGAAATTTAACAAAAACACCCCTTGGCCACCCGAAGGAAAAAGTGCATGCGAAATGCCCGATTCAACAGTCCCGAGGCCCAGCCTCAGCAAGGGTGACGCGATTTCGACCCGCCCGCTTGCCGGCGTACAACGCCTCGTCGGCGGCAGCGATCGCCTTGTCCAGGTCGCTCTCCAGTGGCGCCAGGCCGAATGTCATCGTCAAGGTCAATCCATCGATGCTGGTGTGGATGGTCTGACCGGCTACGGATTCTCGCAATCGCTCGACGACCTCGACTGCCTGATTCGGTTCTGTCCGGGTCAGCACGATCAGAAACTCCTCGCCACCCCAGCGACAGACCAGGTCATCCGACCTCACTCCCTGGCGAAGGATTCCGGCAAGGGCGCACAACACCTCATCACCGACCCTGTGGCCAAAGCGATCATTGATCTCCTTGAAACCATCAGCATCGGCCATGACCAGGCTCAGGCGACGACCATCCTGCTCGGCTCTGGCCATTTCCTTACCTGCTTGCTCAATCAGCGCGCGGCGATTGAGCAGACCGGTCAACGTATCGGTGGTTGCCAGCCGGCTGACTTGTTCCAGCGCTTCCTTCAGTGCCCGGTTGCGCTCGGCCAGCTCTCGCTGCAGGATGATCCGGGCGCGGTAGTTGCGCAGAATGGCCAGCGCAACCAGCAGGGAAAGCACCAGGCCGATCGACAGCACCATCAGCCAGATATTGCGCTGGGCCAGGCGAGAGGCATCGAGTTCGGTCTGCAGGCGCAGAAGCTCGATCTCGCCCTCGCGCTGCTCAACCGCATACTGAATTTCCAGCTCCTCGATCGCTGCCTGTCGATCCTGCTCCAGTCTCTCACTCTTGAAAGCCAGCAGCTCCCGCCACCACGCCGTTGCAATGTCATGTTCGCCGCGCTCTTCGTGCAGCCGGGCCAGCTTCTCCAGCAGCGGGCGCTCGACTGTCGGAATGCGGCCACGCGCCATTTCCAGCGCCTCTTCGTAGTAGGCCATCGCCTGCTCCACTGCACCGGTCTGACGATTGAGATCACCGGTAACCATCAGCACTCCGGCCAGGTGGCGCTTCATGCCGGCCTGACGCAGCAACTCTAGCGCCTCGGCACAATGTGGCTCGGCTCTCGCCAAGTCTCCGCTCTGAACAAGGTTGTCACACAGATTGGCCAGGGTACTCATGATAGACGCTTCATCGCCAAGCTCTCGCGAAAGCTCAAGCACTCTCAGCAACGGCCCGACGCTCGCCGCCGGGCCCTCCAGCGCGGCCACCGTCAGCGCCAGATTGGACTTGAGTG